>CALLZY010000108.1 GCA_937858715.1 uncultured Chitinophagaceae bacterium | reverse complement strand
AGTTTGTTATCTGTCTCAATATCAAGATAGGTTTCAAAAGTGGTAATATTGTCTATCGGGGGTATAAGCCCTCCCCCCAATTCTGTAGCTTCATTAATTTTTTTGCAGGAAACAAATCCAATAAGCAGTACCGAAATGATTGCAACAAAACTAAATACCAGGTTTTTGTTATTCACAAACTAAGTTTAATTCAGGGTTAGTCAATAGTATTTTCCGGAGGGAAATTATTTAGATGCAAGGTCGCTATACAGTTGTAAATAGTCTGTTAAATCTCCTTCGGCATTAAAAGGCAGGGTTTTCTTTCCTCTCACTTTGGTAAACTCTTCAACAAGCTTCTTATCAATCTTCTCTGCCCCAAAAGCAATGGCATCGGCGAAAGAAGCTCCGCCACGGAACATTGCAGAGTTGGTTCCGTCTTTATATAACTCAAGATCCTTTTCCTTTAAAGAAGCATGAATTAATGCTTTCTTAATGAAGCCAGCACCCAGTTTTTCTTTGAATGTATTGTTTCCGACAGTATATACAATCTTGCTATGGGCAAAAACAGGCTCCTTTTTATAAACAGTCTTTAAATATGCAGGTATCAGGCCGGTCATCCAGCCGCTGCAATGGATAATATCCGGGGGCCAGCCAAATTTTTTAACCGTTTCCAACGCCCCTTTGCAAAAGAAAACCGTACGTAAGTCGTTGTCCTCAAACCATTTTTCATTTTCATCATGAAAAACAAACTTCCTTTTGAACAGTTCTTCGTTGTCTAAAAAGTAAACCTGGAGGCGGGCACTTGGAAGTGAGGCCACCTTAATTTGCAATGGCATATCATCGTTATCAACTGAAACGTTGATTCCTGATAAACGAACCACTTCATGTAAACGGTGCCTTCTTTCATTAATAATGCCAAAACGGGGCATTATGCATCTTACCTCAAAACCACTATCGTTCGATTTAATGGCCAGTTTATTAACTATTTCCGAGAATTCTGTCAGCTCCAGGTAGGGTGACATTTCATTAGCTATAAATAAAATTCTTTTTTTTGCTGACATGGGCGTCCCGTTTTGTTTAACTTGCCTGAGGTAAAGGGGTGCAAAGTTAATTAATTTACAGCGAATTGGGACATCTCACCAGTTTCGCATAAACAAGGCAACAGCTATGCTGATCTTTAGAAAAGCCAAAGAATTATCATATTGGGCTGATATTCAACGTAAAAAAGGGACAAAACTGGGATTTGTTCCAACAATGGGGGCACTTCATCCCGGTCATATTTCATTAATTAACACTTCCGTTCAGGCAAATAACATAACCATAGCTAGCATTTTTGTAAACCCTACGCAGTTTAATGACCCAAAAGATTATGAAAAATATCCTAAAACAATTGAAAATGACATAAAAATGCTTGAGATGGCACAATGTAATGTCCTTTTCTTGCCTGATGTGCCGGAAATATACCCCAACAAAGCCGTTTCAGAATTTCATTATGACCTTGGGTTTCTGGAAAAAAGACTTGAAGGTGAGTTTCGTCCCGGACATTACCAGGGGGTTTGCATGGTGGTGCATCGCCTGCTGGATATTGTTAACCCCGATAATCTTTACCTGGGACAAAAAGATTACCAGCAATGTATGGTAATCAAAAAACTGGTTGAACTAATAGAGAAAGACGCTATAATAACAATACACATCTGTTCTACTCTTCGTGAACCCGATGGGTTAGCCATGAGCAGTCGTAACATGCGGTTAAACAAGGAAGAACGGAAAAAGGCAGTTTCAATTTATAACTCCTTGTCGTATATAAATGCAAATTTCCGGACAGGTGACATTCCCGGCATAATAACACGGGCAAAAAAAATGCTTACAGGGGCCGGTTTCAATATTGACTACTTAGAAGTAACTGATGCTACAGACCTGTCTCCTGTACAGAGTTGGGATGGTAACCAAAAAATTACCGTGCTGGTTGCTGCCTTTTTAAATGATGTGCGGTTGATTGACAACATGATTTTGAATTAACCTTTGAGCAGGTTGAACTAACTTTGTAAACGATTTGCATTGCCGTCTTTATGAGTAAACGATTTAAAACGATATTACAGTATATTATCTTTTTGGGCTTTGGCTTGTTTCTGGCCTGGTGGTCGCTGAAAGATCTTACTGCTGATGATAAATCACAAATAAGGGATGCTGTTAAAAATGCCCGCTACTGGCTGGTAGTCCCTGTTTTCATTATTCTCATTCTTTCTCATTATGTAAGAGCTATCCGGTGGAGGCTTCTTATTGAATCAATCGGACATCACACAACAAAAACTAATGCCTTTTTTGCTGTACTAATTGGCTATTTGGCCAATCAGGCTGTTCCAAGACTTGGAGAAATACTAAAATGTACATTTCTTGCCCGATACGAGAAAGTGCCCGCAGATAAACTGATTGGCACTATTATACTTGAAAGAATCATTGATGCGTTATGCCTGCTTATTGTATTTGGCATTACTCTTATGATCCAGCCAGATATTTACGGAAAACTAATTGATGCAATTTTTAACGGAGAAGATAAACACGGAGATACAAAGGGGATTTCGTCTGTATTGGTAACCGGCATTGTTGCAGGTCTGGCAATACTTGTCATTGCAATCTGGATGATAAAAAACAAAAAAACATTCGCTGATCTGCTGAATTCAATAAGAAAGATTGGACAACGCATCTGGAATGGAGTGAGTGCTGTTCAGCATCTGAAGAAAAGAGGGCAATTTCTTATATATACTCTGTTGCTGTGGGGATTGTATTTATCTGGCGGCTACCTTGGATTTCTTGCTTTTCAACAGACAGAACAATATGGGCTAAAGGAAGCATTTACGATCCTCTCTGCCGGCAGTGTGGGCATGATTGTTTCTCCCGGCGGCATTGGCGCTTATGCTTATATCATTGAAAAGAGCATGCAGGTATATGGCCTTAATAAAGGGATTGCTTTAGCCTTTGGCTGGATTTTGTGGCTGGCGCAGACTGCCGTTATCGTATTAGGCGGAATAATTAGTTTTGTATTCATTCCTTACTACAACAAAAAAAGAACAAGTTGAAAAGAGCCGATCTGATACCGCAAAAAATACTCACACAGGAAGAAGCTGTTCGCCGGGTAGCGCAATGGCGGTTACTCAACAAAAAAATTGTCTTTACAAACGGCGTATTCGACATCCTGCACCAGGGACACATTTTTTCACTTTCCCAGGCTGCCAGAGAAGGTGATGTGCTCATCATCGGACTGAATGCAGACGCTTCTGTAAAAAGGTTAAAAGGTGACAGCCGGCCAGTTAACAACCAGGAGTCGAGAGCCCTGGTACTCGCATCACTGGTAATGGTTGATGCAGTTGTACTTTTTGAAGAAGATAGTCCGCTTGAACTTATTAAATCACTTATGCCAGATGTGCTGGTAAAAGGCGGCGATTACACAGTTGAACAGATTGCAGGTGCGAAAGAAGTGATTGCAAACGGCGGCCACGTTGTTATCAATCCCATTCTGGAAGGATTCTCCACCACAAATATCATTCAACAAATAAGCAATAATAAATGAGGCTTGCAGCTATTGATATTGGAAGCAACGCAGCAAGATTGCTGATTTCTGATATAATAAAAGGTATAAATGGCAATCCGGAATTTATCAAAGTTGCTTTGGTAAGAGTCCCGCTCAGGCTTGGGTTTGATGTATTTGACCGGGGCGAAATATCTGAAAGAAAAACTGACAAGATCATTAAAACGATTCAGTCATACAAATTGTTGCTCGATGTATATGACGTAAAACACCTGAAAGCCTGCGCTACTTCAGCTATGAGGGATGCCGCAAATTCTCCGGAACTTATTAAAAGGATAAAAGATGAAACGGGTATAGATATTGAAATAATAAGTGGCGATCAGGAAGCTTCTTTCATTTATGAAAATCATATTGCCGAAGATCTTGCAAAAGATGAATCATATTTATACATTGATGTCGGAGGCGGCAGCACGGAATTAACGTTCTTCAGTGATGGAGAATTGATTTTTAAGAAGTCTTTCAATATCGGGACTATTCGTCTCCTGAAGAACCAGGTTACCGAAGCTGCATGGGAAGAAATGAAAGAATTCATCCGTAATAAGACAAAAAAACACCATCATGTGACCGCAATTGGTTCGGGTGGCAACATCAACAAAATATTTTCACTGTCAAAAAAGAAAGAAGGAAAACCACTTAGCCTGGATATCCTGAGAGATTACTATAAGGAATTCAGCAACCTTTCCCTTTCACAACGGATCAGCCTTCATAAGTTGCGGGAAGACCGTGCCGACGTAATTGTGCCTGCCCTGCTGATTTATATCAACGTAATGAAATGGGCAGATGCCGAAAACATATTTGTTCCAAAGATTGGCCTGGCCGACGGCCTTGTACAAACACTTTACCA
>CALLZY010000107.1 GCA_937858715.1 uncultured Chitinophagaceae bacterium | reverse complement strand
CCGTTAATAAGCTGGACACTATCTTCCGTTCCGCAGGGCAATGGTCTGTTTCCTGAAGCAAACCTGAACAACGACCTGGCCAGTGGCTACAACCGTGGAAAGTTAGCATGGTATAATATTGAACCGGTTTTGCAAGAAAGAAGCAATGGCAACAACCCGCTGAGAAATGACCTTGCTGAACTGTCAAAACCGGAAACAAGGCAGGTACTGCAAAAAGAAATTTTTCCAAAGAGGAGCACACAATTTGGCGAAGGTCTCCTTACCACTTTCGATGTTGCTTTTTATCCTAAAGAAAGAGGTCCATACAATTTTGAATACAGGTCGGGCAGGATGAATGCAAATGGCCAACTTACAAATCCCCGCCAGGCATGGGGTGGTATGATGCGCAATATTGATCAGACCGATATGGAGACTGCCAATATTGAGTATATCGAATTCTGGATGCAGGATCCGTTTATTAAGAATACTGCAAACCCCAACGGCGGTAAACTCTACTTCAACCTTGGTAATATTTCTGAAGACATCTTAAAAGACGGCAAAAGGGAATATGAGAATGGTTTAAGAACACCAACCAACAATGCCCGCATGGACGAAGGCACTGTGTGGGGACAGGTGCCTGCCATTCCAATGCAGCTTACCAATGCCTTCAGCAGCAATACAGATGACAGGCTGTTCCAGGATGTGGGTTATGATGGTTTGATGGATACGGCTGAATTAAGGAAATTCACCAGCTATCTTTCTAATCTTGCTGCCTCTCAGGGTTCCGGTTCTTCCGTTTACCAAAAAGCACAAAAAGACCCTTCGAACGACAACTTTGTTCCTTACAGGGATCCGGCTTATGACCAGGGCACTCCGGCTGGTATTTTACAACGTTATAAAAACATCAACAACCCGCATGGCAACTCCCCTGTGGCTGATGGCAATACCCAGTTTGTAAATGCCTTTACCCAATACCCTGATGCAGAAGAGCTGAACAGGGATAACACCATGAACGAGGCCGAAGAATACTTCCAGTATGAAGTGGACATCAAGCCGAACATGGCAGTTGGCTCTAACTTTATTACCGATAAGCGTATTGCCACTTATACTCCTGTTGACGGAAGCCCGCAGCGTAATGAAACCTGGTATCTTTTTAGAATACCTATTAACGAATACCAGACCAAAGTGGGCAACATCCCCGACTTTAAGTCCATCCGCTTCATCAGGATGTTTGTTACCGGTTTTGACGATTCAGTGGTGATGAGGTTTGGCAAGCTGGAACTGGTACGTAACCAGTGGAGAAAATTCAAGAACAATATCGATACCACTGGACAGAACACTAATATCCCATCACCTGATCCAACAACAGTAAATGTACTTGCAGTAAATATTGAAGAGAACGACCAGCGTCAGCCTATTCCTTACCGCATTCCTCCTGGAATTCAAAGACAGGAAGAACTGAGCAATAACAATACATCCTTTTACAGGAACGAGCAGTCAATCAGTATGCAGCTTTGCCAGCTTGCACAAAACGATGCAAGAGGCGTATTCAAAACCCTGAATATGGACATGCGTCAGTATGGAAGGCTGAATATGTTCATCCATGCTGAATCAGTTCAGGGCCAGCAGCAGGTGATGGATGGTGACCTGAAAGCTGTTGTTCGTATCGGAAACGATTTCTCTGGCAACTACTACGAAGTAAAAATTCCGTTGAAGATTACAGACTTTGGCGCAACAGATAGTGCCCGGATATGGCCAAGAGATAACTATTTAGATTTCGACCTGGAAGAACTCACCAATCTTAAAACAAGACGTAACGGCCTTGCATTGCCGCCTTCACAATATTATTCTGAAACAAATGCAGATGGTCGCACCTATGCCATCATGGGTAATCCCAACCTGGGCGAAGTAAGAGGAATGTTGCTGGCGGTTGAAAATGTGAAAGTGCCCGAGTTTGCCTGCACAGAAGTTTGGTTTAACGAACTGCGCCTGTCACGCCTCGATGAAAAAGGTGGCTGGGCTGCTATTGGCCGTGTTGATTTTAAACTGGCCGACCTGGGTACACTGACACTTTCAGGAACTGCCAAAACAAGGGGCTTCGGTACGCTGGAGCAGCGGGTAAACGAAAGAAGCCGTGAAGACCTCTACACCTTTGATGCCTCTGCCAATATTGAAGCTGGTAAACTGCTGCCTAAAAAACTCGGATTGCAGATACCGGTTTATATGGGTATCAGCAGAACAACAAGCACTCCTGAATACGACCCGTACGACCTTGATATCAAACTCAGGGATAAAATAAAGAATGCAAGCGGCAAAGAGAAAGATTCTATCAAGAGCAACTCACAGGATGTTACCACCATTAAAACCATCAACTTTACCAACGTAAGAAAGATGAAGACGGATGGCAAGAAACCTAAAATCTGGAGTGTAAGCAATTTCGATTTCAACTACTCGTACATACAAACCGTTTCGCACAACCCGCTGATTGAAAATGAAGAGATGAGGCGTACCCGTGGCGCATTGGGTTATACCTATTCACCGCAGGTAAGACCATTCGAGCCGTTCAGGAAGATGATAAAATCAAAATCACCCTGGCTGGCATTGATCAAAGAGTTTAACCTCAACCCCGCTCCGTCACAGCTTTCTTTCAAGGCAGATGTGTTCAGGCAGTTTGGTGCGGTAAGGCCGAGAAATGTTGGCGGTGGTCCGTATAAGATTCCGGAGACCTACAACAAGTATTTCACTTTCGACAGGTATTATATCCTGCAATGGAATCTTACCCGTTCCATCACCATCGATTACAACGCCACCAACTTTGCCCGTATTGATGAACCTTACGGACGTATTGATACAAAGACCAAGAAAGATTCAATTCGCAGCAACCTCTTTAAAGGCGGAAGAAATACCAAGTACATGCAGGAGGCAACCGTGTCTTACAATGTGCCTACCAACCGTATTCCGCTGCTCGACTGGACAAGCATCCGTGCCAGCTACAATACCAAGTACAACTGGCTGGCCGCTTCGCTGATGCCGGAAGCAAGGGCATTGGGTAATACTCTATCCAATACGCAAACAAGAACCATTAATGGCGAACTGAAGTTCGAGGAGCTTTATAACAAGTGGCGTTTCCTCAGGGCTGTTAACAGCGGCTCACAAGCAGCCGGAAATTA
>CALLZY010000106.1 GCA_937858715.1 uncultured Chitinophagaceae bacterium | reverse complement strand
CAGGGCTATCATACATTGATATCAGACTCCGGATTCAATGCGCTGGCGTATGGTTATGCCAATGCGGAGAGTTATGGTTATTCTGCTGGTTCAAATATTAAAGACCTCTACCAGTATGTAACCATCCAGAACGAGTATGCCACTGTAAACTTTCCCGCCACCTGCCGCAACACACCGTTCTTCTTTACCATGACTTTTCCGTATCAGCCTACTTCAATACAATGGCAGTTCAACGGGTTATTTCCTGATTTTAATATGCCAGATCCCAGCATCTATTTTATCGGAACCGTAGTGGTAAATGGTAAGACACTTTATCAATATAAAATCCCAAATCCATACAACATCGCCGGTGTAGGTTCTTATCCAATAAGAGTTGTTGCCATAAATCCAACTCCGGATGGTTGTGGCAATACTCAGGAGATTGATTATGACATACAGGTTTTTGATAATCCTGTGGCTGATTTCAATACAAGTAATGTCTGCTTTCCCGACCCGGTTCAGTTTACGGATAACTCAAATACAGGTGGCAGGCCGATTATCCACCGGTATTGGGATTTCGGCGATAATACAACAGGTAATGCAAGCAACCCATCGCATGTTTATCCGGCACCTGGCCCGCCCCCGTATAATGCGAGGTATTCTATTATAACAGATGTGGGTTGTTTGTCTGATACTACAACTCATCCGGTCACTGTTCATCCGCTACCAACAGCCACAATTGATGGCACAGTTGATGTTTGTCAGAATGGTGTTTCACCTGTTATTACATTTACCGGTGCTGTTGGAACAGCGCCATATACTTTTACTTATAATATTAATGGAGGTGCGCCTCAAACAGTCACTACAATTACTGGAAACTCCGTTACAGTTACGGCACCAACTAACATTGCGGGAACATTTGTTTACAACCTGGTGAGTGTGAAAGATGCAAGTCCGGCTACCTGTAGTCAAAACCAGAATGGTTCAGCAACGGTTATTGTGAATCCTTTACCAACAGCTAACCTTTCAGGAATTGTTTCTGTTTGCCAGAACGCAACTCCGCCTGATGTAACTTTTACCGGTGCGTCAGGAACAGCGCCATATACGTTTACTTATAATATTAATGGAGGTGCCAGCCAAACTGTAACAACTACCACCGGAAACTCTGCAACAGTACTGGCACCAACCGGCACAGTTGGAACATTTGTTTATAATCTTGTAAGTGTGCAGGATGCCAGTTCAACTGCCTGCAGCCAGAATCAATCCGGCACTTTTACTGTAAATGTAAATGCGTTGCCAACGGCAACTATTGCCGGAACAGCCGAAGTTTGTAAAGATGCTGCTTCGCCACAAATTACCTTTACAGGAAGCGGAACCACGGCTCCTTATACTTTTACATATAATATTAATGGAAGTGCAAACCAGACTGTCATCAGTTCGGGTGATGTCGCAACAGTTCTTGTTCCAACCAATACCGCCGGCACATTTACTTATAATCTTGTGAGTGTGCAGGATGCCAGTTCCACTTTGTGCAGCCAGGAGCAGACCGGGTTGGCTACTGTAATTGTGCATCCGTTGCCTTCACCGGTATTTTCAGTTCAGGCAACGCCGATATGTGAAGAAGGGGAGATCAGCTTCACAGATTTATCTGTACCTAATGTTGGTAATTTAAGCAGCTGGCAGTGGAATTTTGATGATCCGGTCAGTGGCACGAATAACAGTTCAACACTTCAAAGTCCTACTCACTTTTTTGCAACAGCAGGAACATATAACGTTACGCTTTCGGTAACAAACGATAAGGGATGTGTCAGCAATCCGGTCTTTTCATTACCGGTTGTCGTTAATCCAAAACCCCAGGCCGGTTATATTGTTCCGGATGTTTGCCTGAGTGACACTTATGCTCAGTTTACAGATACAAGCCATGTTTCATCGCCAGATAATGTTAATGCATGGCAATGGAATTTTGGTGATCCGGGCAGCGGGGTAAATAACAGTTCATTGTTGCAGAATCCACAGCACAGTTATTCAGCAACCGGCTCCTATGATGTGGAACTGATTGCTACGAGCAACAAAGGCTGTAAAGACACTATTACGCATCAGTTATTAGTGAATGGCAGTTTTCCAGTTGCCAATTTTACTTTACTGCGACCGGCGAATATCTGTGCCAACGACAGTGTGGCGATTGTAGAAGCATCAACAGTTTTTCCGGGTGTGATTAATAAAATTGAAATCTACTGGGATAATATTGGACAGCCAACGGTTTTTGATATGGATGACTACCCTGTAACCGGAAGGGTGTATAAGCATTTGTATCCAAATTTCCAGACACCTGCCACCAGGACATACCAGGTTCGCTACCGGGCATATTCCGGCGGTGTATGTGTGAATGATAAAGTACAGGATATTACAGTACATGCGGCACCCGGGGTTGTTTTTTGGGGAGAACCTAATCTTTGTTTTACAACAGGAAACCATCAGATTACATCAGCACATGAAATGGGGGGTGTTCCAGGAACAGGCACATTTAGTGGGCCTGGAGTAACTCCAACGGGTATTTTCAATACACTTTCAGTAGTACCCGGAGGGTTATACCCGATTCAGTTTCTATGGACATCAAATTTTGGGTGCAAAGACTCTATAACACAGTATATTAAAGTTCTTGACACACCTTCAATAAGATTTTCATTTCCTCCAATTGCCTGTGAAAAAAGCCTGGTGAGTTTTAACAGTTCTGCAAGTACATCACCAACTGAAGCAGGTAATATCGTAGGATGGCTTTGGTATTTTGGAGATCAAAGTCCAACTTCTTCACTTCAAAACCCGGGCCATGTCTTTAATCAATATGGCACTTATTATGTATCATTGACTGTCAGGACATCCGCACAATCTTGCATTAGCCCTGACAAAGTGATACCAATCAATGTAAACCCGATTCCACGGCCAGCTTTTACTGTCCCTGCCAGTGTTTGTCTTCCTTCTGCCACAGTTATGTTCAACAGTTCTTCTTCATGGATACCGGGTGGCACACAAGCCGGGTTCAGTTACTTATGGAACTTTGGTGACCCCGGCAGCGGTACACTCAATACTGCAACAGCCAGTAACCCATCGCATATTTATAATACGGCACAGCCATATCCTGTTAACCTTCAGATTACAAGCGATGCCGGTTGCCCACATGATACAACAATTATTATCAATAATATCCACCCGCAGCCGGTAGCTGATTTTATTGTTGATAAGGCTGAAGTGTGTATTGGAGATGCATTCACATTCACGGATAATAGCAACCCGATGGACGGGGTTACTACCAACTGGTTCTGGACAATGGATGACGGCAGCACAAGGTCGGTTAGAACCTTCCCATATACTTATACTACGGCCGGTACATACGATGTGGAGTTATACACCATTAACAGTCATGGCTGCCGTAGTACGACATACAGCGAACCGGTGACAGTACATCCTTATCCGGTTGTGGATGCAGGACCTGACAGATTTGTACTACAGGATGGACAAATAACTCTTGACGCTACTGCAAGCGGCAACGATCTGACTTACTTGTGGACTCCAAATCTTTATTTTATCAGTAGCAGCACTATTCTAAAACCAGAAATAAAAGGCGTTGATGATATACGGTACACTCTTACTGTTACTGCAAGAGGCGGATGTGCAGACACATCTTCTGTTTT
>CALLZY010000105.1 GCA_937858715.1 uncultured Chitinophagaceae bacterium | reverse complement strand
ATGGAAAAGAACAAACCGGCATTTTCGGTATTAATATTCACCGGGCTTCTGTGAATGGCACTACCAAGTTTGTGGAGAAGCACTCAGCCGGTTGCCAGGTATTCGCCAATATTGATGACTTCAATCTTTTCATGCAACTGGCACAAAGACATAAACAGCTTTACGGTAATGACTTTACTTATACACTGATTGATGAAAGGGCTTTAGTCCGGGAAGCAAAAAAAAATTAGTGTTTGACCTGATAGGGCTGGGCATTGGTGCAGGCCTTGGGCTTATTACCTATCAACTTATAAAAGACCCCGAATGAAAACATTTCTCACACAACTATTCAAGGATAAGAATGGCTGCTATTCACTTCGTGAAGTGGCTATCGCCTTACTCATACTCGCCCTGATGATTAGCTGGGTGGCACAGCAGTTCTTTGGCAAAACAATGCCGGAATTTATGTTCTACGCATTTGCCAGTTTAATCGGTGCCGGATGTTTCGGCTATTCCCTTGAAAAGAAAACAACCATTGACAATAATCAAAACCAATAAAATGAAAAACTTTAAAACAATTATTACGCTCCTGATCGGCATTACCATAGGCTTTTCCTTTTGCCAGCTCTTTCACCGAAATGCTGACGACAGCGATATACCGGCTGCAACAGTGCAGGCCAGTGCTGAAACAATTAAAGAGCAGGTGGCCCAGGTGGAAAAGCAATACCGTGAAAAAGAGGATTCCCTGAATGAACATAATGACAGCTTGTGCAGCCGACTTAAAAAAACAGAAACGGCATTAAACAAGGCCAAAAGAAAGAACGGTGAACTGCAACAACAGGTATACACCTTGATTGACCGGCAAAGCATTTTCAAACAGGTAAATGATACGGCCAGTTATTACAGCAACTGCGATTCGCTTGCCCGGCTTACCAACCAGTTAATTGTTTATTCGACTGAACAGGACAGCCTGAGCCAGATCAGCATACAGACCCTTGGGGCGCAGGTACAAAATAGGGATTCTGCAATTGTGTTGAAGCTCTCACAATACCAGTCGCTCAAAACCACGCTATCGCAAAACCTTTCCCAACAACAGGCTCTTGAAAAAGAAGTGAAGCAGCTAAGAAAGAAATTCAAACGACACCGGTTCTGGGGCAAGATGAAAAATGCCGGTTTACTGATCCTCTCTGGTCTTGCAGCAAAACAATTACTACACTAACGAAACCAATAAAAGGCATGAAAGAAAAAAGCATTGTGGCTTCGGCCACACTGATTACCTCCCTTCTCTCTTATGCCTATGCAAAGGAAGCCGGAAAAGATGCGGTTCCCTTTGTGATGGTGGGAGGTTTTATCGGGTCACTCATTGGAGAGGGCATCGCTGAAATAATTAAAAACAATAACCAAAATAACAATCAAAAAAACAATGGCAACACAAATAATCGATGACGGCGCATCAATTCGGATTATAAACGCCGCCAGCGTACTACTGATCAATAAATCGCATATCAAAACCATTGACACGGTTAAGGATAATACTATCCGACTGGATATCGGATCGGGTGCGCTAAAAAACGTTTTTATCAAATTCACGGAAGTGACTATCCCGGCAGCATTACCGGACGTTTACGCATTGCGGGATGCAATCAATGCAATGCTGAAAAATAATGGTGGCGGCATGGCAACGGAACAGAAACAGGATATTCAGATTGAATTACTGAGCGGCATCCTGTCCGCACTGACCGATATTAAAACAGCCATCAATAACCTGAAATGTTGCTGCAATGGCCAGATCATGCGTATTGATGAATCAAACCCATTAGTCACCTATGTTGGGTATGCTAATATGGGATCGCTGCCCAATCAGGCTGTCTGGCAAATTCAAAGAACAACAAGATTCGCCACCAACGACATTGTGATTGTGGAATGGGCTGATGGAAACGAATTGTTTGATAATATCTGGGATCAACGCCTTGAGCTTAATTACCTGGCATTGGGCGGACCAGTAAGATAAATAGCTGATTGTCAAAATGAACTATTCAACCGTACCAGAAATAGTGCTTGGCGAAACTCCGGAAATAGATGTTCCGGAGTTAGCCGTTTCTTATACCCGCAGTGGCAAGCGGCAATTTGGAAAAATTACCAGCTCCAAAGATGCTGCTGATTTTATTCGCAACACTTTTGGAGAAGGCCAGGTGGAATTACAGGAGCAATTCATTGTGCTTTACCTGAACCAGGCAAATGAGATTATCGGATATTATAAACACTCCAAAGGAGCGATCAACGCCACGGTAGCTGATATCCGGATTGTTCTGGCCACTGCTTTGAAGGCGCTCGCTGTTTCAATGGTGATTGCTCATAATCATCCCTCCGGGAATCTAAAACCCTCAAGGGCAGATGAGCAATTGACAGATAAGATCAAGCAAAGCTCTACGCTCATGGATGTGAAACTGCTTGACCATATCATCGTTACCAAGGATGGCTATTACTCCTTTGCAGACGAAGGACTGCTGGGTCTTGATGGACTGAACAACAAGGAGCAGTTTTTTGTATCAGCCGTAGAAAGAGATTTAGCTACAAAGAAGGAGCATAATAAAATCTCTCTTGAAAAACTTGCCGCCTCCTTTGGCATTACCGATAAGAACGAAGTAAAAGAGCTGACTGAACTTGCCATTGTAAACAGGGCAAGACTACTGGCACATAGCGAAGGAACAGTCAAAGAACGATTCCAGCGAATAGTGGAACTGTATCATAGCCAGGTGAACTTATCTCACCGCACCTCTCAAAGCATTTTGTTGCAACAATATTCCACACCTGCACCCATTGGTTACCTGGCGGGTGTTTTCTGTGAGATAGATAAACTGCAATTTAATGGCGGATTCGCTTTAGAGCCTTCTGCCGGAAATGGACTATTAACTATTGCTGCCAAACCGGAAAGAGTATATGTAAACGAACTGGACAGCTTCAGAAATCACAACCTGAAAACCCAAGGATTTGCTAACGTATGGAACCGGGATGCGACCAAGCCTTTCTTTGATGTGCAACGGAATTTCAAAGCCGTAATGACCAATCCTCCTTTTGGCAAAATGGAGACCGAAGTAATGTTCGATACTTTTCCCATAAAGCCACTGGAGCATGTGATGGCCTTACGGGCGTTGGATTGTATGGCTGGTGTTGGCAGAGCCGCAATCATTATCGGGGGTCATACTACCTGGGATGCAAAGGGCAGAATCACTTCGGGCAAGAACCGGATTTTCTTTAACTATCTCTACAGCCGCTATCATGTAGCGGATGTGATCAATATTGACGGTCACAAACTCTATTCCCGGCAGGGAACTTCTTTTGATGTCCGGCTGATCCTGATAAACGGCAGAAAGCCCGAGGCATCGGGTGCAGCTCCAGTCTTTAATCCGGATAAAGATGTTGTAGTAAAAACCTTCGAGGATTTATTTGACCGGGTGATGGATGCAATGGAAATAAACCAAAATCCAGCTATGAAAATTGTTACGATAAAGCAACATTTGGAAAAGGAAGCTGCTGCTTTGATGAAACTATTCCAGGATGAAACCCTGGCCGCTCCCTATGAACCAGCATCGGAAAGCTGTGTGGTACTGAATACTCAGGTTCCCGATAGCATGGCTTTTGAAACCAGGGAAGCCTTGCTTAGTATTAAAGCTGAAGTAGGTGGCGACATAGACAATTTTGTCCGTCACCGTTTGAAGTACCCCAACAAAACTGCATTATGCAAAGTATTATCAGCAGAACAAATTGATGCGGTGGCAATGGCGATTTACAATATTGAAGCCAGGGGCCAAGGAATGATTATTGGTGACCAGACCGGTATTGGTAAAGGACGTGTTGCAGCAGCTATGATTCGATATGCAATCAACCAGGGCGTAAAGCCCGTATTCCTTACTGAGAAAGCAAATCTGTTTTCTGATATTTACCGTGACTTATCCGCTATTGGTTCCGGACATTTAAAGCCACTGATTGTAAACAGCAAGGAATCTAAAACCGATATAAAGGATGAAGATGGCGAAGTAATGTACCAGGCTCCTTCAACCACCGAACAACAAAATATTATCAGCTCCAGAACAATACCCACACAATACGATTTTGTATTGGCTACCTATTCTCAATTCAACTCGCCGGAAAAGAAACCGGAGAAACCAAACTTTCTCCGTGCCATTGCAGATGATAATATTTTCATCATGGATGAAGCGCATAACTCCAGCGGCTCTTCTAATACCGGTGAATTTTTACAGGGTGTTGTTGCCAAAACAAAAGGCGTTGTTTTTCTCTCTGCAACATTTGCCAAACGACCCGACAATATGCCCATCTACGCTATGAAAACTTCCATTGCCGATTGCAATATGAGCAAAGATGATCTGGTGGAAGCAATAACAAGAGGTGGCGTGGCATTGCAGGAAGTGTTGTCCTCACAATTGGTTGCAGAGGGGCAAATGGTAAGGCGTGAAAGAAGTTTTGAAGGAGTGGAAGTAAATTATCTATCGCTGGATAATAAGTCGGAAGAACACCGGGCCATTGCCGATAATATCACCGATATACTCCGGGATATTATTGCTTTCCAAACCAATTTTGTGGATGCGCAAATTGAAGAACTGGATAAGATTGCTGTAGCTGAAGGAAAAGAAGTGGAGCTAAGAGAAGGGACTTCCCAGGCGGGCGTAGATAACCAACCCTATTTCTCCAAAGTGTTCCAGGTAATTAACCAGATGCTTTTTTCGCTCAAGGCAGAAGCGGTTGCAGACCAAGCTATAAAAAGATTAAAGGAGGGTAAAAAGCCCGTAATTGCTTTTGCCTCTACAATGGGCAGTTTTATTGAATCAATGGAGAATGAACATGGTATTCCTGTTGGTGATGGAGACACTATCAATGCTGATTTTAGTGAGGTATTAAAAAGAGGACTGGATGGCATTTTACGATATTCTGAAAAAGATGTGGATGGCAACCCCATTCATAAAAAATTTGAGTTGAGTGATCTGCCACCCGAAGCACAAACAGAATATCACCGGATACTCGAAAAGATCAATACTGTATCTACAGGCATTACCATTTCTCCCATTGATATTATTATAAAGAAATTAAAGGATGCCGGTTTTACGGTGGCTGAAGTTACTGGCCGCAAGTATGAAATGCAAATGAACTGGAAGGGCAGCAAAGCATTGATACTGGGAAGAAAGAGGATCAATACCAATGATGCGTTTCGGCAGTTTAATAATAATGAAGTGGATGTGTTGATGATTAACCAATCCGGAAGCACCGGCGCATCTGCCCATGCCATACCCACCGCCAAAGTTTCTAAAGAGCAGGTGAAACAAAGAGTGATGATTGTTTTGCAGGCAGAACTGGATATTAATACAGAAGTTCAGAAGAGAGGACGTATTAACCGCACCGGGCAAATACTAAAGCCCATATATGATTATGTAACCTCTGCCATCCCTGCTGAAAAGCGGCTTATGATGATGCTTCAAAAGAAGCTGAAATCACTCGATGCAAACACTACTTCTAATCAGAAACAATCCACCAAGATTTTAGATGTGCCGGACTTTCTGAATAAATACGGTGATAAAATTGTAAAAGATTATCTGCTGGAAAATAAAGAAGTGAATGATCTGCTTGATGATCCTTTACACTTAAAAAATTCAAAAGCGGATAGTGGCAGTAATGAATCGCAAACCCTGGAAGATGCAGCACATAAGGTGTCTGGCCGGGTGGCAGTGCTTTCCACTAAAATGCAACAGGATTTTTATAATGAAATAGCAGAACGCTACAATGATTATGTAGAGTACCTGAAACAGATTGGAGATTACGACCTGGAAGTGGAAGCCATGAACCTGGAAGCGGAAACCGTTTCAGCAAAGGTGATAAAAATGGGTAAAGGCAGTGACAGTGCTTTTGGGGAAGACAGTACGCTGGAAACCGTCCGGGCAAATGTGCTGAAAAAACCCTTCACTAAAACTGAACTGGAAAACCTGATTAGCGAATCACTGAAAGGTAAAGACCCACATAAATTACAAGATGAGCTAATAGAGGAATATGAGGCATCCGTAGCAGATCGCCTGAAACTAGAGGAAACAGAAACAAATACCAAATATGAGGAACTGATCCGGAATATTCCCAATGAGAAGAAAATACAAAAGTTACTAACCAAACAGGGCGAAGGAGCCTGGAGGCAGGCGATCACAGAAAGGGAAAAAGAACTGACAGGAGCAAGGGATTTGCAGCTACAAAACCTGCACAAGACTTTTGATAACCGAAAGCAGTACGTGGAAAAGGCTTTTCGCTTCTTTTATATCAGCCGCAATATTCGCTACCCCATTGAAACCTATAATGGCGGTAACGAGTTGGTTCCAGCAATATTCCTGGGTTTTGTGGTAGATAAGAAAAAGAAGAACCCTTATGCACCTTCAGCCATTAAGTTGCGCATAGCCATTGCAAACAGTTCAAAATACCTGGCTATCCCGGCCTCTTATTCAGAAGACATTATGACTATCATTGGAGCAAGTGCTGATGTGTCGCAACCCAGCATGAATGTACTGCTGCATGAATGGGAGAAATACACCAAGGAAAACAATACTGATCGGCGCATCCGGCATATCATCACTGGGAATTTGCTCCAGGCATTTTCCGATTTCAAAGGCAAGCTGGTGAGCTATACTACCATGAAGGGTGAAACTAAAAAAGGCATCCTGATGCCCGAAAACTGGAATCCTGGTGAGCAGGTGCAGGATAAAGTGGTTGTTCCTATTTTAAAAGCAGCACCAATTATTAAGTCTATAACCCAGAACAGCCATATCATTACCAATAACGGCTTGTCATTTTTTAGAACGGGGAATCATTTTAAGCTGATTATTTCGGCATCCCGCTCACGGGGTGGCGATATTTACCTGGACAAAGAAATCCTTGAACTGGTAGAGAAAAACAACTTCGAGAAAGTATCGGATAAAATGGTGGCCATGCTGCCGGAAAAAAACATGGACAAGCTGCTGGAGATACTGCAATCCCGGCACGGTTGTTCAGTTACGCTGCAATCTTACCAATTGAAAGACCTGAAAGATGATGCAATCACCTACTCCAACAGAAAGCGCATTGAACTGCCCCCGGATGATGAAGAACCGCAAAACGAGGTAGCCATGTTGGAACTGGAAGCCGAAGCACTCGCCCTTGAACTTGAATTATTAGCCGCATAAAAATCCACCTTATGATTACAATAGATAATTATTTCAATAAAGTAAATACGCTTAATTTTTCTTCGTTTCCTGATGCGCTCAAAAAGGGCCATGAGTTTGTAACCAAAGCAACAGCAAATGGTTCAAGCTGGGTATCTTATCATTCCAGTGAGGCGATTAAAAAGACAGTTGACATATACCTTTCCAAACTGAATGAGTTTGTAAGCAGTAATACCAAAGCTGAAAAGAAACAAACGAAAAAAGAAAAGCAACGTCAAGAGCATGATGAAATTATTCAGGAAACCATGCGCAGGCAAGGTATAAAACCCAAGGAAAAGGCTGCTCCCAAATCAAAAGATAAACAGCCGATCCCGCAGCCTCAAATGGTGGAGCGCATTCCCGAAGAACTGCGTTTTATACGCCGTTTTGTAAACCTGAATGACAAGACAAAAACGAAAGAAGATATAATGCGATTTATAAACTCGCTGCAAAAAGCTATCGTGGAAAAACGTATTCGCAAAACTTCCACCTATGCCGAGCAGATACGCTATATCCAGGGTAAGTTGATAGAAGTGTATAACAACATGAAGGGCAAAATTCACCTGGAATTAAAGCCTGAAACCTTAGAGAAAATGAAGGCTTTGGTTAAAGAAGAAAAAGTAATGCCGTCTGTGAATTTTATCAAGGCTTATATCAACATGAACGGCAAACTGGGTATGAAGAAAAAGGCTGATGACTTACTGAAACGTATCACCCGGATGGTAGATAAGAAATTGATATCGGCAAATGACCCGTACATGAATGAGCTGATTAGCATCACTAAAAACCTGGAAAGCTTTCTGGATGATCCCACCCAAAAAACACTTTCGATTGAAAGGAACGAACTGAACGGCCTTGAAGGAATTTTAGGCTGTGCCTGTAATCAACTGAACGGGATTGATGAAAAGCCGGCCATTATGAACAGCATGGACTTTGCCAACCTGCAGTTTGAGACGATAGGTCTCAAAGGCAAATGGCTTGATTTAATTGGCGATCCGTCTCCAAATTTCACAGCGATGGTATTCGGCAAGCCCAAAATGGGTAAGTCTTATCTGTGCATTGATCTTGCCGGTTACCTGGCCCGAAACCACGGAAAGGTGCTTTATGTTGCCAAAGAAGAAGGCCTGGATATGACCCTCCAAAAGAAGCTCAACGATAAGGATGTTGCTCACCCGAATTTATATGTAGCATCCGTTCTGCCGGAGAACCTTGCACCCTATGATTTTATCTTCCTGGACAGTGTAAACAAATTGGGTTTGACCCCGGAAGATTTAAGCAGGCTGAAAGCCTTTAACCCATCTAAGTCATTCATTTTCATTTTCCAGACCACCAAAATGGGGGCCTTCCGTGGAGCCAATACCTTCCAGCATGATGTGGATGTGGTGATTGAAGTGCCGGAGAAGGGAAAGGCGGTCCAGATGGGGAGATTTAATCAGGGGGGAGAGGTGGGGATATTTTAAACATTGAATAAATTTTTGGTAACTGCGTAAATTAAGCTCTGGCAGCTTGATTTACGCTGCTCTTTTATAACATTGCAAGGCACACAAACCCACAACACAAATCCAAACTAACAAAGAGCTTGAAATGCCAACGCACAGCCCACCCACCACCCAAATTGAAGGAATTCTTATGAGCTTCATCTTAAGCATCAACAAAATATTGCCATCAATAACTAACATTAAAGATAACCTTACTCACCATTGATAACTGCAAGTAGAGTTAATTGACGGTGAGTTTTTCCACCATCAACCGAAAAAGAAATAAAATCTCCAGCAGATTTATTGAGTAGAGAAGCCCCAATTGGACTGACATAAGATATAGCAACTACTTTCCTTCCGTCAATGATATTGATATTGTTCTTTGGAACTTCATAACTCCCGACTTTGAACCAGAGTTCACTTGATGCACCGTTATACTTTACCCTAACAACGCTACCAATTGCTACCTTCTTAAAATTACTATCAGGCGGTAAAACGACTGATGCATTATTAAGAACGTTATTCAAAGACTGAATTCTTTTCTCAAGCATACGACCTGCATCACGAGCAATATCAAACACAGCATTATCATGCCATGTTTCAGAACTTTGACTAGTCGCTTCACCAACTGATTTTCCAATCTCTTTATGTTCTTCTAAAAGCTGGTTACACTTTTCGTAAAGACAGTTTAAGTCTTCTTTTAAAAATAGGTATTTGATCATTCTATTATTGGTATTTTTTTATTGCAATTAAAAAACCCATTCTATGTTTATGTTGTTCAAGATTTCCGACATGAGGATTTTCCTCAAATACATCTGTATATTTTTCAGTTATGATTTCCCAACTGCTGCCAAACATGCTTTTCAATTCCCCTTCCATCAAATAGTTTGGATGCGATGACTTTTCATCACCGCAGGGCATCATATATTCAGCGGCAAATATTCCTGACGGCTTTACAAGCCTTTGCATCTTTTCTACAAACGCTGGTACTGGTGTATTATAATTGAACGAATAGTGCCAAGAGCAACTGGTAAAAATTAAATCATATTGCCTCTGTGTTTCAAACAACATAAAGTCAGTGGCGTGTATCTCTGCAAGACCTTCCAAATTTTCACTGCTTATATTTTCATACAAACCCGGCATCCAGGACTTGACACCTTTAGGAAACTCAACAACACAACCGTTTAAAACAGAAGCATCTTTTTCAATTACAGTTGTAAAAGCACCTTTCTGCAAAAGCGGTATAACAAACTTTCCATCAGCACCGCCAACGACACAGGCATTTTTAATCTGCATTGCGGATTGAACTTTTGTGAAAACTTCCGGAAAAAAAGTTTTCGTTTCAGCCCAATAGCTTTTCAAAAACAAGTTCATACTCTATTTTATTTTTTATGGTATCTATCACTTCCGCAGGTCGTTTATTCGTAGTATCAACTTCAACCATTGGAAACTTTTTATACTCTTCCAGTATCCGTTGTTGATTATTTTCAGCAAGCAAATCATATTGTCCTTTTCGTGGGCTGCCATTGTTTCGGTGTATTAAACGCATTGCCCTAACAGATTCAGAACACTTTAAATGAAAGGTTACATCAGGCATTGGCACATCATACGGTAAGGACACATCAATCTTTGCTCCCATGCCTTTGTGAAAGGCGATTGTTCTGTATAGATAACTTTCAACTACTACATTTTTGCCAGCCATGAGTACCTGCCGTATTTTATCTGATGAATACAAAACCGCAGCGAGAAAAAAACAGTAGCGAGCATTTACATTTTCCGTTTGATTAAACACTTTGCGAACATCTTCAAACTCATCAGGAACAGTAGGTATGTATTCAGCATCCATCGCACGGGCAACTCCCATAACGATTTCGCTTTTACCTACTCCATGTAAGCCCTCTATGTCTATAAATAGCGGGTGCATTTTTCTGATTATGTATTTGAATAATAAACTTGCTTTACAGGGTTTGATACTTCATCATTTTCCTTTGGCAGATACATTATTGTATTGCGGAGTTCGTTAAACACAAACGCATTACAATTATTACCTACTGCCTTACAGGAAATGTATAATGCTCCATTCGGCTCTATTTCTACTCTCTCCAGTTCGGTTTCAATTCTTTTATCACCACTTTGAATGTTTGCCGAGTTTGCGGAATCAAGGTCTTCATCAAAAACAATAGGAACCATGTTTGCCTTATTCTCCAAAATATCCGCAATCATTTTTTTGTAATCGCCTTCATCAGCAACAAGCAGGTTTCTGTTTTCGATTACATTTCCAATGTCACGAATCCGATGCAGTTTCAGTGCGGATACTTTATGTTGCTTCAGCATAACTCCGAGCGGAACCACATCATTAAGGTTGTACTGATTTACTGTAAGTGTTACAGAGGTTTTAATTCCAAGTTGTGCGGCAGTATCTAATGTTTTAACCGCTTCTGTAAAACCGCCTTTCCTTCTTACAAAGTCATTAGCCGTTTCCAATCCCTCCATTGACACCCTCAAATGGTCAATGTATTTATGGACAGCATGGAGTTTTTTTGTAATTCTGAATCCGTTTGTAACTACTTCTGTTACGAATCCATTTGTCTTAGTCCATTCTACGATCTCCTCAAACTCTGGATGAATAAATGGCTCACCACCAAGAAATGTTATCAGATCAGTTTCGTAATCCGTTTTAAAGAGAGTAGCCATGTTTACAACTTCATCTTTGCTGAAAGCATTATTTAATTTTAATTTTTCCCCGTGGAAGCAATGCTTACAGTTAAAGTTGCACCTATAAAGCAGTTGTATATAAAGCTTGGAAATCTTAGATACACCAGCTATCTCAGTTAGTAACGTTTTGTTGGTTTCGGTTCCCATATTTTTCATGTTTTTGGGATTTATCGTAAAATTAAGCATATTGTCAATAAAACGCAAATAAATGTTAGCACTTTGCTAATAAATTGAATTTTAGGTCGATAAATGTAAATATTCCTACTGCTAGCACTATGTTTGCAGTTAAAGCCGGATGGGTTACATTTGTCTTATTTAAAAGCCACAGATGATAAAGAAAGCGACGAAGCAGACACCCAAACTGAATCGCAACCCATTAAGTATCGCACTAGGTGCTTATTTAGGTGCAGAACGCCAAAGGATTTCACCTGACTTGAAATCAGGTAAACTTGCGCAAAAACTTGGGGTGGGTGAATCGCTTTATAGGATGATTGAAAGTGGTAATGCCAGAATTCATCCAAAGAATTTTTTGAAGTTTATAAGCGTATTTGAGGCAAGCAGTATTGAGCATGGGGCCTTTTGCCGCTTACTCATCGCTATTCAGTTTCTAGACAGCTTCCTCGATTCTTCTAATGAATTTGCATCTGCAGTTACACAACTCAAAGCTAATGACGAGCGCTATTCCGAACTCTTAAACTCGTTACAACCTCTATTTGAAAAAGTACTTAAGGGGGTTGATGATTTAAAAGAGGTACTTCAAACAGGAAAAGTTGTTGAAAGTATCCGTGAATTTCTATCGCAACCAGATTCTGCTTCAAAAGAGACTAACGAGGTGCAACAAGAAAAAATAACTGGCATTTTTCAGGAGATCCCCACAATTTATTATTCGTTTATAGATAAAATGATACAAGACTTAATGACACTTCCTTTGGGATTTAGGTCGGGTGATTTATGGAAATGGGAAAAAAACAATCGTTCTGATTTCAAATACTTGTATGCTGTTGTTAAAGATGTTGAAGCGATTATAAGTGAAAATAACTTTAAGCAATATAAATATGAGTATTTATGGTCACCGAATTTTATTGAGGCACATATAATTTTTGTAGGTAATCATAACGAAACAAAACTTCACAACGAATTCTGCAAGCTTTTAAAGAAATCTCTTGAAGCTACTCACGATATCCACCTACTTCATGATTTTGATGAAAAAGTAAAAAAACTTTTCATTCATTCTGTTGAATTAACGCCGGACGAAAACAAAGAAATATTTACAGATGTTGACCCGTATGATTTAAGTGATACAACAAAGTATGACTTAGCATGGGTTTTTGAATTACAGAGAAAAGTCTTTGTTGGACTAAAAGCAAAAGTTCCAAATGAAAGTTGGAAACTACAAGAAGGAATTAGTCTAAATTGGAATAAAACCTCTCTGCTTTATAATAAGCTAAAAGAAATCGTAATAAAAGAAAAATAATGAAATACAAAATAAAAGTAAAAGATATACAGCCCTCAACATACTCCGCAATAGATAAATTTCCAGACAAATGTTTTTTAGGAGTTAGTTTAAGTAATCCCTTTTTTCAAGGAAAGCATTTAGAGCGAGTTTTAAAATGGATTGATGAAAATTTCGCGGAGTGTGAAATAATAATTGCTGACCATTTACATCGGTTTAATGAATATACTTTTAACGGGAAAAACGGGAAAGAAGCTGAAACAGAATGTATAGAAATGGGAAAACAGATTCATGAAAGAATTAAATTCCTAACTCAATCTTTGCAAAGTAAAAAATTCAAAATAAATCACTGGCTTTCCTTTATAAATACAAAAGAATTTGATGTATTAAGCAAAAATATCAACGATAATTTTTCAAATAATGACGCCTTTAAAGAATGTATCTTAAAATCCTGCGAAGAATTTATTGAAAAGCAATTAGGTAGAGGATATCATATTTTTGTGACAAAGGATGAGGCAATTAACAAATCAAAAGACTATTTACTTGAAGAAATGGCCGTGTTCAGTATTTTAATTAACAGAGGTTTTACTGTGCAAATTTATCCCGGAACACAATTAAAAGTATTGAAGCAATTAGCTAACAAAAAGTTTCCAACAATTGATAACAACTTATCACGAGGTATTTATATTGATTTATCAGTAAAAAAAATTAGATAATGGCAACAGTCGTAATTACAGCATTATTACTTTCGGCAATTATTTATTTAGTTGTTGGTTTTGCATTAGGTAAACACAATAAAAATCTTGCTGATTTATTTCCAATCATTTTTGGAAGAAATGCAAAAGTTCAAACCATAGATGAGTTTAGCACAAGCACGATTGCAACAACCGTTTCACTTGCAACTATTGTTTTGGCATACTTTGAGTTGGCCGGTTTCTTTGGTGTTTGGCTATTGTGGACAGCACTTACAACTTCGATAGGAATGATAATTGTGAGTTTTGCTTCCAAAAGAATTTGGAGTAAATTATCTGAATACAAACACAGGCCATCAATGCACGAATTTATAGGAGTAGAATTTAATTCTAAAACAGTTGCATTGGTTGCTTCTGCTTGCACTAGTATAGGTTTTCTTTTAATTTTTGCAACCGAACTTGTTGTTGGATCAAAGTTTTTAGCAGGACTTGTTCCAGGTATTCCACAATGGGTCACAGTCGTTTTTCTTTCTGCTATCGGTTTTACATACACCCTTTTTGGCGGTTTTCGTGCAGTAATTAAAACGGACCAACTGCAAATGAAGTTTATTTGGGCTTTAATTATTTCTCTAGGCGGGTATTATATTTATTATATCTTCCAAAATGGCGGACTACAAGTAAACCTTGACAAAATGCCTAAAGGAATAATGGATTTTTCTACGAAACCAGGATTAGGCTTTTTTCTTTTTGGTTTGGCAGTTATGAACATACCGACCCACCTTTCTAATATGGCCGTATGGCAAAGAATAAGTGGTGCTCAAAAGCCTGAAATTGTTGAAAAAGGAATTAGAAAAAGTATTTGGGGCATTGCCCTTTCATGGAGTTTACTATCCTTGCTTGCTTGCTTTGCCTATATGATTGTAACTCCAACAAATAGTCAGACATTATTATCAGATTTATTAATCGCAATCAGTGTTTCAGCAGTTGGAAAAGTGGTTTTATTCATTGTAGTTATTGGTTTGTATGGAGCAATGCTATCAACTGCAAGCACAAATTTAATTGTAGTGGGTCACACACTTTCAGAGGACATTTTTGCAAAATTTCGTAAGGGTTCATTACAAGAAAGAGTTGATTCAAAAAAAGAATTTCTATTTTCTCGTATAATTCTCATCGGTGCAACTTTGCTATCAATATTTTTAGTCGTAGGGTTAAAATACTTTGGATTTTCAATTGCTGATTTAGTCTTTGCAATTTACGGAGGTGCATTGGCCTTATTTCCACCAATACTTGCAGCACTTTACAGTAATAGAAAGAGATTGGCTTCTCTTTCTGGTTTTGCAAACGCTGCAGTTATTTTTGGTTTTCTCTTTGGATGGGGTGCAGCTATCTATGGAAAAGTAATTGGCGATGGCAATTTGATATTTCTTTCTCCATGTTTTAGCATCTTTATTTCAGGAATTATTATCATAGCAGGATTTATATTAAAATCGAATAAACAAAATGTCAATGAAGCTCTCTAACCACACAATTTACCAGATACGACTCTTTGATAATACCAAGAAATGATCAAGCAGTATCAATCTATCGATAGTATCAAGAACAGGTTTGGGCAAGGGCAGCTGGTTCGGGCGGGTTGGATGTGAAATACAGTAAAATTAAGTACTATGACAAGCCTAAAATATTAAATATATTTGTAAATGGCTCTAACTATACCCGCATCAGTGAAATTTCGTCTCCTATTTTCAGGCTTCAAACAATTGGGAGCTTGGGCAGGGTCGAAATATAATATATATGCAATGACAAGAGTCTTGTGGACACCGGACATAAAAGATAAATTTAACTCTGTCTATAATGCCGCTTTATATAATTATGTTCACCTTAATAACAAACCAGACTTTATTGTCAAATTGTTTTGCAAAAATTCTGTGGCAAATGCCTTTAAAAATATTTATAGTGGAAATAATAACAGCTCTGTTATAGAGGCTCTCACAACTGAAATAAATACAAGCGAAGAATTCAGCAAATATGGAATTGATGTTCAAAAAGAATTTAATCAGTTTAAAACTGAATTTCATAAAACCATCTCAAAAGCAATTACGCCTACCCAAGCATATATTGCCAATAAAATGGCTGCACCTAATATTGAGGAAGAACAAATTGTCAATGCATTAGAAAAGCAGGTCAAAAGCCAAATTCAAAAGCAGCAAACGACCGGGAAATATATTCCAGGTACTTTTATAGAACTTAGTTCCGAAAAAGACAATATCAGGTTTTTTGGCCATCCGGTATTGCATGCTCAAAGATATTATGAGCTTTTGGAAAGAATGGATTTCAGGTATTTCAATATTAAGCTTGCAGAGAAAAAAGAAAAGCCTTTCGACATAGAGTTAAATAAAATCCATAACGACCTAAAATATCTTAAAATTGATTCTTATACTGAGTCCATCACTCGGTTAAAAGGACATCTTTCTCAAAAGCTACAGTGGATCCAGGGGCTTGATGACAGAGATAGTAAATTTTTTCGCTTCAGGTATAAAGTTCAAGACAATTTAGGAGTACTGGATTATGCTGCTGCGAGAATTTTATTAATTACGGAAAGGGCAGGCCAAGGGAAAACAAATCTTGTATGCGATCTTTCCGAGAGATTTATTCAAAGAAAGGGCATTCCTCACGTTTTTATAACAGGGTATGAAATCAACAGTACCGATATTACAGCTTCCCTACTCCTTAGAATTTTTCCATTAAAGGAATGTACTGATTTCAATGTTTTTTTAAATGCAATATCTGCTTATTGTATAAAGTCGGAAAAACCTTTTGTTATAGTAATAGATGGTTTAAACGAAAATACAAACCCTACCCAATTAGCACTAAATCTGGAACTTTTCTTACAATCAATAATTGAATACAAATTCATAAAGGTAATATTAACATGCAGAACAGAATATTTCGAAAATAATTTTTCAGGAATATCTTCCGGTGCCTTAGCGCCGTATGTTAAACAAATACATTCAATAAATGAAAAATTCAGTGATAATGATAGGAATAAATTATTTGATGCCTACCTGAAACATTTCTCAATAACCCTTAAAATAATATCAAATCACGAAAAAGCTGTCCTTACAAATAATTTCCTCCTATTACGAGTATTTTCAGAAGTATATAAAGGATGCAAAGATCTTGAAATACACGACATCTATAAAGAAGACCTTTACCACAAATACTTTGAGTTGAAGTGTGCGGAAATCTCAAAACAATTTCAGGATAGCGGGTCAACCATTCCAGCACTGCTTAATATCCGAAGCTTCCTATTGAAGGTGACACAATACATGGTAGATAATAAGGTATATGCAAATGTCCCCCTTGACCAAATTCTGACCAACGGAGAGGATAGTTCTGTATATGTAAAATTTCTGGATGAAAATATATTAATAAAAAGAGACCCTTTATCAAATGAAAATGAATTATTCGGGCAAACTGAGGTGGTTAATTATACATTCGACGAGTTCCGTGATTACACCATAACGAAATATGTACTTGAAACATATTATGGCAAAGATGCAAAAAAATTTGAAGCTTTTCTGTTAAATGACCTTACAGAACATACACCCATACTTGAAGGTTGTTCTTCCTTCCTTTTTTATTTTGCCAGGAAAAACAATGATTTGCCTTTGCAAAAAATCCTACAGGGCCTACCATGGTATGACAGTGCGTTTATAAATTGTATTTTCTCAATTGAAAATGCGCAAATAACAGCCAATGACGTAAGTTATATAAGTGACTTATTATCAAGAGGTATCGATATGCAGCATTTACTCAGCGTGATGATATACCTGCGCTATGATACAGATGTATATAACCCACTTAACATTAATATTCTATATTCATGGTTGCTTAATAGCAATGAGGGTGATTACAAAAGGTTTTTAAACGAATTTAATGATAACCAATTTTCGCGAAAAATTAACCATGAGAAACTTATCAGTGATATTGAAAAATTACTGGACGAGGATATCGAAGTAGACAGGCCTGCTTTGCATAACATTTTTGAGCTACTACTTTATTTATTGGAAATTTCAAATGACGCGGAATATTTATTTGAACGGTATTATTTTAAACATCCTAAAAAGGCCAGTGAAATATTAAAGAAAGTTATCGGTTCAAGTAATCCCATAATTTCAGAGAATGTTAAAAACTTAATGACCTATTATGATATTGTGCTTAAGTAATACACTCACAAAAGAAAGATTTATAAGTGCAGCTAAGGTTGAACCAGGTTCATTTGCGGAAAACATGTTTGGCCGAATCTATGAGACAGTTACTTCTGAAGCTATGGATCTCAAAAAGGATTATGAAACATATTACGTAGATGAATACGATACTTTTGAATCATTTCTTTTTAGAAAGGAAAATTTAGATGCCAAAGACGTGGAAGGGATTGTCGAGAAACTGAAAAATCATCCGCATCTTAATGTTTACAGTAAATCACAGGATGCGTACGGTGATTACACCATGGAGAATCTTGTCTTTTCTGATGGTATGTACCCAATGATTGAAAAAATTATAGAAACAAATTTTGAATCATGAAAATAAGATATGATTTTGTAACCAATAGCTCTTCAACCTCCTTCATCATAATTAATGACGGAGAATTTAATTTTAAAACTTTTACAGAAGGTTTAGGTATTAAAAATGATTCTGCTTTTATTGATCTTTTCAGGGGAGTATTCAAATCATTCAAAAACTCTCTTGAACCAATCGAAGATCATTTTAAAAAATTTCGAGATTATCCGAACATTACTTTCGAAGAATACATTAACCGCTTTTATGCGCCTGGAACTTATGATAAAATAATTGCTGCACAAAATGCAGGAAAACAAGTTTATTCGGGCTCCGTTAATTCAGACAGATCCGAAATTGAAAGCTTTTTTTGCACAGACTCTTATATTATAGAATCAGAAAAAATGTTTGTTGATGGTACAGAAGATGGATGGTAACAATATTGTGATGAAACACTACCCTGACGAGCATTACTCAGTTGTATTCAATAAAAAAACTGGATATTTTGTTCGTGCAGAGGATGAAGGACACCCAGAACCACTTTGGTCAAAGCATGGACCGGAATTGTTGGATATAAGTATTACCAACTGGTGTGATAAAGGATGTGTTTTCTGTTATAGAAAATCAACCGTAGCAGGGAATCACATGTTCCTTGCTGATTATGAAACTGTGATGAAGCAAGCAAAGGAGCTTGATGTTTTACAAGTTGCACTTGGCGGCGGCAATCCTAATCAACATCCTGATTTTATTAAAATACTTGAGACAACTGTAAAGTATGGAATTGTCCCTTGTTATACAACTAACGGAAGAGGCCTTTCAGATGAAATATTGAGAGCAACAAAAGAACTATGCGGTTCAGTTGCCATAAGTGCATATGAACCTTACACTGAATTCCGGTCACATTTAGATTTACTGGAGAAATATGGAATTAAGGCAAATGTTCATTTTGTAACTGATAGCATTTCCATAGACACTGCAATTGAATGGCTAGATAATCCACCATCATTTCTTGCTGGTATAAATTCTCTTATATTCCTTAATTATAAGCCTATCGGAAGAAAACCTAACCTTAATCTTTTATTAAAAGACCCAGAGAAAATTAAGGAATTTTATCGCCTTGTCGGTTTGAACAAGTTTGCATTTAAGATAGGTTTTGACAGCTGCAGCATTTCTGGTGTAGCCAGATATCTTGATGTCAATTCAAGTTTTTACGAAGGATGCGATGCCGGCCGATTTTCGGCTTTTGTTGATGAACATCTTCGTATGTTCCCCTGTTCATTTATGTCCAATACAGATTGGTTCGGCAACTTAAGAACAGAAAATATGCACGAGATTTGGTCACACAATACTCACTTCCTAAAATACCGAAATAATATTTTACACAATGGGTGCAGTTCCTGTAAATTTCAATCTCAGTGTATGGGCGGATGTCCATTTATAGAAGAATTATCCCAGTGTGGTTGGAAAGATGAAAGAGTAAGTGCAGAAAAATTAATTTCCCCAGCCTAATTAACCCTTCAAACATGTATCTAAAAATATTATTGATTGCGACCTTGTTCATTTACTGGCTGCAAAATCTACTTTAATCCATCGCTAGTTCGATATATTCAAATCTGCCTATAATCGGTATAGAAAACTAGTTAATAACAGAGCTTTTGGCTTAGTATTTTTGCCAAATTTGCCCAGCGTTTGATTTGTTTAAATAAGTCATCAACCGATACACAATCCTCAGATCCTCAATAATTTGGTTCAAGTCTATCTCACTTAGGGGAGCAAAAAAAACGAAGCCTTGTAAATGAATAATTTGCAAGGCTTTTTCTTT
>CALLZY010000104.1 GCA_937858715.1 uncultured Chitinophagaceae bacterium | reverse complement strand
AGCATTCTTTTTTCCTTGACTTTTTTGTTACTTTTTTTGTCCAAGAAAAAAAGTAAGGAAAGAAAAAAGATTCAAAACGAAACACAACGCCTGCCGTTGCCCTGCCAAAAAAAGCACCAGAGTCTTACACAATCCACTTACTAACACAAAACAAACCACCAAACCTTTCAACCCTAAACCTTTTCCCTCACAAAAATTATCTTTACCTCCTAACTCCAACCAGCATGAGCAACACAAGAGTATATAAGATGGCCTTTGGCGGCGTATATCCGCACTATATTCAAAAAGCAGAAAAGAAAGGCCGCACCAAGGCCGAGGTGGATGAAATCATCCGCTGGCTTACCGGCTACACACAGCAGGCCCTGCAAAAAATAATAGACAACAAAACCGATTTTGAAACCTTCTTTGCAAAGGCCCCGCAGCTTAATCCGAATGTGTCAAAAATTACCGGCACCATCTGCGGTTACCGTGTAGAAGACATCGAAGACCCGCTGATGCAAAAAATCCGCTACTTAGACAAACTGATTGATGAACTGGCCAAGGGCAAGGCCATGGAGAAGATATTGAGGAAGTAGTTTGTGTTGACTGCAGTGTGTATGTCAGCCGTTGGTGTTACCATCTTCAGTACCTTTAACCCTATCCCAAAGCCACCGAAAATTCATTCATGAGCAACATTAAACTTTTTGAAAGCAGGCAAATAAGATCAGTTTGGAACGAGGAAGAACAGAAATGGTACTTCGTTGTTGAAGATGTTGTAGCTGTACTAACCGACAGTGCCGACCCCAAACAATATATTAAAAGAATGCGCCAAAGAGATCCGGAACTTGCCAAAGGGTGGGTACAAATTGTACCCACCCTTTGGGTGGATACGGAAGGGGGTAAACAGAAAATGAACTGTGCCGATGCAAAAGGACTTTTAAGAATTATTCAATCTATTCCCTCTCCAAAAGCAGAACCTTTCAAGTTATGGTTAGCACAAGTTGGCTCTGAAAGATTAGACGAAATTGAAAATCCTGAACTGGCAACACAACGCACCAGGGAGCTGTACAAACTTAAAGGATACCCCGATGACTGGATTGAAAAAAGGATGAGAAGTATTGCCATCCGTGAAGAGCTTACAGGAGAATGGAAAAACAGAGAAGTAAAAGAACAGAAAGAGTATGCTATTCTGACAGCAGAAATTTCAAAAGCAACTTTTGGTTTAACTCCCTCCCAATACAAAAAAGTAAAAGGACTGAAAAGCCAAAATCTGCGGGACCACATGAACGACCTTGAACTTATTTTTTCAATGCTGGGAGAAGCTTCTACTACCGCAATTGTAAAAGCTCAAAATCCCAAAGGATTTGTTCAAAATCAAAAGGTGGCAAAACAGGGCGGTGCCGTGGCAGGTAAAGCAAGAAAAGACCTTGAGGCTAAGACAGGGAAAAAGGTAGTATCACCTGAAAACTATTTGCCAGAACCTGTAAAGAACAAGCGATTAAAAAAAGGAAAAAAGTAATGGTTATTATATCCTCATTATAATTTTCCGATGAAAGCCTGATAAATTCAGCATGATGAAAACACTCTTCACTCTTTTGATGCTAAGCCTTGTGCTTACCGTTCACAGCCAGACACAAACTATTTGCCCCGGTCAGCATATTCCGCATGGCTGGGTGATTGTTGACTACAACACCTGCGCCGGTTGCTGTGGTCAGCCCGGCGAGCTGGTGAAGCAGCCCGTTATTAAAAACATACGGAATGCGGCCAACGGTTCAACCGAGGTGATTTGTCCTGACCAGGATATACCGCAGGGCTGGGTGATAATTGAATACATTTCCTGCGCAGGCTGCTGCGGACAGGCGGGTGAGTTGGTGCAGAAGTATAAAATAAAAAAGATTGCCAATGCCGCATCGGGTGCCACGGAGAGCATTTGCCCCGAACAGAATATTCCCCGCGGCTGGGTGATTACCGATTATACTACCTGTGCCGGTTGTTGTGGCAAGCCAGGTGAACTGGTGAAGAAGCCAACGATAAAGCGTATTGACAAACTGCCAAGAGGCAGCAAGCTTGATATTTGTCCTGACCAGGAAGTGCCCCGCGGCTGGGTGGTTGTTGACTACAACTCCTGCGCCGGTTGCTGCGGCAAGCCGGGTGAACTGGTTAAGAAGATGACGATAAAGCGGCTGTGATATTAACTCTATTTCTTCAGCGCATCATACAACACTTCAACCGGGTGCATCGCAATCTTGTGTGTGCCGTCTTTCACCTGGTGGCGGCAGGATGTGCCGGCAGCCACTACAATATCATTTTCGCCTGCGGCTCTTACGGCAGGAAAGAGCACCAGCTCTCCCACCTGTTGTGCAATACCGTAGTGTTCTTTCTCGTAACCAAAACCACCGGCCATGCCACAGCATCCTGATGGTATGAGTGTGGCTTTATAGTTCACAGGAATCTCCATACAGGTTTTGCTGTACTGCTGCGAAGAGAGTGCTTTCTGGTAACAGTGGCCGTGTATGTGTATGTTTCTTTCCTCTGCAGTAAAAAGATTGCGGTCGATAGTGCCGGCTTCAAATTGTTTTGCAATAAACTCTTCCATG
>CALLZY010000103.1 GCA_937858715.1 uncultured Chitinophagaceae bacterium | reverse complement strand
AAATGAGTATAGTCATTCTTTTGCAGAATTATAGTCATGCAGGGTTGTGAGAAATTGAAAACACCCTGCAGTATTGCTTTTTCTGGAATTATTTTTTTATATTTTGCATCATACCTGACTAATATGAACCGCATAGACCGCATATCAGCAATTCTTATCCAGCTGCAATCTAAAAGGGTTGTGAAGGCACAGGATATTGCAGACCGGTTCGGCATCAGTCTGCGTACTGTGTACCGCGACGTTAATACGCTGAACGAAGCCGGTGTGCCAGTAATTGGTGAAGCGGGAATTGGCTATTCTATTGCCGATGGATACCGTCTGCCGCCCGTTATGTTTACCATGGAAGAGGCCACTTCTTTTTTAACTGCTGAAAAATTAGTTGAGAAACTTACCGATAAAAAAACTGTAGCGGCATACCGGTCTGCATTGTACAAAATCAGGGCTATTCTGCGCAATTCCGAAAAGGACCATCTGAACAGCATTGAAGAGTATATTGCCGTGCTGGATAATCCGTACCTCCCCAAGATAGAAAAAGAGGAAAGTTTTCTGCAGGATATCTTACGGGGCATTGCACAACGCCGGGTTATCGCTATCCATTATACTGCAAACGCCGGTGATACATCAAAAAGAGAAGTAGAGCCAGTGGGTGTGTTTTATATGACGGGAAGGTGGTACCTGATTGCTTACTGTAAGCTGCGGAAAGATTATCGCAATTTCAGGATTGACAGAATTAAGACACTTCATATTACTGATGGGATATTTCAGCAGCAGCATCCTTCGCTTAAAGAATATCTTGACCAGGTTGCCAAAAAAGAAAAGGAACTGCATAAGGTTGTCTTACTTGTTGACAAGATTGCAGAAAAATATCTTGGCGACCAGAAATACTATAACGGTTTTGTTTCGCAACAGGAGAAAGGTGATAAAATTGAAATGACATTTCTCACCACCTCCATAGAAGGTATTGCCCGCTGGTATATGATGATGGGCGACCATGCAGAAATTGATTCTCCCGCTGTGCTGAAACAAAGGGTTAAGCAGCTGTTATCAGCAGTCTCAAAAAAAATAAAATAATTCTTTCTCCTGCTGACACAGGGTTGTCACTGCCCGGTTTTAGGTTTGTGCCACAAAAAACATTCAACATGATAACATTTATCGAAACTCTCGTAAGAGAACTGGAAGCTGAAAGCGTTGGTACTAAAAAGATGCTGGCCTTAGTACCGGCAGACAAACCCGACTGGAAGCCCCACGAAAAAAGCATGAAGCTGAAAGACCTGGCCACACATATTGCCGACCTGCCCGGCTGGATTACCATGGCCCTTACAACAGATGAACTGGATTTTTCGAAGTCGCCCTACAATCCCAAAGATTGTAATGGCGGCGATGAGTTGGTGGCTTACTATGAGCAAAATGCAGCAGAAGCAAAGGCAACATTACTGAACAATACAGACCCGGTACTGGAAAAAATGTGGACACTGCGCAACGGCGATATTGTATATATGACTGAATCGAAACTGGAGGTTATCCGTCATTCGTTTGGACAAATGATTCACCACCGGGCACAGCTGGGAGTATATCTGCGGCTGCTGAATATTCCCATTCCGGGGGTATATGGCCCAAGTGCAGATGAACAGGGAATGATGTAATGCTTTTCAATGCGGTGAGGCGGGGTTAGTTACCTCACCTCCTGCATTTCCACCAGCCTGCGGTAAAATCCGTTTTGGGCAATCAGGCTGTCGTGAGTGCCCCGCTCCACAATCTTTCCTTTTT
>CALLZY010000102.1 GCA_937858715.1 uncultured Chitinophagaceae bacterium | reverse complement strand
ATTTATCAAGTCCAATCACTAAAATGCCATCTTTTACTTCCACGTTAATTTTAGCTCTGTCGGATGCACTGGCAGCACTTACCGCAACGGCCTCATTATTACCCTGGCTCAGATACACATCAAAAGAACTGGAAACATTAATACCGTGAAATCCACTAGCATTACGGATTTCTGCATTGGGATCGTTAAACTTTTGTGCGGACATCACAATACCGGCAAATAATGACACGGCCAGTAAACTTAACTTCTTCATAATGGTTGTTTTAAGTAATACGGGGTACCAGCCCGAAAGTTACAAAGCCTGTTAAAAAAATTTACTTAGCTTTGTGCCAGATTCAGCCGAAAGGCTTTGAAATTCAGTGTTTCCCCGGGGTGCTTCGTAAGAGGCTGAGATTAAACCCGTTGAACCTGGTCAGGGTAATGCCTGCGAAGGGAAGGAGTATTCATCATCCTCTCGTAACAGCGTTTCCCTCTTATTTTTTAACCGAAAAATTTAAAAAATGAAGAGGTATTTTTTTACCGGCAGTTTACTCATGGCTGCCCTCATTTCAGATGCACAAACTGTTCTCAGCAAAGTTGAACAGGAGCCAAAAGACAGTTTTTATATGTTAACCCCGGTTGAAGTCCGGTCTGTAAGAGCTGGGGAGAATTCTCCCTTTACCAAAACCAACATTTCTAAAAGAGAAGTTGCCGTTCGAAACCTGGGGCAGGATTTACCGTTTCTCTTAAATCAAACTCCCTCTGTGGTTGTAAATTCTGATGCCGGAAATGGTGTAGGTTATACTGGCCTTCGTATCCGCGGTACAGATGCCACAAGGATAAACGTAACATTAAACGGGATTCCATACAATGATGCTGAAAGCCAGGGAACTTTTTTTGTTGACCTGCCAGACTTTGCCTCCTCAGCCGGATCTATTCAAATACAAAGAGGTGTGGGCACTTCTTCCAACGGTGCCGGTGCTTTTGGGGCGAGCATCAATGTAAGTTCTAATGAAATAAATAAAGAGGCTTATGCAGAAATCAATAATGGGTTTGGTTCGTTCAATACCTTCAAAAACACAGTAAAGGCAGGTACTGGTTTGCGCAAAGGCTTCATCAGCGAAGTGAGACTGTCACGCATCAGCAGCGATGGATATATCGACAGAGCCAGCAGTAATCTGCGATCGCTTTACTTCACAACTGGTTATATCAAGCCAAAAACAAGCCTGCGGTTTAATATTTTCAGCGGAAAAGAAAAAACCTACCAGGCATGGAATGGCATTTCTGAGGCAGATTTAAAAGCCGGTAACAGAACTGTAAACTATGCCGGCACTGAAAAACCGGGAGAGCCTTATGATAACGAGACCGATAACTATACGCAAACACACTACCAGCTTTTTTTCAACCAGCAATTATCCGGACGTATTGGATTCAACACTGCTTTCTTTTATACAAAAGGAAAAGGTTACTACGAACAATACAAAGCCGACGAGAAATATTCAAAATACGGAATGGAGAATCCGCCTTCAAACGGCGCTCCTGTTACAACATCCGACATGATCAGGCAATTGTGGCTTGACAATAACTTTTATGGAAACATTTTCTCATTCCAGTACAAGCACAAGAAAACCCAGGCCACCCTTGGTGGTGCATATACCCGTTATGAGGGCAATCACTTTGGAAAAGTTATCTGGGCAGACAAAGGGCTTACCTCCAACAGAAACTGGTACGATAATGATGCTTTAAAAGCCGACTTCAACGTTTATTATAAACAGCAAACCCAGTTTGCAGGTAAATGGCATTTATTCTACGACCTGCAATACCGGACTGTAAAATATAATATTGACGGTTTCAGGGACAATCCTTCATTGCAGGTAAATAACAGGTATAATTTCTTCAACCCCAAAGCGGGTATCAGCTATACTCATAATGGATGGAAAGGTTACATATCGTACAGTATAGCAAATAAAGAACCCAACCGTGACGATTTTGAAGCTGGCAGCAACGAACAACCCAAACCGGAAAGGTTGAATGATATTGAACTGGGCATCGAACGGGCAAGAAACCGTTATAGCTGGTCAGCCACTTTATACTACATGAACTATAACAATCAGTTAGTCCTTACAGGAAAGATTAACGATGTGGGTGCTTACACAAGAACTAATATTGATAAAAGCTACCGTGCGGGTATTGAACTGCAAGGTGCTTATAATTTTTGTAAATGGCTGGATGCTGGAGCCAACCTGGCATTGAGCAGGAATAAAGTAAAGGACTTTACAGAATATTATGACGACTACGACAACGGCGGGCAAAAACAGAATGTCTTTACGGAAACCGATATCGCTTTTTCGCCTGCTGT
>CALLZY010000101.1 GCA_937858715.1 uncultured Chitinophagaceae bacterium | reverse complement strand
CCGTTTTGGGCAATCAGGCTGTCGTGAGTGCCCCGCTCCACAATCTTTCCTTTTTGCAGCACTATAATTTCGTCCGCATGGCGGATGGTGCTGAGGCGGTGGGCAATGACGATACTGGTGCGGTTCTGCATCATATTGTTGATGGCATCCTGTACCAGCCTTTCACTTTCTGTATCGAGTGATGATGTGGCTTCGTCGAGAATAAGTATGGGCGGGTTTTTGAGTACGGCCCTTGCAATGGTAAGGCGTTGTCTTTCGCCGCCGCTTAATTTGCTGCCCCTGTCGCCGATATTACTATCGTAGTCTCCTTCTTTTTTAGAAATGAAATCATGGGCATTGGCAATCTTTGCAGCTTCTGCAATTTGTTCTGCTGTTGCCCCTTGCTGTCCTAATGCAATATTATTGCCGATGGTATCATTAAAGAGAATGGGCTCCTGGGTAACGATGCTCATCAGGTTGCGTACAGAATACAAGGAGTAGTCTTTGATGTTGATGCCATCAATCAGCACTTCCCCGGCTGTTACATCATGGAAACGGGGTACGAGGTCGGCCAGTGTGCTTTTGCCTGCACCAGATGAGCCTACCAGCGCCACTGTTTTTCCTTTTTCTATTGTGAGATTGATATTGTCGAGTATTACAGCATCGTCGTATGCAAAACGAACATTGCGGAATTCGATTTTATCGTTAAAGCTGTCAAGTTGTTTACCATTGGGGTTATCATCTACAGTAACCGGGGCTTTCAGTATTTCTTCAATCCTGTTGATGGCGGCAGCACCTTTCCGCATATTGCTGAAGGAGGTGGACAGGGCTTTGGCGGGGTTGATGATGTTGTAGAAGATTGCAAGGTATCCCAGAAAAACTGATGCTTCAAGCAATTGATTTTTCAAAACAAGCCTTCCTCCGTAGTATAATACAATAGTAAACAAAATTATACCCATTACTTCTGATAAAGGGGAAGCGAGGTCCCGCCTGTAAGAGATATGATTTTTGGCTTGCAGCAATTCTTCATTGTTTTTGATAAAGCGCCGCCGCATCAGTTTTTCAATGTTAAACGCTTTGATTACCCGCAAGCCTCCTAAAGTTTCATCTAAAGTAGAGAGTGTCTCGCTGTATTTCTGTGCCGATCTCTCAGAATGTTTTTTGAGTGATTTGGTGACACGGCCAATGACGAGACCTAATACGGGAATAAGTATTAAAATAAATAACGTAAGCTGCGGACTTATAAAGAAGAGGACAAGAAGATTAATAATTATAGTTAAAGGATCTCTGATCCAGCCTTCTAATGTGCCCACTACAGACCCTTCAACCTCGCCAACATCATTTGTCATCCGGCTCATCAGGTCGCCTTTTCTTTTTTCCGTGAAGAAACCGATGGGTAACCGGAGTACTTTTTCGTATAAATCCTGTCTTAGCTGGTTTACAACTGTATTTTTAAGCGGATTTAAAATATAATAAGAGAGGTACAGGAAGAGATTTTTTAAAATGATAAAGGAAATCATCAGCAGACATATAAAACCAAGAACAGGGACTTTGTTTGCGGGGTCTTTCAATGAATCGAAGATGAGGTCATTGAAAAACTGGATGAGGGGATTGTTTGTAGTTTTAAAAGTCCCTTCGCCAGTAAAAATCAGCTGTAAAAAAGGCATAAGCATACCCACAGAAACTATCGAGAATATTATGCTTAGTATTATGAACAGAAAATAGAGTCCAATTTTTCCTTTATAAACCTTCAGGTATTGAAATATGCGGGAGTATTGTTTCATTTAAGATAAAATCGCTTTTGCAAAACAGCAAAGTAACTAATTTTACAGCGTCTGCCGAAGTTTATATACCCGGCAGTAAAATGTAAATACATGGAAGAAGGAAAAAGACAGAAACAAATTGCCGGTCTGCTGAACGAAGAGATGAATATAATTTTTCAGCGGCTTGGCCTCAATATGATTGACGGGGGCATGGTGTCCATTTCATCTGTTAAAATTACTCCCGACCTGCTGGAAGCCCGGTTTTACCTGAGTTTCTTCCAGGTAAAAGATGCGAAAGCCGCCCTGCACAAGGTTGAAGAAAGGGGACATGAGATAAAGAAGGAACTGACAGCCAGAGTTCGTCACCAGTTGCGCAGTATGCCGGTGCTTAAGTTTTTCCAGGATGATACGCTGGACTATGTATTTAAGATGGAGGAGATATTCAAGAAAATCAAGGAGGAGCCGAAGGATGATGAGAAGCCTTCAAACGATTAAGCAATCTAAAATTTCAGACGCTGAAACTCTTAAACTTTCTCTTTGCCTGGCGGTATTTTAAAGCAAAAAAATCAACCAATGCTATCAATATCATTGCTTGGGTGAGCATTCTTGCGTTTATTTTCGGCACAGCCATATTGATACTGGTGCTGAGTGTTTTCAACGGGTTTGAAGGCATTGTAAAAGATTTATACTCGACTTTTTATACCGATATAAAAGTTTCTCCGGAAAAAGGTAAGGTTATGACCCTTACTGCACAGCAACTGGCAGGCCTGCGGAAAATAGAAGGGATAAAAAACTATTCGCTGGTTGCTGAAGAAAAGGCATTGTTGCAGAACGGCGATTACCAGTCAGTTATTTTTCTGAAAGGGGTTGATGAGAACTACCGTTATGTATCGGGTGTGGCCAATAATCTTGTGAACGATACAGAGTATGATATTGGTTCGGCGGATGATCCAAAACTTATACTTGGTGTTGGAGTGGAGGATGCCCTGGGAATAATGGGCGGGATTGATACCTATTCCCTGAATATTTACCTGCCCAGGAAAAGTAACACCACACTGGTGGATATGACAGAGGATATCAGCAGTGATACTATTGCTGCCGCTGCCTCTTTCCGCATTCAGCAGGACTTCGATAATAAATATGGGATTACCAATATTGATTTTGTAAAATCGGCTATGAAACTGGCTCCGGATGAATATACGGCAGTTGAAGTTTCTCTTACCGATTATGATATGTCCAAATCAGTAAAACGTAAGATCAAAGCATTATTAGGAGATTCTTATTTGGTGCAAAATAAGTATGAGCAAAACCGCAGTCTGTATGCTGTAATGAATGCAGAGCGATGGATTATTTACGGAGTTCTTTGCTTAGTGCTGGTGGTGGCTGCTTTTACAATGATTGGTTCATTAACCATGCTGGTATTAGAAAAACAGAAAGATATCAGCGTATTGTATGCCCTCGGCAGTAACAGGTTGTTCATCCGCAGGGTGTTTTTGACAGAGGGTATGCTGCTGGCAATAATCGGTGGTGGTATTGGGATGCTGCTGGCATTTATTGTTGCGCAACTGCAAATACATTTTCACATTATACCCTTGCAGGGAGGTACATTTCTGATAGATTATTATCCTGTCAAACTGAAACTGACTGACTTTTTATTGGTATCAGCCACTGTTTTTGTAATTGCTGTTATTGCAGCATGG
>CALLZY010000100.1 GCA_937858715.1 uncultured Chitinophagaceae bacterium | reverse complement strand
GATACGGAGGCGGAGGAAGAAGATGTGTATGCAACCCCCTCAAACTCCCCCGCCAGGGGAGCTTCCTTCCCACAGCCCCTGCTTATTGACAACTCAAATGTTAATGGTGAAATTCGACTAACAGGATTGAGCGGTGCTAAATCCCCCCTGCGAGGGGTGGGGGGGCTTCGTCTTATTGATGCAATTAAGGCAGGTCTTCATCAGTCCATGCAGCAGCATCCCAACCTCATCCTCATGGGACAGGATATTGCCGAATACGGTGGTGCTTTTAAAATAACCGAAGGTTTTGTTGACGAGTTTGGAAAAGAACGGGTACGCAATACGCCACTTTGTGAAAGTGCTATTGTGGGTACAGCCTTAGGCTTATCGCTGGAAGGATATAAAAGCATGGTGGAAATGCAGTTTGCCGATTTTGTAACCTGCGGCTTCAACCAGATAGTAAACAACCTGGCTAAAATTCATTACCGCTGGGGGCAAAATGCTGATGTGGTGATCCGTATGCCTGCAGGCGGCGGTGTGGGAGCCGGGCCTTTCCATAGCCAGAGCAACGAAGCATGGTTTACCAAGGCGCCCGGATTGAAAGTTGTTTATCCAAGCACACCGGCCGATGCAAAAGGATTACTGATTGCTGCCATTAATGACCCGAATCCCGTATTGTATTTTGAGCATAAGGCGCTGTACCGTTCGGTAAGCGGCGAAGTGCCTGATGATTATTATGAAATCGAGATTGGCAAGGCCAGGCATGTAAGGGAAGGCGATGAAGTTTCCATCATCACTTATGGCAGCGGTGTACACTGGGCTGATGATTATGCTGCTGAACATCCTGAAATATCTGTTGACATTCTTGATTTAAGGACGCTGGCTCCCCTAGATTACTTTGCCATCCGTGAGGCCGTTCAACGAACAGGCCGTGTGCTGCTGCTGCATGAAGACACACTGATTGGCGGCATAGGCGGGGAAATTGCTGCCTGGATAGGTGAGCATTGTTTTGACTTACTTGATGCGCCGGTAATGCGATGCGCCTCTCTTGATACTCCGGTGCCATTTAATACCGAACTGGAACAGAATTTTATGGCGAAGGCGAGATTGGGGGAGATGGTGGAAAGACTTCTAGAATACTAATCAACTCTCAAACTGATATATCACATTAGTCTTTCGTTAACAAAAGAACCGGACGAAAACTTGAAACAGGAACAGATAGTAAGTAGTTTTAAAGAATCAAAACAGCATCTTTATGAAACGTCTGCTTCCGGTACTGCTGCTTTCAATTCTTTCTTTCATTTCATCAGCCCAGACAGACAGCCTACAGGGAAAATGGCAGGGTATTATTGCCTCCGGCATTTATGGAGGGAATAAGTTGTATAAAGAGTTTACCGTTTACTTCAAACAATCAGGCAAAGCGTTGTGGGGTATTTATATGAAAAACATAGACACTGCCACAGGTGAAACAGAATGTACCGGGCGGCTTATCGCAAAACTCCATGGTGATAAAAACATCCCGATAGAGATTTACAATAACGGCACAGAAGAATACAGTTCGACACTTGAGATGTGCAATTATCTTCATTTCCTGAGTGCAGAATATGTCAAGCAAGAGAACGGAACCTTTCTTCATGGCAAATGGTACAGCGGTTCTGATACTTTTGGAGTAGGTTCGGGAGTGTTTATCATTGAAAAGGTTTCAAACGAGGTTGACATTAATGTAGACAGCTATTTCCCCAACCTGGCCAGGCTGATACGAAATTTCAACGAAGAGTAATTGTAAGTATAAGTAATATGACTTGGTTAACCCAAAACAAGAAAAGACTATTGCCTGTATTATTGTTACTGATGCTTATTAATGCCTCCTATGCACAGCAACGGGATACTAGCTTTAATCCGCATCGGATAGACATACATCAGCGGAACTGGTGTTTTGATGTCCGAACTGGTTTTCAAAAACGTTTTTTTGCCGGGTTGGGCATATCAAAAACTATGTTTATCGGTGCGCCTCACGGAATGTATGGCTATGACATTTATACGGCATTAAATATTTTCCCTTCGTTTAAAACAGATCATGAATTTGTACTTGGCTATAATGCAGGAGCTGTAATGTGCGGCAACTTTGGTGTCTTGGGTGTTGACTTTCAGTACATGAAATCAAAATCCGCAGATGATTTTTTAGTCACCCCAAAAATTGGCATAGGCGCCAGTTTGCTATATCTGGTTTACGGCTATAGCTTCTCGTCCAATAAGTTTCCGATTGCAGGCATCAGTCAGAATTCGCTTATGCTCAAATTGAATTTACCGTTTTACTCAAAAGATATGTTGAAGAAAGAGTCAACAACAAAATAAATTACCAGTCTATAACAGGCTGGCAACTCTGCTCTGTTTTATTTTTTATCAATCATTTATCGCCGCATAAGTCATGCTTCTGAATTTTTCCCCTACATCGCCGTGTGTGCTGCTTTGCAACTGGCGATAAAGAAGAAATACCATTTTCTCTTTCGGGTCAACCCAGTAAGAAGTGGCAAAAGCACCGCCCCAGCTAAATGTTCCCGCCTGCGAAGGAGTGCGGGCACTGCCCCGCTCTGTCACCACCTGGAAGCCCAGGCCAAACTTATCATCGCCGCGGGACAAATCACCTATCTGGTTCATCGTCATCATACGGACGGTATTGCGGCCTAAAATACGTTTGCCATTATACACACCGTTGTTCAGCAGCATTTGCAGAAACACGGCGTAATCATAAATTGTGGAAGACAGTCCTGCACCACCGGAGTAGTAAGTGCTTTTTTCGAGCGGATAATCAGGTGTAACTGTTTTGCCATTCAGTAATTCTGCAGTTGACTTTTGCAGTTTACCGTCTTTATCTTCACGGTATATGCTGACAAGCCTGTTTGCCTTTTCTTTTGGAATAGTGAAGTAGGTATCATTCATCCCCAGCGGTTCAAATATTCTTGTTTTGAAAAATTTGTCAAGACTCATACCGGAGATAACCTCCACTAAACAGCCGAGCAGGTCGGTATTCAGGCCGTAAGTCCATTTTTCTCCCGGCTGGTGCATCAGCGGCAGTTGCGCCAGGCGGTTCATAGCATCAAGCAGGTTATCATCTTTCACTCCAATGCCTGCAGTAAGATTGCTTTTTGCATAAATGGCATTCGCCTCTTTAGAACCTATCTGTGCATAGCCAAGCCCCGATGTATGTGTGAGCAGCTGGCGGATGGTTATTTCGCTTTTGGCGGGAACGGCCGTCCAGGTAGTATCTGCCGGGTTAAATTTATCCAGCACCTGTTGCTTTTTAAACGCCGGAATATATTTTGAAACCGGGTCGTCAAGCAGCAGTTTTCCTTCTTCAAACAAAATCATAACCGCCACGCTGGTAATAGCCTTTGTTTGCGAAGCAATACGAAAAATATTATCCTTTTGCATTGGCGTCTTTGCTTCGAGGTCGTTATAGCCAGCCGCTTTGTGATATGCAATTTTTCCGTTGCGGATAATAATGGCGGTGCTGCCCTGTATCCATCCTTTTTGAACCCAGTCGTTCATTTCACGGTCAATGCGGGCCAGCCTTTCGGAAGAGAAGCCCGCCGCTTCAGGAGTTGCCGGAGTTATTTTTTGCGCTGTTACAATAATTGCCTGCAACAAAAGCAGGCTGATGAACAAAGAAAGTTTTTTCATATCGCTGTTATTATAATTCAATAATTAGTTTATTCTGTACAACGCCTTACCAGCCCTGGCGCCGGTGTGCTTTTCGTTATCGACGGTAAGCACCCCATTTACTATCACATAACGAAAGCCTGTTGAGTAAGCATGGGGCTTGTCAAAAGTAGAAAGGTCTTTAACCTGTGCTTCATCAAATACCACAATGTCAGCAGTCATGCCTTCCTTAATCAACCCACGGTCTTTCAACTGAAATTTTAAGGCCGGCAAAGAAGTCATTCTGCGAATGGCTTCTTCTAATGAAATCACTTTTTCTTCCCTTACGTATTTGCTCAACACTCTTGCGTTAGTACCATAACCTCTTGGATGTGGCATCCCTCTGCCCAGCACTCTTATCGTAGCATCGCTGGCAAACATGTTGAACGGGTACTTCATAATACGCTTAATATCATCTTCACTCATTCCATGAAATACCGCACTGGCCCCGCCGTTAATCATGATATCAATCACCGTCTCTGCCTCATATTTTGCTTTGTGCTTCCTGCCTTTCATCAGGTTTATTTCTTCTACACTCTTGCCGTTATAAGTTGTATCCGCTGAATGATAGGCCACCACCACATAAGCAAAATGTTTCAGTTTTCTTTTCTTCAGCCTTTCCAGCATATAATTCACCACATACTTTTTGGTTAGTGGATTTTGCAACCTTGCCTTTACAGAATCCTGCCCGTCGGCCAATACTTCATCAGGTATCAGCTGACCGATAGTAGTGCTGCTGGCTGTGTAAGGATATTGGTCAATGGTAACTTCAAGTCCTTCCTTCCGGGCGGCATCAATTAAAGGAACAGTGATTTTGCTTTTGCCCCAGTTTTGCTGTCCGCTTATCTTATAATGCGAAATCTCCACCGGAATTTTTGCTTCCCTGCCGATAGTCAACGCTTCGTTCACAGCACCTTCAATACTGTCGCCTTCATCCCGCATATGTGTGGCATAAAGCCCGTTGAATTTTGCCGCCACTTTTGCCAGTTCGGTTATTTCCGGTGTTTTGCTGTACACACCTGGTGTATATATAAGTCCGGTTGATAACCCTACGGCTCCGTCTTTCATTGCTTTTTCCACCAGCAGTTTCATTTGCTCCAGTTCCTGTGGGGTGGCGTCACGGTTTGCATTACCCATTACAGCTTCCCGCACATCGTTATGGCCTACTAATGTGGCGATGTTTATGGAAGTCTTCAGCGAATCCACCCAATGCAGGTATTTGCCAATATCAACATGCGATGAACCACAGTTACCGGTTATACAGGTGGTGACGCCATCGTAGATAAAACTTTTTGCTTCGGGGTCTTTATCCTCATCCCCTTCAAGATGTGTATGCACATCAATAAAACCGGGTGCAATGATGAGGCTTTTCGCATCAATAATTTTTTTTGCCGGCTGATTAATGTTACGGCTGATAGATACAATTTTCCCATCCTTTATGGCCACATCGCTGTAGTACCAGTTGTTGCCGCTGCCATCAATTATTTTTCCGTTGCGGACAATAATGTCGTAAGTGGTTTGTGCTTTAGCCGGAAAAGCAAGTGCAAGAAAGATTAATACTGTAAAGATTCGCATGGTGCAATTTCGGATATTTCACGCAGAGGACACTGAGAACGCAGAGAAAACTATTTTAAAATCTCTTCTCCTCAGAAAAACCCAACTACTCTGCGAACTCGGCGACCCCTGCGTGGTTAATCTATTTCAATAAAGACTTTTTTGTAGATTTACTCACTGCTTATGCCATTAGAACTAACGGAAATAAAACCCTATCTGCCGGGGTTTAATAACGAGCTGCTCGAAGAAGTGGCCGCTGCCGGAACTATTATGGAAGTACCGGCAGGAACAGAAATACTGAAAGAAGGCCAGTATGTAAAAATGATTCCGATAGTGCTGGAAGGCCTGGTAAAAGTATTTACCCGCATAGAAGAAAAGGAACTGCTGCTGTATTATATCGGCTCCACACAAAGTTGTATCATGTCTTTTTCGGCAGGTATCAGTAATTCACCCAGCCGCATTTTTGCCTTAACAGAAGAGAAATCAACGCTGCTGCTGTTGCCAACCGACAAGCTGAACAAATGGGTGAAGCAGTATCCGGCCATTAATGACTTGTTTTACCAGCAATATAATCTTCGCTACACCGAAATGCTGGATACCATCAACTCACTCCTTTTTGGCCGCCTGGACCAGCGGCTGTATGCCTACCTGCAGGAGAAAAGCAAGCTGAGGGGAGAAAAAATCCTTGACCTCCGCCACAAGCAAATTGCAGGCGAGCTGGGCACTGCCCGTGAAGTGGTGACCCGGGTGCTGAAACGATTAGAGCAGGAAGGAAAAATTAAGCAAACCGAAGGCGGCATAGAAATTTTTTAAAATGGTGACTGCGGTCACCGCAACGGATGAACACCTCTGCTTACTTTTATTCCACAATAACGGGCATGAAGAATACATGGATAAGACTGGCTGTTGTTTGTGTACTGTGCCTCGCTGTTGTAACCGGTATTGTGTTAATCATCCAACATTTATAAACTCAAAAAACAATTGTGTTATGAAACCAAACATGGGAAACGTTGACCGCATTATCAGAGTAATTTTTGCTGCAGTATTAGCTTATTTATATTTCAGCGGAACTGTAACCGGCACACTGGGATTGGTGCTGGTAATTTTAGGCGGTGTATTTGTGCTGACAAGCCTTATCAGTTTTTGCCCGCTTTATACACTGGTGGGAATTAATACTTGTCCGGCCAAGAAAGAATAATTGAAAAACCAGACAAAGTGTATTGGGGCAGGACGAAAGTCTTGCCCTTTTTAATTCCTCGCCTTATCAGGAAGACTCTTCCGCAAATGTTTATTATTGATTTTATACAGGCCTCACAAACCTTTGTTTATCTTTAAAGTGATTTTGTTTTCTAATATCAACAGATAACAGGATGATTAAAACCTTATACAGCTTCGCCCTTGTTTGTACTCTTTTGTTTTCTTGTCTTTCTAACGATGATAAAGAACTGCCTGATGTAAATAAATCAGGGCTTCCAAGATTGATTCCATATTCTGAAGATTCGTTGAGGAAAATAGTTGAGGAAGATAACGACTCTGCTTTTAACAATTATGTTTCAACAAAGATGGGGTTACGGGGATTATCCAGTGGCATTAAAGATTTTTGTGTTCGTATATGGTTAAACGAAGAAGATACCATGTATGTAATAGATATCAACACGAACAATAAAATGGCCGAGATCATTAAATGGGAAAGTTTTCATCCATTCTTTGGATACTATATCAAAATACTTCAGGAGAAAAAAACAAGTAAAATTAAATCGGATTGGGGTGAGTTAATAGATACTCTATATCGTTACCAAATTCCATATATGAAAAGTGGAGATATACACGAAAAGGGAGTTGGGTTTTTAATCGGAGGAGTTTCTATACAGTTTGAAATAGTTGAAGCTGGCGTTTATCGGGGGTATGAATATATAGATCCTGGCTTTTACAGGTGTCTGGATACCAATTCAAACAACGTACACCGTTTCCTGAGCTTTTTGAATAAAGAACTTCAGGATTCTCTATACAGGCCATATCCCGGTACTACTGGTTGTGCAAGTGACTCTGTTTTTCATAATAAGGACCAATAATTGAAAAATATAAAGTGCATTGGGGGCAGGACGAAAGTCTTGCCCTTTTTTTACCTCCACCCCACTGTTCTGCAGGCAGAGCAACCTGTAGTTACTTCATAACTATAAGCAGTGCTTGGGCGGTTGTAAAAAACGTTGTCGGTCCATTTTTCCCAGCCGCCTTCGTGGCCGCCATGAACAGTTCCGGTGGTGTATCCTCTGCCATTACAAACAGAGCAGATGCTGTAAAGCTGGCTTTGTACATTATATATCTTTTCTATTTCCTGCTCGGTGAGGGATACTGTTTTGGAAGCTTCTTTCAGGGCTTTAAAGGTGCCATCTTTTCTGGATATAGTCTGGTATATTGCATTGGTTACCGAATACCTTTGTGTAGTAAAATTATACCCGGTGATGACAGAGATAAGATAATCATCTTGTTTTTTTCGGAGAGTGGTGCCTGCTTTATATTTAATTTGTTTTACAACATTATCATAATTACTAACCAGAGTAATGGGTGGTGGCTGGTTTTTGTAATTGGTTGCCATCTTCCTTGCATATAAAGCATTGTTTTTGGCATCTTCGGTGTATTTCTTTTTATCAGCCTCGCTAATAAGTCCGCTATTACAATCATCCTGACCAACAGCAATTTCTTTTAAAAAGAGTTCTACTTCCTTTTCATAATCAGTGTACCGTTTTACCACATCACCGGATGGGTTATAAGGCATTCCGGCTAAAAGGTCTTGCTTTACAGCATAAGGCGATACCGGATGATAGATAAAATATCCAAAGTATTTTCCTTTCCACTTGTCATCTGGTTTTTTATAAGGAAAATCAACGGTAGCCCAGCCATGCAGGCCGCCGTCCTTAAAATTTCCCGTCATGGTACACGATAATTCAGGTTCGATATTATAACGGGTTAATACACTTTTTCCGCAGCCATCAAGACCCTTGTTGTTGAATGTGCCGGAAAAAAGATAACTGTCCTGCGGTATGTAGCCTTTGATATAGTTGGGATCAGACGAACTGGTGTACCACATATAATTAAAGATATTCTTGTTGCCATAGGTTAACCAGTTGTTGGTGAAGAGTCCTGATTGAACGTATTCTGCTAATCGCTGGCAACAGGCCCATGATTCGGTTTTATACAGCGAATAAAAGTAACAGAGGCCATTGGCGTTTCCATTTTCAAAACTTCCATAAAAGAGAGTGTTCTGGTCGGTGCTGAAGAATCCTTTACCATGAGGTTTTCCATCTTTCCAATCGCCGGAATAATTGCCTTTATAAGTTTTATCTCCAATGGTGATTGTGCAGGGCCGGGCCTCTGAAATTGTTTGTGCTGAATAATCCCACAGTGAAGAAGGAAGACTTACAGCTAGTGAGTCTTTTAAAACTCCATTTTCCCAGAAACCCTGGTGTACGCTTCCGTCGTTACTTACCAGCTTGCCGGGACCATTGTAATAATTATTATAAAAAAAGCCTTCGTAGTAAGTTCCATCTCTAAACTCCAGGCGGCCTGCTAATGGCTTTTGTTTGAATGTCATTTTCCCGGTAAACCTTTTCGCAGGAAAGTTCTCTTTCATATCGGCTTGCAGCATCAATAATTGACCGTTTTCAAATCGGCCCTGCATGGATGCGGCACTTAGCTCTGTCATTGCCTGCCTGCTGGCTCCGGTACCATGCAACTGATAACTGTATTTTATTTTGTCACCCCATTTTTCTTCTGTACGGACGGCTTCTCCTTCAGCAAAAATGTAGTTGCCCGCAAGCATTGGTTTTGCTATGTCTTCGGCAAGGTTTACCGTTGCAAATGGTGTAAACTTATTGGCATAAAACCAATGATCCTTTGCGCCACTGCCAGATAGCCTGTAATTATACTCCAGCATTTTACCATTGAATTTTTTACCATCCTCCGAAAACTTTCCTTTGTATAAATTGATGGTAAGGTCAAGGCTTCCGTTTTCCCTGAACTCTACGTTTCTGGCATTGGTTACTGCAAAAACACCGTCACCGTTTTTACAATCCCCCTCAATACAGTCATTCAAAAAAAACTGGGTTCTGATATCACCTTCGCTGGCCCGGTAATTAAGGTGGTATTTCTTAATAGAAAACGCTGTGGTTGCCGGCCAAAAATGCTTTGGTTTCAGCTGTGCATAGCCTTCTGATTGAAAAATCAGTACAACTGCAGCCAACGGAAATATTTTCCTCATAGCGATAATTTAGGAATACTAAATATAACTATTGCCGGCAGCTGTGCCATACCATGTGGCGGGTATTTTATTCCTCCTTTCCACCCTTCTCACCTACAAACCACTGCTCTTTGTTTTTAAAAAGCACATTGAATGTGGTGAGTGAACCGTAGCAGCGGGTAATGTATTGCTGAATATTCACTTTGTCTTCGTCACTAAGTTTCTTGTTACTGTTGATGTTTTGCTCCAGCACCCTGAGCCTGTCACGCAGCATTACAATTTTGTGAAAGAAATCATCAATGGGAATTTCCTTCGGTTTCAGGCTTTTGTCTGCGGGCTGTAGCAACATGGTGCCCTTAAGCCATTTTTCGCCAAGAGGTACAATTTCTGTAATACCGCCCCAAAGACGAAGTATCTTAAGCAACGACTTTTCCGCTTCACTGTGTGTCTCTGTTTCTTCACTTACATTCTCAGGAATTATCTCTTCCAGTTTTTCATCTGTCTTGTCAATTTCCTTTATGCCATGATGGATAAAAGAAATAAGATAAGTGGCATAGCGGAGGCCCACAATTACTCCCGGTCCGTATTGTGTATGCTGCAGCCTTGTACCAATACCTAAAGTTGTTTGTTCCATGATTGGCTATTTGCTGCAATGTAAAAAATTATACTGAAGTGTTGGCTTACTCCTCCGGCTTCTCTTCTTTAATCATCGGCTGCGGGGCAAGCCCTTTGCGGAAACGGTACAATGCCTCTTTGATGTAATACTGAAACTCGTAATCGCCGGCAAGTTTTGTAAAATAATAGGAGGGGCGGAATGTTCGCATAAAACTGTCAAGTTCCTGGCCATCGAGCTGGGTTAGGCGGCGCACCAATGCTTTGTTAAAACGGTGGTCTATGAACTTTTCTCTTTCCTCTTCCAGCAGACGTTGTTTGAATGCCTCCATGCTCCGGTTACGCTTAACACGGAACATGTTTATGATTTCATCAAGATCAAAGCCCACACCACCGCTGGTGATGGTGGGCCTGAGTGTTGGCTTTTTATAATTAAACACTTTGGCATAATCCTGCCGGTTGCGGATGGAGTCAAGCTTGTAGTTGCGGGGCCTTACTTTCACTTCCTTCAGCACAGTGACATTTACATGCAGCGAAATATCAAACTCAAGAGGATTGGGAATTTTGCTTACAGCGAACTTAACAGTGGGCTTGCCCAAATAGCTGAACCAGACGGAGTCTTTTTCGGAAACGTTGATTTCGTAAAAACCATCGGCATTGGTAACGGTTCCCTTTCCGGAGGTGGAAATAACGCTTACTGCTTCCAGCGGATAGTTGCGGCTGCTGTCGTACACATAGCCCCGCACTTTATACTGCGCCGCCGTTTTTTCCGAACCCAGCAACACCAGGATAACCGTCTGTAATGATATGGTGAATATATGCCGCCTCAACCTGTTGTAAATTCGCAGCAAGTAACGAAAGAATTTGCAAATGGTTAGTTAAGGTGGCCTTACCACCCGATAAAACTACCACCCCGCAATAATGAACACAGGTTTTATTATGGTTGCAGCGGATTAAGGTCTATTTTATCAACGGCTTTTTCCATCCCTGCCTTTTCTGCTTCTTCCTGAAGTTGTTTGCTCTTTTGTTTTTGCAATTTAATAAAATTGGGTGTTGGCGGAAATATGCCTATTGAACGTAACTGGTTTTCATCAAATACCAGTTCAACACCCTTCTTATAGTAATACAGATCGCCGGTATAATCGCTATAGGTAACATTGATGTAGTCCTTTCCCAGTTTATCTGTACATTCTTCCATGGTGTTATAATAAGCAAGGCCATTGCTGATTTTTACCCTTTTTATCATTTCTTCGTCAGCACCATAAGATGTGATGGTTATGAAATTAAGTTTGTGCTTTTTGAAATAGAGGGCAAATACCGGCATGTTTTCCGGCAGGGCCGAGTTATACCTTGCACAGGTATCGAAACCAAGTATGAACTGCATCACACTGTCCACCCTTGTGTTAAACTCAACAAAGGATTTGAGTTGTGCTTTGTACGAATCCCATTTGGCAGTACCCGAAAGAGCCTCCATAGCCTGCTTTTCATTCATTCCCAGTTTCAGTTTTCCAACTCCCACACCAGGGGTAATAACTATTGATGATTGTGCTTTTGTAATTACTGCGGTTGTAATGGCGATACAGAGAATGAGTATTCTTTTCATACAAATGATTTGTATAAAGTTCTGCAAAAAACCATGTGAAAGCTATACCCGCATCAGGGTATTAACAAAAGGTTGTTTAATCTCCTGATAACAGCCTTTCTATTACATCGGGATAATGCCTGTGCTCAAGTGCCAGCACCCGCCGGGAGAGTGTGAGAGCTGTATCATCGGGCAAAACAGGGCAGGTGGCCTGCAACACAGGAAGGCCATGATCGTATTGCTCATCTACAAGGTGAATAGTAATGCCGCTGTGTTTTTCCTTGTTGTCAACCACAGCCTGGTGAACATGCTGGCCATACATGCCTTTGCCACCATAGTTGGGCAACAGGGCCGGGTGAATATTGACAATACGCTGCGGAAAAGCCTGTATAAGTGCTGCCGGAACTTTCCATAGAAAACCGGCGAGGGCAATAAAATCTATGCCTGCATTTTTAAGTTCGGGCAGATAGGCGTCGCCGCGGAAGAACCGCTCTTTTTCTATTAACAGAACGGGAATATTGTGCTGCGCCGCAATTGCCAGCACCCCGGCACCGGGTTTATTGCAAACCACCATCGCCGCTTTTATAGTTGGATGATTACTGAATTTCTCCATTATGCGGGCCGCATTGGAGCCGCCGCCGGAGGCGAAGATGGCTATTCTTTTCACCGGACAAAGATAGGCGGGAGCATTTAATTCACTGGTTACTAAAACCCGGATTTCTGTTTATTTTATCTTTGAACACATGAAGTTTCGTTTTATATATACAGCCTTATCCTTTCTACTGATTACCGGTATCGGCTCTTACGGACAAAGCCCCGGAAACTTTACTATTGAAACGGGACTTGACAACTATCCCCTTGGTGCTGAAGAGCCGGAGAATGACAGTTTGTTAATGAAGCCGAATGGCAGCGAGAACCTGTTTAACGGAGTGAAATACGTCATCTATTTCTACAAGAATACACAGGAGAAACCATACAAATTAGCAGAAGTTGATTTCAAAAACCTGTTCCTCATTTATGGTAATGGCAAGCTTGGTACCATTGAGTTTTCAAAAATTTATACACTCCAATTATATCCTGATTTCGAAAGCCGGGCTAAAGATGAGTTTAAAAAACTGTATTCATATTTTAAGGGGTTGTTGAAGATTAAGGCCAAAAAAAAGAAATACACCCACAGATTTAGCGACAATGTAAGCCGGTATTTGCAATATGAATGGGACAACGGAACAAATGTATTGACACTGAAACTTGACTGGTTTGTGCATCCAAAAGGAAGTACGTATAGTATATCATTATCGTTAATGACAAAACCGGGTTAGCATCAGCTCTGCTTTCACTCCCTTACCAATATCATTTTTTCAGCAACCCTATTTCCCTACCTTTAGTTCAACTGAAATTTTTTCAGCATAACAGAATACGCATAAGGCGCTGATGCCTTATACCTCTGTCCTGTGCGAATTATTTAATTCTGCAAACAGGCAACTATGCGGTCTTGTGGTTACAAAGGCTTTTGCTGTTCCCGCTGCTGCGGGCATATGGACACTGTTGTCTTTACCGTTTCCTTCAATACATTTTCCTCTTCCACCATACAAGACGGCGGCACTGCTGCCGTCTTTAAAACCATACTGTATGAATGTTACGTCGCCTGACATATCACCTCAACCCGGCAGTGAGCGGCTTTCGCCCTGGAGAATTTTCTTTGGTATGATTACATCGCCGGCACAAACCATCAGCCGCCACTTGCAGGGACTGCACTGGGGCTTTGCACTTGCGGTATCGGGTATTGCATTTGTGCTGCTGTTTCTGCAAACCGGCCTCGACCTGCAACGGGCGGGCAAGATTGACAATACCGAAGTGCTGTACACCGCACTTAAAGGACTGGCAATGGGTACTGCCGGAATGCTGGTGATTGCTGCGGTAATATGGGCCGGCTCTAAACTGTGGGGGCACACCGGCAGCATTGCCGATGCGGTGCGCATCACAGGACTTGCTTTTTGCGCCACATTACTGTATTCGCTTTGCGGGATGATTATCAATATCGGCCTGCACTGGAACACTGCTGTGGCGTTTGGAGTTACGGGTTTGCTGTGGGCATTAAGCCCTGTATCGGCAGCAGTAAAACAATTTACTAATGAAAAAACAGTTCCGGCCATAGTGCTTACCACTTTGTGCGGTGTGCTGCTGCTGGCAGGCTGGGCCTATTTAGGAGGTGCGCTATGAAACTGACTACCGCAATTATAACCGTAATACTGTTTGGTGCTTTTGGCTACATCGGTGCGGCACAAAAAGAAAATGAATGGCTGCTTGTAGGTGCTGCCGCCGGGCTGGGACTTGTAATTGTTTTTCTTCTTCATCAACTTTTGGGATGGAGCAGCGGCAATAACACTGCTACCGCCGGTGCCCTTGAACAAGGAGTGCTGTTTATGATTCCTTTCGCTGTGCTGGCGGTGCTGGCCGATGTGTGGCTTGGATGGCACTCGGCACAGGCTTTTTTTTCGGCCGGACTTTCCACCATGGCCATCAGCAGTGGTGCTATAATGATAAAACAGGGCGGGCACAAGTTTGGAAGCATCATCTTTCCGCTGGTGCTGGCTTTTGCCGGTTCGGTGGCCTGGATGCTGATTGCAGCAAAAGTGTAGAATGCCGGTAATCATTCTTTGATCTCAACTAACTGTACGATGAAAAAAATCTTTTACAATACATGGCAGGCACAAGCAGGATTTATTCTGCGATGCTTTTTGTTTGCCGGGTTTTTCATTTCGCTGTTACCCGCCGTTTACGGGCAGCTAAAAGTAGAGGGTAAACTGGAAAGCGGCTTTCCGATGCAATATACCATTGAGGGTGTATCGGCTTCGGTAAATAATAACAGTTCTTTTATGGGGGCCGTTTGCAATATCGCCGCAAATAATGTGAAGTTTCCGGTTACCATTGATGTAACGGCAAGCTGCAGCGGTTCAGAATATGCAGCCAATAACTGCAATCAATACAGGCTGTGCTATCTAAGTTCTTACCAGGATGGCAGCTACAGCAGCAAAGCTATGCGTGACGGCAGCACCAGTTTTAAAATCACCATTACAGAATCTGATTTGGTTGAAGACACCATCTGGGGTGATTACAGCCCGGAAACAGCAGGCAAACGGGTTCGCATAAAAAAATACCTGGGCGCTGTATATGTGATACACGAAATGTATGATGTGGCCGACGGTGAACTGGATGAAATAAAAAGAGAAGCCGGCGTATCGGGAAGACAGGGACTGGCCGCTTTTGCAAGTACAGCACTTAACCTTGATATTACCATTCCCATAGAAGTGCTGGGAGAGAAACCAAAAGAAGAAGAACCAGACCGGGTAGAAATAACAGTAACCGACTACGGCTACGATTCTATCGCCAACAAAGTGGTGGTAACCGGCATTTACCGTTCCAAAACAAAAATTACTGCCGCTTCTATTCTTCGCTCAATGGGCGGCAGCGCTGTGCAGGGCTATATCAATTACAGCAACAACAGTTTTGTGGCCGAGTGTGCATTTGAAAGAGGAGTGCCCAACCAGTTTAAAATTGTTTTTGATAACGAAGCTCAGCTCAGTGCCGAACAAACCATCAATGTAAATCCCGATGGCAAAGTGGGTTCACAAACCACTACCGACGCTTCGGGCAACACCACAGTCGATGCCCCCTTGCCTGAAGGCGATATTCCCGGCCTGGGACAAGTGGGCAATGTGCCCGGACCTGAAGATGTGATTAAAGGAGTGATAGGTGTGGTGGCTCCTGGCCTTATTGGAGTATTGGGCGGTTTGATTAGCGGTATCCTGGGAGGAGGTAAAGTGCCTCCGCCTGTGCCTCCTGCCCCGCCAACAAAACCGGTTCCCCCGCCAAAGAAACCAACCGGCCCCGACGATAAAAAGAAAAAGCCGGAAGGCAAAACAAAGGAGCAAACAGAAAAAGAAAAAAGAGAAGCTGAAGAAAAGGCAAAGAAAGAAGCTGCTGAAAAAGAGAAGCGAAGAAAAGAAGCCAGGGAGAAAGCAAAGAAACTGCTGGATGAACAAAAGAAGGCCAATGATGAAATGAATTCGTGGACATCGCAAATCATCAGCACAGCAAAAAGTGCCAAAGAAGATGTGAAGCAGGGTGTAAAAGATGTAGGTGATGTGCTAATCCCCGTTATCACCACCATTAAAGACGAAACCAAGTCTGCTATTAAAGATGTAATTGACAGCAAAGGAAAAATTCTGGTTGATACAGTAATTGGTACCGCAAAAGATGTGGGACAGGGAGCAAAAGATATCGCCATTGCCGGAAAAGATATTATCACCCACCCGATAGATATTGGCTGGGAAACCGTGAAGGGCACCGCCAGCGATATAAAAACAATTGCCACCGAAACCTACTGGAAAGGATTTAAAGACATGGTGCAAAACCCGAAGAAGTTTGTTGACTTTGTTTACAACGCCTCAGGCGGTGAAGACCTGGTGAAATCAATGGATCCCAAACTTTCGCTGGTGCAGCGCAGCGGCCACTACGGGCTGGCAGTTTACAAAACAATGCTGAATGTGATGGGCGCAAGAGGATTGCAGCAAGGCGGACTGGCGGCCGTAAAGGCTGCGGGCATTCGTGGCATTTCGTCCACAGTACAATATGGCACCGCCAGAAACGCACCGGTGTTCCAGGAAATTTATAACAAGGTGGACGAGATGAGCAAGGCCGGGGCCAAACATCTTGGTGTGGAATTAACCAAAACACAAAAGCTGAAAATAACCACAGGGCTTTTCTTAGAATGGTATAAAAAAAGACATGATTAAAACCCTGAACCCAACAACAATTAAACAGCCATTATGCAAACTGATACTATAATGAACACCGAAACTTCTGTTTTTACAATCAATAAAAATGATATTGGCCATTTACTGACCCGTTTGCAGTTACAGGCAATCAACGGCAGCCCGTTGTATGCTTTTACTGATGGTAATACAACATCTTCTGACCCATCAGCGGAAACGCTTTTGCAGAACAACCTGTTTGCTGTGGCTATGCAGGTACTGGCAGTTCCGCAGCATCTCATCCGTGTATATGCAGGCGGCGGCACACAGCCCCGTGGCGATTTGTTTATTTGCATTCAGCCGCAGAACAAAACAGTACAGGCCGTTGCCGTTACACCATCGCAGGATAATACATGGTCCATCATCCCGTTTGCAGAAACCACCCAATGTATCAACTGGCTGGTGGATATAATTGCTGTAGAAAATGAAACGGCATCACTGGCTTTGCCCGCAACATTCAGTCCCGAATTTTTAATTTATCTGCTGGGTGCTGCTGACCAATACAAACGATGCGGATACGAAGCATTGCTGCAATACAGGAAAGAGGAGCCGCCTGTATTTACATTAAGCAGCTTTGCAGAAAATATGCAGCGGGCATTGAAGTCTTACGACCTGCGCTGGCTCTTGCCATCTTTTGTTGTGTTAACACCAGGCTACGGCGAACTGAACCTTACCGCCAGCAACAACATTTATGAACAACTGGCAGCTGCTGATATTGTATTGCCGTTTGAAACCAATGGCAGCGAACTGAAATTTACGTTTGGAGAAACCGGAAAAGAACTGGGCGAAGAATTTTCTGCACACTGGATACAAGCAGCCGGTATTGAAGTATGCAGTATTTCAGTGGCGGGTGCTGTGGTTACGCACCGGGCATTTCTTGCCTCCACCATGCTCACCAATCATCTTTTTGAAATACTGAATACCACAGGCAGCAATATCAGCTATACTTCAGTCAGCCAGCATTCATTAGCCAGCAGGCTCGGAGAATGGCTGACAAAAGAAATAGCCGAACCCGTCAAAACAGAGGAGGCTGTGACATCGCAAGCAACTGCTCCCGCAGTTAAATTCTGCCCGCAATGCGGCGAACCGGTAAGAGAGAATATTAAGTTCTGCGGCAAATGCGGCAGACCGTTAACAGCATAATCAATCAACACACTCAATTCTTGTATATGGAAAATTTTTCTTTTTGTCCCAAATGCGGCGCAGCCGTTCAGCCCGGCGACCAGTTTTGTACTTCCTGTGGTTTTTCCCTGGCACAATTGCAAAGCACAGCCGTTGAACCAACGCCAGCACCCGAACCTGCACCAGTCGCAACAACACCCGTTGCCACACCTGCACCCGCACCAGTGGCAACACCAGTGACCGTATCAGCACCCACAACAGTAAATACAACCGCCAGCCCCGCACCCATGCTGCATAAGGTAATGCCCTTTGTAGCCGTGCTGCTGTTTGTAGCTCTCGGCGTTTACAGCTGGTGGGATACCAACAGGAAGAAAGATGGCGGCACAACCGACACTGAACTGACAACACCCGCCACCGAAGGCAACGAAAACACCGACAACAACGAAACCACAAACAACAACAGTACTCCGTTTACCGATGTATCATCCGGGATACAACTCAAAGACTTTGCCGGTGTGTGGCGGGCCTATGAGTCGAACAACAATGAAGAAAACAAAACAGAACTCGGCAAACCGGAAGATGATTTGTTCATTGTGTATAAAAACGGTAACCTTGATATTTACCCAAGAGAAGAACTGAACAAAGAACATAGTGCCGATATTACCTGTGGCGATGTGAATGGAAACACCGTTAGTTGCAGTGGCACCAGCAAAGAGGATAATAAGCCTTTTATGATTAAACTGGAACTGCAATCATCCAAAAGGGAAATGACCATCACTATTACCCCGGATGAGCCTACAGAACTGATGATTTTAAAACTGCGGAAACTGGACGAAGCGCCAAACTAAATATTGACATGTAGCCAGCAGTAGTACTACTATGTAATCTTTTAATTGATATTTTTCAGAGTCGGTCATGCCGGGCTTGACCCGGCATCTTTTTCAAACTACAGTTGGCCTTTCCCTGGTAAACAATCGGCACACAAGACCAACGGCAGCACAATATTATGGTTCAATACCAAGGATTAATAAAGGAACAGGAGGGCTATTACGTCCTTGCCTCATTACATTATATACTTCTCCCTCGTAATACGCTACTCCGCTACTCATTTGAGACTGCATTTTCTTTGTTGGCAGGATTTCAATACCAAGATTGATTACGCCGCCAGAATAAAACAGCATATGCTTTACAAACAAATCAAAAGCTACAAATGCATATTTTCCAAATTGAACCTCAACTGCAATTTTTTCTTTTACGAAATCAGTTTGATTGTAACTATAAATTGGTTCTTTCTCCCCGTTTGCTATAAGAAAATCCTTTTGCTCTTTAGCAGACATCAAAACGCTTTTCTCCATTAATTCTCTGTTGAGAGTGATGTAATAATTGTATCTGCTTTCAGACCATTTTCGTTTACTAAACTCCTGATTAAATGCTTCATTAAGTTCAATCGGAGACAAAAGGCTATTGCCGATTTTTCTTTTCTCTTTACTGATTTTGGTTCTGAATTGGTTAGCGTCAATGCTGGTAATTACCTGTTTAATCTCCTTATAAAGATTATTGTGATGAACAATTAGATATTCTTCTCCATTCAGGTGGGAATACTTTTGAGCTATTTTCATTGGTATAGTTTATCCGGCTCCGTTAACAAAATCAAGTAACATCCATTCTTTGGGTATTTGTGAAACTTTGTCGTTGCCAGTCGGTTTATGAATTGGTTTATTTATTGGCCTGATTTTGAGTTTACCTTCTTTTAGGTCAGCTATTCTTCTGTTTGCAATTTTGCAATACTCTTTCTCCTTTTCAATCGCCATTGCATTTCGATTATTCTTGATTGCTCCAATCGCCGTAGAGCCAACACCTGCAAAGGGGTCAAGTACCCAACTTTTTTCATTACTAAGTGCTAAAACACATCGTTCTACAAATTCAATTGGAAACTGACAAGGATGTTCGGTTTTTTCAGGATGATTTGATTTTACATTTGGGATATTCCACATTGCCCTATCCCAATCTTGTTCAATTATTTCCCAGATATCACTTGGGTTTTTCCCCAAAGGATTGCCTGAAAGCTGCCCTTTTTTAGGTCCCTTGAAGTGTCTTTTACCAGGATATTTTGAAGGAATCCGGACATTATCCAAGTTGAAGATATAGTCGTCTGATTTGCTAAACCAAAGCACAGTTTCATATCGTCCGCTAAATCTATTGCTGGCATGAAGCCCATGTCCGAAATACCAAATAATACGGTTTCTTAATTTTAAACCATGTTTTTTGAAAATCTGGTAATAAAACATATCAAGTGGAAAAATCTCTCCTTTATCAACATAATTGCCTACCTGCCAGCATAAATTTCCTTTTTCGGAGAGGGTTCTTACAAGTTGATCAATTATTTCTTCTTGGGTTTCAAGGTATTTTTCAATACTTGTTTTTGTTTCGTAAGATTTTCCAATATTATAGGGCGGCGAGGTTAAAATAAGATCAAATTTCCCATCTTCAATATTCTTTAAGATGGAGAGGCTGTCGCCATTCTTTACCACATACTCGGTGTCGGGGTTAAAATATTCAAACAGAGGCTCTTTTAATCTCATTTATATCCTAAGTTATTTAGCTAAAATACGATTTTAATTCATTCTTTCACGAACTGTCTCTTGTTTATGACAGGCTTTACTTCGCTATGGTTTGAGAGGACACAAACAATTTCTGCTTCCATTCATCCCCGCTCTGCTAAGTCTCCGACTTAGCAATCCTTATGTTCTCACCAATCTGTGATTATACTTTTGTCACCTGTAAGTTCACTTACACCTCCACCTTCGTCCTAGGGAAAGCATTAACTGTGAAATATTATCCCCATTGGTATCAAACTGGAAACTTCCAACAACACCAACACATATTTTTTTATTGACATTAACTTTATAGCCGAATTGTGTAATCAGTCCGGCACTAACTGTTCTTTGTGGATTACTGTTTCTAAAAACTATTACCGGATAAGATAGTCCGGTAAGCGTTGGATAAAGTACTGTGACATCATCATAATATGATGTTGATTGAAAACGGAGCAACCCTCCGATTTTTAACCTTAAATCACTGCCGCCTGTTTTGATAAAACCATAACCGAGTGAATAAGCAGCCTGCATCCCGGCGGTGGTATAACGAACAGAACCATCCACCATATTACCTGATGTGTATTCAAACAAGATGGGAAAGCTCCCGTCATGTATGTTTGAACCTATTGAAACTGTCCAGTCAAATTTCTTTTTAATGGTTTTGGAATATTCCAACGAAAGGCCAACCCCCCGTATGTCCCCCGTTCCATTAAAACTACGTCCGGCTTGTAACTCAATCTTTTTTTCCTGGCAAAAAATGTGAATTGACAGTAGAAGAGTACTCAAAAAAAACATTGCTTTCATGTAATGTAAATTAAAGACGGGCAAACGGATTACCGCCTTATTAATAAATTAGTTTATTTCCCTCCCAAGTACCCACATTTACAGCTTTGCAGCCAATTTCTCACCTCTGCCTTGTGTGCTGGCCGTGGACATCCGGCGTCGTTAAATATCGGCTGGTCCCTTGCAAGAGACCGGCTATAAAGCCGGAATCAATAACTCCCTTCTGACACAGTTCATTGAATAGACCCAGTAGTTTACTGAACAGAATCTCTTATGCCTCCTGCAACTCTTATTGTTGCCCGGTTTTCCGTGCAGCCTTATCCTTCTTTATCAGTTCCATCGCCTTATCTAATTTATAGTCGCTGTTGCGCCTCACCGTTTCAATGGTTGGCAGCGAAATAACTTCGGGCTGCACACCCATTCCGTTCTTTGGAACGGTTTTGTCAATCACCAGCCGGAAAAGCGGCAGCCGGAACCGGATATGTGTTTCCGGCAATGTAACATCCGGTATCAGCCAGGCCGAATTGCCATAAGCACCGCCGCCTGTTTCTTCGCCCACAACAGTTACGTTCTCCTGCTTTATCAATGCTGATGCAAATAATGTAGTTGCCGAAAAAGAATTGCCGCCGGTCAGTATATACACTTTGCCATCGTAGTGGTTATGCTTCTTAGGGTTAAAATATTTTCTTTCAAAATACCCGAAATGATAGTTGCCGTCCTGTTTCTTCTTTGTAAGCAATAAAATAAAAAGCTTGTTCCAGAAATGCGCCTCAATATATCGCTGGTAAATGCTGCTTTTGCCAACGGCATACAAAGAGTCGGCAATTTTAAACGGGTTATCTGCCAGGTATTTTGTAAGCAGCGTAGAGTTGGAAACACTGCCACCGCCATTGCTGCGCACATCAATTATAAGGTGATTGATTTTATTTTGCTGCAACGCATTAAAAGAGCGGCGGAAGAATTTTCTCAGCCCGTTGTTCCTGGCAAAAGAAGCAAGGTCCATCATAGCGGTGCGGTTAACAGAATCAATCTTCAGCAGCCGGATGGTATTAAGGCGTTGCATCCGGATTTCTCTTTTGGTCAATCGTGGCTGTTCGGGTGTTGCCGTTCTGAAAGGCCTCGTTCCTCTGCGCTGCACGGTGTCGGCCACCGGGTTATAAACAGGAATAACAGTTGTTCCCGTTTTACCTGCGCTGTCGGTGTAATCCACTTTGTATGTATTGGCAATTCCAAAAACGGAGCTGTACAACGAACCAAAATTTCCTCGGTTGCTGAGCATTTGGTATTTGTGGGTGGTATTGTACCCGTCGGTAGAAATGTATTCAAACAGAGTGTCTGTTATTTTTGACACCGGCATGTTGTTGATAGCTGTAATAATGGTTCCCCGTTTCAGAATACTGTCACGGCGGTTGAGATTGGCGGTAACCACCATCGCATCGTTCCAGGCTTTTACACTCAGCGGGAACATTTTTCCCAGCCGGGCGGTATCATAGTATTTCGAAGATTGTTTTGATGACCTTACCGTGGTATGTCCGCAATTAACCTTTGCTGCCACCCACGAAAGCACTTTCCAGAATTGTGCCTCTGTCAGGGAATCTTTCAGTTGCTGTTTTCCATAAATGAAATAATAATTCATACTGTCTCTGGGTGTGTACCAGTACAACCCGGGATGATGTGCTTCCAGCAACGATTGAAAAACCGTGAAATCTTTTTGAAGCTGTTCGGGAGCATATTTCTTTTCGGGTGAGAAAGAATGTCTGTTAACGCCACAAGCTGTTAAAAGAACCAAAAGAAATATATAAGGCAACGACTTCATCCGGTAAGGTATGTTTTTCAACCGATACGGTAAAACGGGTTTACTGTGCAAAATATTGAATTCTGCTTAGATGGATAACGAAACCTCAATCTTTACGAAAATCTACTTAGCCAGGTGGTTCCACCCTTGGGCAGTGATTGCATGTTTGCCGCCGCCCTTGGTAATAATATGGGCACCTTGCTCCAGCTCGGTCATGTAGCCCACCACACTTATTTGTTCGTTCAGCACCAGTTTATCATAATCGCTTTGGGCAATAGTAAAAAGCAGTTCATAATCTTCTCCGCCGCTTAAAGCACAGGCTGTCGGGTCAATTTCAAATTTGAAAGCGGCTTTTTTCATATCCTCATGCACCGGTATTTTTTCTTCGTATAACACACAGCCCAGGTTATTGTCTTTGCAGATGTGCAATATTTCAGAACTCAGTCCGTCGCTGATGTCCATCATGGATGTGGGTGTGATTTCCTGCTGTGCAAAAAATTCCACAATATCTTTTCTGGCTTCCGGCTTCAGCAGGCGGCCAATTACATAGCTTTCATTTTCCAGATCGGGCTGCACACCGGGGCTTTCCATATATATTCTCTTCTCCCGTTCTAAAAACAGCAAACCCACATAAGCCGCCCCTAAATCGCCACTAACACAAAGCAAATCGCCCTTCTGTGCAGTACTGCGTTTCACAAATTTATCCGGGGCCACTTCGCCAAGGGCCGTAACAGAAATAATAAATCCTTTTTGCGAGGCAGTTGTGTCTCCGCCCACAAGGTCAACACCATAACGGCTACAGGCCGCATACACACCTTCATAAAACTCATCAAGGGCTTCCACACTAAAGCGATTGCTGATGCCCAGGCTTATGATAATTTGGGTGGGTACAGCATTCATGGCATACACATCACTCAGGTTTACAATCACACTTTTATAGCCGAGGTGCTTCAATGGAGTGTATCCCAAATCAAAATGAACTCCTTCAATCAGCAGGTCTGTGGTTACAATGGTTTGCCTGCCGAAATGGTCAATAATGGCGGCATCATCACCCACACCCAAAACAGAAGAGGCGTTTTGCAGTTCGATGTTTTTGGTCAGATGATCAATAAGGCCAAATTCACCAATATCTGATATTTCTGTTCTCTGATTACTCATTTATTTTTGATTTTGGGTTTTGGGTTTCGGATTGTCCAGCCTGGCTACCGATGTTTTTATCGATGCAACTACAATTTTCAAAATAGTTTCAGCCTCTTTATAAATAATTCTCATAGAGGGTTTCTGTTTAGGATTAAACTCTGCAAGCAGTTCCAGAAAGTACAACGTTTCGTCTGCCTCTTCTTCAACTATCTGTAACTTATAAATAAAGTCCCTGCCCGATTTTGCCCTGCAAGCAGCCCTGTAATTTGCACCGACCGAAGCTGAACATCTTAATATTTGTGCAACATAAGTGTTGTTTATCCTGTTCAAAGGCAATGTGTCGCACAATTTTGCAACTGCTACTGCTATCGATTTTGTTTTGGCTTTTAGCTCTCTTTCTGTCATAGAATTTCGTTTCCCTAATCTAAAACCTAAAAACCAAAATCAAAAAAATACTTACAGGTCTCCTCCATTTACAATTCTCAGCATCTCATCATGTATTTTTCCATTAGTGGCCAATACCCGGTGTTGATATATCGAAAATCTGTCGCCGTTATAATCTGTTACTTTTCCTCCGGCTTCTTCTACAATAAGGTAGCCGGCAGCACTATCCCAGGGCTCCAGCTTATGCTCATAAAAACCATCAAAGCGGCCGCAGGCTACCCAGCACAAATCAATAGCGGCAGAACCCAGGCGGCGAACCGGAACGCCTTTCTTTACCAGCCGCTCAAACACTTCAACCGGACCGTTGGGCATATTAATGTAAGTGTACGGAAAGCCTGTAACTAAACAGGACTTTATAACTTTTGTTTCGTTGCTGACATGAACCGGCTGGTCGTTTAAAAAAGCTCCTTTACCTTTTTCAGCAAAGAAAAATTCGTTCATGTGCGGATTATACACCGCCGCCATTATGATTTCGCCTTTATACTCCACCGCAATCGAAACGCAGTTGATGGGAATACCGTGGGCAAAGTTGACGGTTCCGTCCACCGGGTCAATTATCCACTTGTATTCTGATGCTTGTTTTCCCTCACCCGATTCTTCGGCCAGCACCTGATGCTCGGGATAATAAGATTTGATTACTGCAAGAATGGCTTTTTCGGAAGCATGATCAGCCTCGGTAACCAGGTTGTTTACGCCTTCCTTATTACTAACAGCAAATTCTTTCTGAAAAAAACGGGTAATTTCTGCGGCACCTGCTTTCGATGCCTCAATCAGCACTTTTTTAAGCATGTGCAAAGATAGAACGAGATTTTAGATTGCAGTCCCGATATTTATCGGGATTAGATTTTAGATTTGGGGTTGCAAATATGGATATATCAGTAATCATAGTCAATTACAACGTAAAGCATTTCCTGGAGCAATGCCTGTATTCTGTTCAAAAGGCAATCGCAGGCATAAATGCCGAAGTTATTGTTGTTGACAATAACTCTGCCGACAACAGCCTTGAATATCTGAAACCAATATTTCCCCGGGTACGTTTTATTGCAAACGAAGAAAATACCGGTTTTGCAAAAGCATGCAACCGGGGATCATCGCTTGCCTCTGGAAAATATATTTTGTTTCTGAACCCCGATACCATTGTTGCTGAAGACAGTTTTAGCAAGAGCATTTCTTTTTTTGATAACAATCCGGATGCCGGTGGCCTTGGTATTAAAATGATAGATGGCGCCGGTAATTTTTTAAAGGAATCCAAACGGTCTTTTCCATCGCCTGTTACATCGTTGTTTAAACTGTTTGGGTTATCCCTTTTGTTTCCAAAGTCCAAAACATTTGCCCGTTATCATCTCGGTCATCTTGATAATAACAAAACCCATGAAGTGGATGTGCTGTCGGGTGCATATATGATGATTAAGAAAGAGGTGCTGGACACAATTGGCGGGTTTGATGAAACATTTTTCATGTATGGCGAAGATGTGGACCTTAGCTACCGCATACAAAAAGCCGGTTATAAAAATTATTATTTTGCTGATAGCTGTATTGTACATTTCAAGGGAGAGAGCACAAAGAAAGGCAGCATGAATTATGTGCGGATGTTTTATACGGCTATGAGCAAGTTTGTAAGTAAGCATTATGGCGGCAGCCGTGCCGGTATTTTTAATGCCCTGATTCACCTTGGCATTTGGTTGCGGGCTGGGCTTAGCGCCACGGGTAGTTTTATTCGCCGGATCGGTCTGCCTCTGATTGATGCATCGCTTATTCTTGTTTCTTTCTGGCTGGTGAAGGAGTTGTGGGGAGATTATGTTCGGCCTGAAACCGAATACGAATATCGTTTGCTATGGATTGCCTTTCCGGCTTTTACCATCTTCTTTCTTGTTGTGGCATATTATGCCGGGTTGTATGACAGATGGTACAAGTCATCAGAACTGGTAAGGTCCACGGTATTTGCCATCATTATTTTATTAGCCGGATATTCATTATTGCCTGAAAAATTCCGTTTCTCAAGGGGTATTGTTTTGTTTGGGGCCATTCTTGCTTTTATTATGATCAGCGTTTTGCGTTGGCTGCTGGTAAGACTGAATGTTATTGGCAGTTCAAAAGAAATGAAAGAAGGTTCCAACACAATTATTGTTGCTTCACCCGAAGAATACAGTGAAATAACCGGGCTGCTGAAAGAGGCGGGATTGCATCAAAGAGTTTTGGGCAGGATTGCTGCCAGCGAAACTGATGAGGCGGCTATCAGCAACTGGAAAAATCTGCCTTCGGTAGCTGCCGCCATTCCTTTCAAAGAGGTTATTTTTTGCTGCGGCACTCTTTCCTGTTCAGAGATAATGTCTTCAATCAGAATGTTGCCCAAAGGTCTTGTTGTAAAAATTCATGCAGCAGGCAGTCAAAGTATTGTTAGCAGCCAGTCAAAAAATACATCCGGCGAAGCCGTGTCGAAAGAAAATGGCTTCCGGCTGGCCAATCCGTATTACCGGCGGCTTAAACGGCTTATTGATGTTGGCGTTGCCATAACAGGCATCATTTGTTTCCCGGTTTTGCTGTTCCTTGTAAAAAAGCCATTGGGGCTGATTGCAAATTGTTTTGCTGTTTTAGTTGCAAAAAAAACATGGGTGGGGTATGCTGCCGAAGAAAACCACCTGCCGGTTTTGCGCAAACCTGTCCTGGCCAATAACGGAGTGCCCGCAATAACAATACAGCAGTTTCCAAACGAAAGCCTGCAGATGATGGACTACTGGTATGCCCGTGACTACAGGTTGTCTTCAGACATTAACCTGATTTGGAAAAACTACAAAAAGCTGGGTAGCTGATGTGCTTAATGCCAATTACTTATATTCGTAACTTTAAGTTACTAACTATACATGGCCACGATTATAGATATAAAAATTCCTAAAGCGATTGCTTCTGCCCTGCGAATTCCGCCTAACGATGCCCGTAGGCAGCAACTTAGGGTCTTGAAGAAGCTGCTGAAGAAAGCAAGGTTTACTGAGTTCGGCCAAAAGTACCGTTTCGACGATGCTCTCTTTTGCAAACACCCGGGAAAAAAATTCCAGGAACTGGTTCCCGTACATGATTACAATAAAATTTATGAAGAGTGGTGGAAGAAAACACTGGATGGTGTACCCGATGTAACCTGGCCGGGAAAAATTAAATACTATGCACTTAGTTCGGGCACATCTGAGGCTGCCAGTAAATACATTCCCGTAACGAAAGAACTGTTGCGCAGCAACACTATTAATTACGTCAAGCAGCTTTTCAGCTTAATAAAATACGAAGAGGCCAATAAAAAAGCCATGACCAAGGGCTTCCTGATGCTTGGAGGAACCACCGACTTAAAAAAGGGCAACGCCGGCTGGTATGCAGGCGACCTTAGCGGAATCCTGGCCAAGAAAAGACCTTTCTGGTTTCAGACTTTCTACAAACCCGGAGGCCGGATAGCCGCACTTCACGACTGGAACGAAAAATTGCATGAAATAGTGGAACATGCCAAAGAGTGGGACATTGGCTACATTGTTGGTGTGCCCGCCTGGTGCCAGATGTGCATGGAAATGGTGATTGAACATTACAAAGTGAAAAACATTCACGAAGTATGGCCCAATTTCAGCTTTTTTGTGCATGGCGGCGTTGCGTTTGAGCCCTATAAGAAGGGGTTTGAAAAACTATTGGGAAAACCGATTGTGTATATAGAAAACTATCTTTCAAGCGAAGGTTTCATCGGCTATAAAACAAGAGAACATGCCCGGGGCATGCAGCTTATTCTTGATAACAATATCTTCTTCGAATTTGTACCATTCGATGATAAAAACTTTGATGCAGATGGATCCATCCTGGCAAAGCCCGATGCAAAAATGATTCACGAAGTGGAGGAGGGAAAAGAATATGCCCTGCTGATGAGCACCAATGCCGGAAGCTGGCGTTATCTTATTGGTGATACCATTAAATTTGTTGACCTGGCCAATAACGAGGTGGTGATAACTGGCAGAACCAAGCACTTTCTCAGCCTGACAGGTGAGCACCTGAGTGTTGAAAACATGAACCGGGCCATTCAATTAGTAAGCGAAGAACTTAATATCAGCATTCCCGAGTACACTGTTGTTGGTTTTCCTTATGAAAACTTTTTTGCCCACCGTTGGTATGTTGCCACCAATGATGCTGTTGATGCAAAAAAACTGGGAAAAAGAATTGATGAAATTCTCCGGATGCTGAACGATGACTATGCCACAGAAAGAGACAGCGCATTAAAAGAGGTTTTTCTTGAGGCGTTGCCTGAAGAAAAGTTTAAACAGTTTATGGAACTGAAGGGAAAACTTGGTGGCCAGCATAAATTCCCCAGGGTGATGAAAGGAAAGGTGCTTGAGGAGTGGAAACGATTTTTGGAAACCGGAAAGATCTAACATGCTTGAACCTGTCGTAAAAGGTCTCACATTCGGATTGCTGCTGAGCATTGCAGTAGGGCCGGTTATGTTTTCAATCATTAAACAAAGTATTAACAACGGACATAAAGGGGGTTTGGCCTTTGTCCTTGGTGTTTCAGCCAGCGATATCACCCTTGTTTTAATCAGTAACATTTTTACAGGAATTTTCGACAGCCTGCAATTACACAAAACAGAAGTCGGCATTATTGGTTCGGTGTTTCTTATTTCTGTTGGCATCTTTTTTATCTTCTTCAAAAAGATAAAGGTGGATGAAGATGGCAACCAGTTAATGTCGTTCAGCAAAGGACATTACATAAAAATTTTTTTGGCCGGGTATTTCATGAATATCCTGAATCCGGGAGTAATCATTTTCTGGCTTACGGCAACCACCGCTACAATATTTCACTCTGTCAATAACCGGATTATCATTTTCGTTACTTGTCTTCTGTTTGTTTTGGCAACAGATATTCTTAAGGTAATGCTGGCCGGAAAAATCAGAAAGAAACTTACTCCTCACAATATTCATATCATCAACCGCATCAGCGGAATGTTATTAATTGTTTTTGGCGCTGCGCTGATATGGGGAGTGCTTAAGTTTGGCGACAGAATTTAAATTCAATATCGATTATATTGCAGCCGCATGACCACCAAGGGCCTGATACCAAAAATCTGGAGATGGATTAAGAAAATATTCATCATCCTCTTCATTGCCCAGTTTGTTTATATCATTTTGCTGAAATGGATTGACCCGCCCATTACTATGACACAGTTTGTAAGCTGGGTAAGCGGTCATGGGCTAAAAAGAGATTATGTTGATCGCAGCGGTATTTCTCCTGAAGCAAGGCTGGCGGTTATAGCATCTGAAGATCAGCTCTTCCCAGACCACAGCGGGTTCGACTGGAAGAGTATTAAAAAAGCACAGCGCTACAACGAAAAAAAACCTGGCCGCATCCGCGGAGCCAGCACTATCAGCCAGCAGGTAGCCAAGAATGTTTTTTTATGGCAGGGGCGGAGTTGGGTTCGCAAAGGGCTGGAAGTCTATTTTACCTTTATGATTGAAAAAATATGGGGCAAAAAAAGAATACTGGAAGTATATCTGAATGTTATCGAAACCGGTGATGGCATTTTTGGTATTGAACGGGCTGCAAACATATATTTCAACAAACCTGCCAAAAACCTGACCAGGCAGGAAGCCGCCATGATTGCCGCCTGCCTGCCCAATCCCAAAAGATACAAGGTAAAACCGTTATCATCCTATGTGCAGTTCCGTTCAAGAGCTATAATGAAACAAATGGGCAATCTGCAAACCGACCCGGATATAGGTAATCTTGTGGGCGGAAGTTATTTACAGGAAAAAGAAAAGAAGAAATAGTGTTAGTCAACCAGCTTATCCACAGCAACAATCGCTTTTTGCAACCGTTCTTCATAGTTGCCGCTTATATCAACCCACGGAACGGATTGGTTAATCATAATATCCTTATAAATATAGTATAATTTTTTCCTGGTGTGCAGGTCCGGGTATTCCCGCAGTTCATCTTTTACCCAGGGCAAGTCAATATTGCACAGCAGGTATAAGTCATATTGGCGTTTGGTTATTTCATCCAGCACCAAGTGGTGGCATTTGTTGAATACAAATTCACACCACACTTTCATTACATACATGTCTGTATCAATAAACAGCGGAATGTGGCCACCGTTTTCCAGCAATGGCTCCGATTGTTGTTCTAGTCTTGCAGCGTACTCATCCTCTAATGCCAGTTGTCCTTTGGCAATAGTCAGCAAGTCGTCAAATTCGTAATTGGTGCCGTTGGTAAGCAGGTATTCACGGGCAAATTCCGGACACCAAACGGTTTCATAGTGCTGTGCCAGTTGCTGACAGAGTGTGCTTTTACCAGTGCTTTCCGGCCCGATAACGACGATTTTTTTAAGCATGTTTTTGTTTTGCCCGTTTTTTCCATTCTAATAAACCAAACACCGCCATAACAAGTAGTATCAAATAATATACACTTGTAAATACCAGCCCCTTTACGAAGTACAAAGGTATTGATGCAATATTAGTTGCCAGCCACCAATACCAGCTTTCCACTTTTTTCCTGGTCATCAGCCACATACCGGTGAAGGCTGTAGCAGAAGCAAAAGCATCGGCCCAGGGAATAGCACCTTCAAAGAAATTATCTTTCAGGTAAACAAGGGAGTAAAAAATGGACAGATAAAAAAACAGGAAGAACAATACTTGGTTTGCCCACATTTTTTTACCCGACCAGGTGACATGAAGTACTTTTTCGTGTTGATTATTTTTCTTCAGCCACATATACCAACCGTATATGCTCATCACGGTATAATAAAAGTTTACACTGGCCTCTCCGGGCAAATGGTTTTTATAACTTAGCCAGATGTAAATCACGGTATTAATTAATCCCACAGGATACACCAGTACATTTTCTTTCCTGCTGAACCACACACTGGCAATCCCTGCAAACACAGCAATATACTCCGGCCAGGTGGTGTGCTTCATACCTTCAACAAACTGCTGCCAGATTTCAACTGCCGTCATTCTTCATTATTTAATATCATAAATCCATCCGCATCTTTTAAGAATGGCAGCTTTGCTCTTATAGCATCAAGCTGTTCTTTCTGCAGGGTGATGGTGTGTACATCCTCATCATCTTTTTTGTAGTATAATACTTCTCCCAACGGGTCAATCACCATGCTGTCGCCGCTATGATAGATTTCGTTACCATCGTCGCCCACCCGGTTTACTCCAACTACATAGCACTGGTTTTCTATAGCCCTTGCCTGCAGCAGCGTTTTCCAGGCGTGGCTTCTTCTTTCGGGCCAGTTGGCAACATAGATGAGAATATCATATTCGGGGCCCTCTGGCTGAGATTGCTGCCTGGCCCATACTGGAAAACGCAAATCGTAACACACCTGCAAATTAATTTTCCATCCTTTTACTGAAGCTATCAGCCTTTTATTTCCAGCGGTGTACTCTTTGTCTTCCCCGGCAAAAGCAAAGCGGTGGCGTTTGTCATACACACCGTGCAGCCCGTTGGGCAACATCCAGACAAGCCTGTTGTAATAATTATCTTGTTCTTTAATTATCAAACTGCCCGTTAATATTATTTTCTTTTGTGCGGCGACCCGTTTCATCCACTGTACCGTTTCACCATCCATTGTTTCTGCAAGTTCTGCCGGTTTCATGCTAAAGCCTGTACTGAACATCTCTGGCAGCACCACCAACTCTGTTCTTTCTTCAATGCCCATAATTTTCTCTTCGAGCATTTGAAGGTTGGCTTTCTTGTCTTCCCAGTGCAGGGCGGTTTGTATGGTGGTTATTGTTAATGACGACATGCGGCCGGTTGTTGTATAGTGTAAAAATAGAGAACTCATTTGTTACTTGTCAAAAAGCAAGTACACTATATTTAGCTGATTGTTATATACATTCAAAGCGGCCATTACCTTTTCTCCAAAACGCTTCTTATTAGTTCCATTTCAAAACCCCGGTTTATCAAATAATGCATTGTTTTTTTCTTTCGCACCAGGTATTGTTCATTTTTTAATGCAGCATATTTACCGGCGGCAAGATTTTTTAATGTCTGGAGGTATTCTTCTTCATCAATTTGCTTCAACGCCTTTTTGATACAATAATCGCTGACCTGTTTCTGTTTCAGTTCATATTTAATTTTAGCCCGGCCCCATTGTTTCATCCGCCATTTACCACCGGCAAAAGCCAAAGCAAACCGTTCTTCGTTCAGGTAGTTTTCTTCAATTAATGCCGCCACAATTTCATCATGGTCTTTTTTCCATACACCAAGGCTGTACAGTTTTTCTTTTACTTCACTGTGGCAGCGTTCCTGGTAGGCGCAGTAGTGTTTCAGCTTTTGCAGCGCCTGTTCTTTGGTCAATTGTTTTTTGAATTGCATTGGTGCAAAAATAAAAAAGAGAGAACGAATCTCTCTTTTCCCCTTGGGGTTTCGGTTAATGGTTGGTTTTTGTGCCCCCGCAGTCTTCTGTGCTTGCTGCACAGAATATTTTTCAGTCTTTTTTGCCAACATAAAAAATTCCCGGCTCGCTGATTCCGTCTCCGTTTATGTGTCCATCTCCCAGCGGCTGGCCGTTGCTGTCCAGGCATTGTAACGTCCAGATAAATGTTCTTTTTTCCTGTGAGGTGACTGAATCTTTTTGATATCTGCCCATCATTGCCAGTTGCGGCTGCCAGATATATTGTGTGGTGCCAATTATGTCTTTTTGTAACAATGGCATATTGCTTCTCAATGCCTGCATCGGGGTTTGCTTGTCCGGCACTTCAAATACCAGCAGGCGATAGGTTACCGGTGCTGAAGGTATTGGTGTCACCGGTGTCCATCTGAAAGTAATAACAGATTGAGCGGCTTCGGGTTTCAGTACCGTTTCATTTGCCGGCATTACCGGAATTGCCAATTGCAAAGCAGCCACCGTAAAATTTCTGCACTTTTCCTCGGTAAAAGGAATGTAGTCTGTTGGTGTTACCAACCGCACACATAACTGATAATTGTCTGCGGTTAATTTTCCTGTTTTATCAATGGCTGTTTTTACTTTTCCGCTAAACTGCATCAGGGCTGGCGAAAACACATCATCAACAGAAAAAATTTCATTTCCAAATCCCACATTAATCACTCTTGCCTTTGCAAGATTGGTAACGCCAACAACGGTTCCATCAGTTGTTTTCAGCTCTGCTTTGATTTTCGCTTGCCTTGTCGCTCCGCTCTGATTGATTACGATAAAACTGACATCCTTTTGTGTCCAGCTTATCAGTGAGGCCGGCGGCTGCGACGATACAACCAGTGTGGTTGTAAACTGGGCCGCTGCCGCCATTGCACTACCAATGATTACGCATATAATAAACAACTTCTTCATAATTCATTTTATTTACCAAGCCGGTATTGAAATCCTGTTCGCACATTACTTTCCAAATAGGCTGCATTGTTTGGAACAATTTCATTACCATATTTAAAGCGGTTGGTGCTGATGAATGTATTCCAGATCAGCTTGTTCGTAATCCGCCAATCGCTGTTAAGCGAAGCAATGATGTTGTTATTGTTTTTAAAACTGTTCGTTTTTGAATAATTGTATTGCACTTGTCCCCGCAGGTTCATTTTTTTCTTGAGCGCAGGCATGCTTATGCCGCTGCTGAATGTAATTAGCGTAAACCTGAACAACGGCAACTTATTTATAAAGTACATCAGGCTGAAATCAGGCGAAAGATTTTTTGTCAAAAAAGTGGGCACATAGGTAAGCAACGCCATATGAGTATTGTTAGAAGTAACGCTTCCCGTTATTACATCCCGTTCATCATACTTGCTGTAGTTATAGCTCAGGCTCAGCAGGTGTGCCATTTTTTCGTTACTCCATGTATAAGACGGGTTGATGCCGAAATCGTTGCTGACATTTTTTATACCATAAGGATTAATGCCGCCTGGTGCCTGAAACCCAAAATTGTTGAAATTGATATTAAGACTGAGGTGATCGTCAAACTGTGTGAACCAGTTCAGGTTGCCAATAAACTGTTTGGCCTTAAGCGTATTGTTGCTTACGTTGTTTACCCGCTGGCCTGCGCTGGCGGTTATATTCATCTTATAGCCTCCGTCCTTGTTTTTCCAGGCATTGAACCTTGTGTTGAGTGTATAATCAAACCTGTCCGGAAGCATAAACGGGTAGCCCGGTGTTTGAAACCCGGCACCGATGTATTTTAGTTTTACTCCTATATCAAAGTTCTTCGACTTTCTGCCCACGGCTGCATCGCCTGCAAAATCCCTAACCGTTGATGCATGGCCGTCAATGAAAGGGAGAAATGCCGCTTTGGTTGAATCAAGCGGCAGCAGCAAATCTTTGGTATAAATAGATTGAGCTCCTTCCGCCTTTGCATACCAGCCATCTTTAAACATCACCTTTGCCGAAACGCTGGTTGTAAATCCTTCTTGTGGTTTAATGGTTAATGGCGGCGGATTAGCAGACGAACTGTCATCTTTTGCTTTTACAAAATTCAGGGATAGCTCATATTTATCTTCCCGGGCTTTCCCCAAAGAAAACATCCAGTTTCTTCTTTTGTAAGCCCCCGTTGTAGCTGGTGGACCGGTAAAAAAATTGACACTTTGCTGAGAAAGACCGGTAAAAAACTTAATGCGGTATGTGCCGGGGCGCAAATCGAAGCCTGCGCCAAACACACCAATGTCGCCGGTGCTTAAATCGGAATAATTGAGGTACTGTGTGCCTAATTGCAGTTCAGCCCATTTATATTTTGGATTCAGGGCAAAATTATTCATCGGGTTGGTGATGAACTGTGAAAAATTCTGTTTGCCGATGCCTGCATACGGACCAGCAAAGTT
>CALLZY010000099.1 GCA_937858715.1 uncultured Chitinophagaceae bacterium | reverse complement strand
TGGATACACTGAAGATACAGCGACTATTAAAAAACAATCCGAGGGAGATTACAGAGTCTGATGCGATTGAAATTTATAAAGCAGCATACTAGATGATTAAGGAAAAAAAATATACAGGTGTGATTGTTCCTGCTGTAACACCGCTTACAGATAACCTGCAAATTGATGAAGCGGCGGTTGCTAAGCTCTTTACTTTGTTTTACACTCACAATGTTTCACCATTTATTTTAGGCACTACAGGTGAGGCTGCATCGTTGCCATTACAAGTAAAAAGGGATTATGTACTGGCAGCAGAGCAAAATAAAAAAAAGGAAACACTGCTGTATGCTGGTATTGGCAGTAATGTCATGGCAGAGAGCATTGAGTTTGCCGCATTCTGTTCTGCTCATAAGGTAGATGTGGTGGTTGCAACACTGCCATCTTATTATGCTTTGACAGAAAAGCAAATGCTGAACTATTTCATCAGCCTGGCAGATAATATTTCATTACCGTTGTTCATCTACAATATCCCGGCTACAACTCACATGAGTATTCCTCTGTCTGTTATTGATGAACTGAGCCAGCATAAAAATATTGTGGGATTAAAAGACAGTGAACGCAGTGAAGAAAGAATGTTACAGGCATTGCAGTTGTGGCGCAACCGGGAGAACTTTCATTACATCCTTGGCTGGGCAGCTAAAAGTGCCGAAGCATTATTAAATGGGGCTGATGGATTAGTGCCGAGTACGGGAAATATCAATCCTGAAATCTATGAGGATATGGTTGCTGCCTTTAAATCAGGCGACAAGGAAAGGTTGTATGCTTTGCAAAAGCTTAGTGACGATTACGGTGCTTTATACCAGGCTAACCGTACATTGGGAGAAAGTTTGCATGCGTTAAAATTGCTGATGCAAGCCAAAGGGATTTGTGAGGAATACGTAATGCCGCCTTATAATGATAAATGAATTGAAATATGACTAACAGACCTATATTGGCAATTACCATGGGTGACCCGGCCAGCATTGGCCCGGAGATTGCAGTAAAAGCATTATTGCGGCCGGAGGTTTATGAAATATGTAAACCGCTGCTGGTGGGAGATACCAAAGTATTTGAACAAATTATTGCCAAACTACAGTTGCCTGCGAATGTGAACGCAGTAAATAAAATAGCGGATGCAAAATTTGAGATGGGGACTATTGATGTTTTTGATTTGAACATCCTAGATGTTAGTAAGCTTGAATTTGGAAAAATTGATGCCATGTGTGGTGAGGCCAGCTTTCAGGCCGTAAAGAAGGCTATAGAACTCGCCATAGCGAAAGAGGTTGATGCAACTGTAACCGGTCCGATCAATAAAAAATCAATCAACGAGGCTGGTCATCATTTTGCAGGGCACACTGAAATATATGCACATTACACCGGCACAAAGAAGTACGCCATGTTGCTGGTAGAGGATAATATCAATGTGATTCATGTGAGTACACATGTGTCGCTGCGGCAGGCCTGCGATTTGGTGAAGAAAGATAGAATTATTCAGGTGATAGAATTGATAATAGACGGGCTGAAGCGCCTCGGTAAAACAAATTTGAAAATTGGCGTTGCCGGACTGAATCCTCATTCTGGGGATAATGGCTTGTTTGGAATAGAAGATATTGAAGAAATTGCCCCTGCAATTGAAGAAGCAAAGCGGCTGGGTTATGATGTGGAAGGCCCTGTGCCGCCTGACACAATGTTTGCTAAAGCAGCACAGGGTGCTTATGGTGGTGTGGTGGCAATGTATCATGACCAGGGACATATCCCTTTTAAACTTGCCGGTTTTAAGTGGAATGCTGAAAAGCAGCAGATGGATAGTGTGAAAGGTGTGAATATAACATTGGGACTCCCAATCATTCGGACATCAGTTGATCATGGTACAGCTTTCGAGATAGCCGGCAAGGGAATAGCCAGTCCCGATGCTATGTTGCTCGCAATAGAAAGTGCTGTTCAACTTGCAAAGCATACGAGATGATTATTGTTATAGCTGATGACTTCACAGGTGCTGCTGAGCTAGCCGGTATTTCATTGCGATATGGGCTAAGTGCAGAGTTGTTAGTCGGAGATGTAAACGATTGCAGCGCTGATGTAATGATAATTTCTGTTGATAGCCGCTCTATAAAGAGGGGAGAAGCTGTCCGGAGGATTGCAGATATTTCAAAGCAATTATTAACGAAGAATCCTTCGCTGGTTTTCAAGAAGATTGATTCAGTGCTGAGGGGTTATGTGGTTGATGAACTGAAAGTGCAGATGCAGGAAATGGGGCTAAATAAGGCCTTTGTTTTGCCAGCAAATCCATCGTTGGGCAGAACAGTTGTTCATGGGGAGTACTTTGTGAACGGTGTTAAAATCAACGAAACGTCTTTTGCCAATGATCCTGAGTTTCCTGTCAGTAGTTCTGTTGTAAAAGAAATACTGAATGATGAGGTGAAAGTAGTGGCCCCAGCATCTGAATTACCCGAAAATGGAATTGTGGTTGGCGAGGCATTGGTTAAAGCAGATGTTGACACATGGGCTGGCAAACTTGATAGCTCCTGGTTGCTGGCCGGAGCTGGTGATTTCTTTACTGCTTTGCTGGAAAAAAGATTCAAGGCTGCAAACCTGCCAGCTTTTGAAATACCAGGGCCACACCTGTATATCTGCGGAACAGCAATTGAAGAACGAAGAAAATTTATCAGGCAGTTATACCAGCAGGAACAATGTGTCTTGTACTTAACCGATGAAGCGGATAACAGCTGGCTCAAACAGGCAGCAGCTATTATCGAGACAAAACGCAGGTTGGTTATTGCTGTAGATGAAACAGATAAAACAGCGCAGGAGTTGCGAAAAAAAATGGCAATAGCAGCCAGGGCGGTGATTGAAGAAACAGGAGTGCAGGAAATTTTTATTGAGGGTGGCTCAACTGCCGCAGCAGTACTGGAAGAATTGGATATTAAAAAAATAATTCCGGTAAATGAACTAAGCAGGGGGGTAGTAAGAATGAAGGTCGGCAATTTATTTATAACGGTAAAGCCGGGTAGTTATCAATTACCAGAAGAAATAAAACGATTATTCACAATTTAAAAGAATCCTGAGTTGTCAGGGTCTAAAGCCCCTCCTTCGGAGGGGTTTGGGGAGGCCACGATTGCATGAACCATTTGCACTTTATAGACTACGCTATCATACTGATAGTTTTAGGTATCACCCTTTGGCTTGGTTTCCGGTTTGCCAACAGGCAAAAAACAACCGAGAACTATTTTCTTTCTAAAGGAAACTTTCCTGCTTGGGCACTGGGCTTATCCTTATTGTCCACTCTTATCAGCAGTGTTACTTTTCTTGGTTATCCTTCACAAGGTTATACCAGCAATTGGATTTTGCTGGTACAGGGCTTAATGGTGCCGGTTGTACTATTGGGAACTATTTGGTTCATTGTTCCTTTGTTCCGTAAAGTAATCGGGTTAAGTACCTATGAATACTTTGAGAAAAGATTCGGTGGTTTTGCAAGGTATTACAGCTCGTCATCTTTCATTATCCGCCAGTTTGCCGGCATGGGAACGGTTCTTTTCCTTATAGCTGTTGCCATCAGCGAAATGACAACGATTAATCCATTTATTATCCTGGCTGTTGTAGGTATCGTTTTGGTTATTGTTAACCTGAAGGGAGGAATGCAGGCTGTCATCTGGCTTGATGTATTCCAGGGATTCATGCTCTTTGCCAGTGGCATTATTTGTTTAGGTGTATTGTTGTTTTCTATTAAAGGTGGTGTGCCTGAAGCAATAAAAGTGGCAACAGAGAATAACCGTGCCGGTTTTGGCCCGTATGATATTAACTTTACTCAGCTCACCTTAATTGTCATGATTATCAACGGTGCTTTTTATGCTGTTCAGAAGTACGGGACAGATCAGACAGTTGTTCAAAGATACCTTACTGCTAAAACTGATAAGGCTGCTATCAAAGCATCCTTTCTGGGCATTTCATTAACCGTTCCTATCTGGACGATTTTCATGTTTATCGGAACAGCCCTTTTTGTCTTCTATAAACAAAATCCTTTGCCGGAAGGTACAAATGCCTCTGCTGTTTTTCCGCATTTTATTATGACTCAGTTGCCCACTGGCGTTATTGGTTTTATTGTTGCAGCTCTTATAAGTGCTGCCATTTGCAGCCTTAGTGCAGATTTGAACTCGCTGGCTGCTGTCGGTATTCAGGATTATTATAAAAAATTACGCCCCAATAAAAGTGACGGGCAGTACTTAAAAACCAGCAAGCTTTTTGTTGTATTATCTGGCCTCATCTCAATTGCTATCGGTGCTTTATATCTTGTTACAGGTAATGAAGGTGTGCTCGGTATTATCTTCACCATCTATGCCATTTTCTCCGGAGGTATAGTAGGTATTTTTTTATTAGGTCTTTTTAGTGCAAGAGCCAACAGGCAGGGTGTAAACATCGGCATCATTACCTGCATATTATTTACTGCCTGGGCTTTCCTTACCAGCACTCCTGTTGGGATTAAAAATCCCAAATTGCTGCTGGATTTAGGTAATTTTAACTTTACACACCATAAACTTATGCTCGGTGTTTATAGCCATATTGTTGTAATTGTAGTGGGCTATGCTGCCAGTTTATTTTTTCCGAAGCCAGTGTTGGAGAAAAATCTGCTGTACAGCAGTTGGAAGCAAAATCGAAATAATGAAAATGAGCAGTAAATATTTTTTTATGAAGTCATCTGCATTACTACTATCATCATTGTTGCGTCGCACACTTCAGGGTTCTGTTCGCTATTCAGCTATTCCCTCGCAGCGGTCGCAGCGAAACCGCAGCGTTCGCTGCGTGAAATCCTACCTGTTTCTCCTTGGTTTTGCGCCTTTGTGGCTCAATGCACAACTCAACACCGAAAATCAATTCGCCAAACCCCTCAAAGAAGTTCTCAACGACATTCAAAAAAAATTTGGAGTACAGATAAAGTACGTTGACAGCATGGTTGCCAATAAAAAGGTGACCTATGCCGACTGGAAGTACCGGACTGATGTTGAAGTTACTCTGGATAATATCCTGAAGCCGCTGGAAATGAAAGTTAAAAAGGAGAAGGATAAAGTATATAAGCTGAGTAATTATGAGTACTACCGCTGGAGTGCTGAAGATGGTTGGGCTGAACTCGACCGCATTGCCTCACAATACAAGACTGTGCAGGAATGGGAGAAACGTAAAGCAGATTTAAAACCCTGCCTGCTGGAGGCATTACAGCTAACACATTTGCCCGCAAGGCCAAATTCACAGCCTGTCAGGGCTAACTTCAGAAAACAAAATGGTTATACCATCGAGAACATAGCAATCGAAATCCTGCCTGGGGTATGGGTTAATGGTTCTTTATACAAACCTGAAAAATTCAAAGGTAAAATTCCAGTGGTGCTGCATCCACAAGGGCATTGGGAGAAGCACCGCTACCGTGCCGATTGCCAGTACACATCAGCAGCTATTGCAAAAATGGGGGGAATGCTGTTTAATTACGACATGTTTGCTTATGGCGAATCTTTGTTGCAGGTAAACTTTGAAGATCACCGCCAAAGCCTTGCAATGACATTGCAAACATTAGCCAGCATACGTATACTGGATTATCTGCTTGCACAAAAAGATGCGGACACCAGCCGTGTGGCTATAGTTGGCGGCAGTGGCGGTGGTACACACACAGTGTTTATGGCTGCGTTAGATAAAAGAATAAAAGTGTCAGCACCTGTAGTAAATCTTTCTTCCTATTTCTACGGTGGTTGCCCCTGCGAAAGCGGACAAGATGTACACGGCTGCATGGGCCGTACTGATAACCTGGAAATTGCTGCCATGGCCGCACCGCAACCACAATTGGTGGTGAGTGATGGCGGCGACTGGACAGACCGGATGCCTGAGCATGATTTACTGTACTTGCAGAAAATTTACGGCTGGTATGGAAAGAGTGATAATCTTATTAATGTGCATCTGCCCAGTGAGAAACATGATTTTGGCTTCAGTAAACGCAAAGCGGTGTATGAGTTTTTTGCAAAGCACCTTAAGCTGAATTTAAAGGCTATTCAAACTGCTGACGGCAATATTGTTGATACTGCCATTACTGTCGAACCAGAAAACGCCTTTTATGTTTTTGGAAATAAAGGAGAGAATCTTCCTGTGAATGCAGTAAAAGGTTTTGATAATATCCGGAAACTGTATTACGACGAAGTAGAAAAAGCGAGGGCAAATCAACGCTACAAAATTGGCCTGATTGATTTAATGTTGTTGAAGAGGCAGAAACTGGGAGCAATCACATTAACTGCACAACTAAAAGCTGATGGTGTGGAAGTGGATATGGGTGGCTTGGGCAATCGTCCCACTTTCGACAATGTGCTGCTGATAGACTCTGTCCGTAACCAGTTTTTAAGAACAGCCAAGGAGAATAAAGTGGAGATATTTTCTCTTGCCATGACGGGTTATTATGCACAGTCTTTTTGCGGCAGAGAAGAATACAAACGCAGTATTGAAGATTGTATTAAAACGATGCAATTAATGAACGTGAAGACAGCTTTCCTGCCATTGGGTGTGCAGTGCGATTTAAAGAAGACACCATCAGAGAGGGATTCTGTTGTGGCAAGATTAAAAGTAGCCGGCCAAATGGCACAGGAAGCAAGGGTGGTTATCGGTATTGAAACGGCTTTATCTGCAAAAGAAGAAGTGCAGTTGTTGAAAGAAATAGGTTCGCCAGCTATAAAGATTTACTTCAACTTCAGCAACCCCTTAAAAGAAGGCAGGGATTTAATCAGCGAATTGAAAATTTTGGGCAAAGAAAGAATTGCCATGATACATGCTAGCAATAAAGACAGTGTATGGCTGCAAAACGACCCTCAAATTGATATGTATAAGATAAAAAAATGTTTGGATGATATAGGCTACACCGGCTGGCTGGTTATTGAACGCAGCAGGGATGCTAAAAAGCCTTCTGACACAAAATATAATTATGGGGCGAATACGGCTTACCTGAAAGAGGTATTTCAATAATCTGAAATTAAAGAGGCGGCAGTGTATATCTGCCGCCTCTTTTACTAAGCTTTTGCTATAGCTACTCCGTTTTCTTAACCTCAGCTTTCTTTATTTCAAGCAATTCAACTTCAAATATCAGCATGGAACCACCTGGTATTGACATAAAATCTGTAGGTCCGTAGGCCAGGGTATAAGGAATAAAGAACTTGAATTTCGACCCGGGGCTCATCAGTTGCAAGCCTTCGGTCCATCCTTTTATTACACCGTTCAGCGGGAAAGAAGTTGGTGCGCCTCTTGAATAAGAATTATCGAAACTGCTTCCGTTTATGAAAGTACCCATATAATGAACTGTAACTGTGTCGGTGGGTGCGGGTTTGGGTCCTGTTGTGTCTTTTAAAATCTCGTATTGTAAACCGCTTTCTGTAACTTTTACTTCCGGTCTTGTTTTGTTAAGAGCCAGGTAAGCTTCTCCTTCCTGGATAACCTTTTCTGATTTCTCTGCTTGTAGTTTAGATATATATGCGTTCATCAGCGCATTGGCATTTTCATCGCTTATCAGTTGTTTCTTTTTTATCAGAATATCGCTGATGGCATATTCTGCAGTATTGGTATTTATGTCTTTAATACCAAATTGTTTGAAGAAATTGGCAATACTGATTCCGATGGCATAACTCATGGTATCGTTCGCTCCTTTCAAAGCAAAAGCCGGATTCTTTGCGTCAGTAATGATTTTGTTCTGTATCTGCAGTACCTGTTTCCTTTTTGTTTCAGCTGCTTTAATGCGGGAAATAGCTGAATTAAGGAAATTGTCGGCATCGGCAGGGCTCATTATCCTGGCACTGTCGCCCCAAAAATCTTTAATGGCTTTCGAGATAATTGCAGTGTTTATCTTCTTAATCCCTGCCTGTTTGTAAAAATTTCCAATATTGACACCAAAAACATAGCCGATAGAGTCGCTGATGTTTTTAAGCTGTACTTGTGGGACTGTTTTTATAGCAGGTACCGGCGTTTTAGTGGCCGGTTTGTAAGCAGGTTTTGTGCCTGGTTGGGCAAAGGCAGATACAGATAATGCAGTAATGACAGAACAGATAATCAGTTTCTTCATTTTGTATATATGTTGTTAAGTCGTCAAAAATAAAGGATACAAGGGAGAAATCGGGCCTGCTTATCAGAATTAACAGAAATAGATTCTATATACCAAGATGGATAATTTTTTGGGGGAACCTCGCTGCATATCCATGCACCAGGTTTCTTATGAAGCTGTTTTCCCTGTATTGGGTAAGATATTCTTTGAGTTTCAGAATATCTTTTGCCCCTTCACTTGCGGGGATGTACCCCATACCATAAAAATTCCCTTTTTCCACCAGTATCCAGGAGTTGTCGTCTCCGTTTAGTCCAGCATCAATAATGGCAAATGTCGGCTGTCGCCGCAGTGAAGTAGCGGCATTGATTACTCTTTCGTTATATGCTGCTGTTGACTCCGCTTGTTCACAGGCTCCCTTGCAATAGCCATCCTCAATCCCTTCACAACTGCCGGGGTCTTTTTGAAGAAAACAAAGTTTCGGGCAAAGGTTGTAGTCCCTTATCAATTTTCTGAGGATGGCATGACCATCAACTAAATAATGAAAAGTATAAACCGGATTCAGCCGTTTTCTGTTTTTATCAATGGCAAGCCTTAAATAGCCTTTCTGGTCTTCATACATATAAATGCCGTAAGTGTCTTCCCACCTTTTTTGGGATGAGTTAAACACCGGCCATCTTTTCTTTATTTCGGCTGATTCCAGTATGCAGGCCATCAGTTCAGTGGCGCAGCTTTGATAACTGATGCTGTACACATGCTGCATAAAGTTCTGCTTTTGCCTGCTCTCAGAATTATTGCTGAAGTGACTGTTTACACGGTAACGGATATTAGTTGCTTTGCCTACATAAACAACCTTGCCTTTTGCATTATGGAAGTAATATACACCGGGTGTGTAAGGGAGTTGCTCAAAATGTTCTTTGGGAACATTAGGTGGCAAGATTGCATCTTTTGAATTACGTTGCAAACTTTTCTGGATATGGTCATCATTGTCATTCTCTATCAGTTGCTGCAGCACTTTTACAGTAGCTTCTGCATCACCACCTGCCCGGTGACGGTCGTAGATTGTAATGCCGAGAGACCGGCAAAGATTACCCAGGCTGTAAGAAGGAAGTCCGGGAAAAATTTTGCGGCCCATCCGCACCGTGCAAAGTTTTTTGGTGTTCAGTTCAAAACCCGATTGCTTCAGGTGGCTTTTTACAAAAGAATAGTCGAAGCTTACGTTATGAGCAACAAATATTTTGTCATGCAGCAGTGAAAATACTTTTTCAGCCACTTCTTCGAAACGGGGAGCAGTGGCCACCATTTTATCGGTGATGCCAGTCATGCTTTGAATGTAGTATGGAATAGGCTGTCCGGGATTGACCAGTGTTTCAAATTGCTCAATTATTTTTTGCCCGTCAAAGACATACACCGATATTTCGGTGATGCCGTTGGCGGCGGCATATGCTCCGGTGGTTTCTATATCAACTACTGCGTACATAAAATATTTGCAAAGTTATCCTTATAACTGTCGGAACGAAATGCGAATTTCGCAAAAGTTTTAGAAGTATGAACGAAGAGAAATTCATAATGCTACGCAACAGGTTGCAAAAAGTATTTCGGCATCTTGGCAAACAGGCCCGCAGGCAGCAAATCACTTGCTGGCGGATGTACGACCATGACCTGCCGGAATTCCCTCTGTGTATTGAATTGTATGGTGATAAGATATATGTGGCCGAATACAAGCGCCGTCATGGCATGACAGAACAGGAGCATGACGTCTGGATGGAGGAAACCCTTGCTGTAGTTGCAGAAGTGATGCAGGCGGAGAAGGACAATATTTTCCTGAAGCTGCGGCAACGCAAGCCCGGGCGGCTGGGCCAATACCAGAAACTGGATGCAAAACAGAAAGAGTTTGTGGTGGAAGAAAATGGCCTTAAGTTCCTGGTTAACCTTGGCGATTACCTGGACACCGGCCTTTTCCTTGATCATCGCCTAACACGACAAATGGTAAAAGAGCAGAGCAGCGGAAAAAAGATACTGAACCTGTTTGCCTATACCGGTTCATTCTCGGTATATGCTGCGGCAGGTGGAGCCGAAGAAGTGGTAACTGTGGATTTGTCAAAGACCTACCTGCATTGGGCACAGCGTAATATAGAGCAAAACGGTTTTACTGATGATAACAGATATCGGTTTATACATGCTGATGTAAAGCAATTCCTGAAAACTGCAGAGGCCGGCTACTTTGACATAGTTGTAATGGATCCTCCTACTTTCAGCAATAGTAAGCGTATGGATGATATTCTGGACATACAGCGGGACCATGCTGAACTTATCAACGATTGCCTGCGTACATTGAGAACGGGAGGAGTTTTGTATTTCAGTACTAACTTCAGAAGGTTTCAGTTGGATGCTCCATCAATACATGCGGCATCTATACAGGATATTACAAAAGTCACTACTCCATTTGATTTTGAGGATAAACTGTTCAGATGGTGCTACCGGATACAGAAGTAGGTGAACTTCTTTCATCTGCTGTGCTGATAAAAATCATTGCATAGCCTTGCCCTGGAAATAGATATTTGTCTTTAAAACTGGTTATGCAAACAAAACCCCGCCTGAATGCAGACTGGCATAAGAATAACCGGATGCCTAAAAACCCCACACTTCAGCAACGTATTGACTGGCATATCGAACACCAGAAAAACTGTAATTGCCGGCCCGGTCTGCCGGAAAAGCTCAAGGAAGAAATGATAAAACGGAAAATTAAGATACCCGCAGGCTTATAGAATATCGGGTTGTTGCTTTGGCAGTTGAAGGGTTATCGAAGCAGTTATTACTTTCTTCTGAGGAAACAGCTTTTCTCATTGTCTTTCTTCTTATCTTGAACCCTAAATATTTTTTATGAGGAAATTGACAACTTTGCTAAGCATATGTTTTTTAGCTTCTGTTACCCTGGCCCAGGATGTAGAGTATAAAAAAGGTATGATACTGGTGGATGGAAAGGATTATGCAAAAGTGGAAGTGACCAAGCAGAATTTTGGGCTTACTAAGCTTTTCGATGTGTTTTCAATTTCTGGTGAGAAAATTATTACAGCTGTACCAGCTACCGAGTTCGAAGCGGACAAAAATGATAACTCGTACCTGTTTTACAGGTTTACTTTTTTGACTGCTAACCAGGTGGGGATATTTAAAGTCTCCTCACTTAGCCAGGAGAAATCTTTTGCAAAGCTTGTTGGCGGCAGTGGCATACTGGTGAATGACAAGGTGGACGAAAGCAAGGTAAAACAGTTTATTGCAACCAATGGTGCCAGCCCACGTATTGCGGTTGATTATACTCTTGTATCCAGAAACAAAGCATGGCCTGTAAGCCTGAAAGAAGATAAAACTATCGAGCAGAACAGTAAAATAATCGGCAACTTTAAACCAACCGGTTCCGGCAATGGCCTTGACCATTACGAATTCACATTGCCATCAGGTGTTATTATTGCTAAAGTATCTTTTGCCGGTGGCAATAATGCACAGAATATGGAGCTGTTTACTGCAAAGGATAATTTAAAAAGAACAGTGCCAATTCCACAGCAGGAAAAAATTCTGATTGCTGATGCAAGTATTGACAAGAACCAGTTTACTATTAAAAGAATAGCAAAATGGCTGGTAGATAACCAGTATCTTTAATTTGCTGGTTATCCTTTTTTGATAACAAACTGATACGTTCCTTTTAGTTGTTTCTTTTTCGCAATCAGCGAAAAGCGGTACAGATTATCACCCCATACGGCAGTAAGTCTTTTATCCGTTTGCGGGATTGTTTCTTTTTTTATAGCAAAAATGCCGGCATCATATTTTAGCTGTAGTATAGTTCCGCTCTTTTGAAGCAGCACAACGCCATTCTTTGAAATATCTGGTTCCGCCCAGGTAAGAAAGTTAATGACATTATTTGTCCTCATATTCTTTAGCATGAATACATCATCAATTATGAGGGCATCTTCTTTCAATGTATAACTGCGAATCCAGCTTTGCGCAGCAGATGTATCGGTATATGCCCCGGCTATATCCATGCTGAACAGTTTTTTATTTGGGTCAAACTTTACATCCCTGGCCTTGTATTCAGCGCCAAACTGCTGCGACTCCCCGTTTATCACCGGCAGGTTGTGGTAATTGCTCTGCATAGTCCAGATGGTGTATCGTTCACTGCTAAAAGTTTGCCGGGTATAAGTGCCAACGCCAGCGTCTATGAAAAATGGAATAGTATCTGCGTACAGTGAGAAAGTTCCCACATCGTTATGGTTATGACTTTCGTTGTTAAAACCGGCTTTGGCAGCAATAAAGAAGCCTTGCCTGTTCTGCATATAACAGAATTCTGTTTTCGGATACCATGTATAAGGGTGAGATGTGAGTGAAGGGATGGTATTATTCAGTTCGTCGTAAGTAATAATATTTTCGATTGTTCTGAAAAAATCTCTGGTGTCAGAAAATTCGTTCTTTCCTTTTGTTTTCTTAACGAGGTAAGCCGCAAACTGTTTCATTTCGTCGCTTTTTACAGCTTTCCCATAGCGGAAAATGATGCCTGCATTACCGCTTGCCTTCGCAGAGGCATCTGCAAAATTTACTACCCAGTCGTTGCCGACATAGCTTCTCGAAATATACTCACCCATATCCTTTATCATAGGTTCATCAAACAGGCTGATCTTGCCATTGGTTGCATTACTAAGCATTTGCAAATAGTCATATAGTTTTCCTGCTGCATGCCCCCAGTATGATGGACCTTCTTCACAGGCCCCATCTTCCTTTACATAATTAATAAACTCATCAACACTCTGCATGGTTTTATATACAGCGGTGGATAATTTGTCGATGTCGTCTTCCATCAAAAGGTAGCAGGTAAGCACATTGAAATTGCACCAGGGATTCCAGTTATTTACGAGCACACCGGGCTTGCTTAATGCCTGCCACCAGTAATCACTGCGTTCGATATATGGTTGTAAAATGCGCTGTTGTATTGTTAATTTCAGTCTCGCAGATATGACAGGGTTTATTTTGTCAAACTCATCATGGAAAAAATAATATATCCATGAGTAAAAAGATCCCAGTTCGGCAGAAGTGAGATCAATAATCTGTTCATTAAAATCTGGCAGTGTCCGTCCTGATTTTTGTGCCGGAAGATGTGCCGATAATACCCATGATGACATATCACATGAATACCATACACCATTTACTTTCTGGTTAATGAACCGGCCTTTTCCTTCTGCTAATTCAGCAAACACAAGATAGCTCATCGCTTTGTTATTCGAGCCAAAAGGGTTTTCCATCGCAGTGCGGCTGCCGCTGCGTTCGTATTCCAGGTAATCGGAGGCTGTCACTACTTTCCATGTGTAGGTAAGGCAGGATTCTCCGCCTTCAATTATTTTCTCTTTAAGCGATCCTGTAATCTTGTCCCATCCTTCACGGTTAGTATAGGCAGGGTATTTAATCCATTCTGATTTTGACACCAGCATTGTTTTTACCTGTTGCAGACTGGCTTTTTTTTGGAGAAAATTTCGGGGTTCGTAAGCTTTGGCTATTCCTGCTGAAAGCAACAAAGCAAGAAAGATAATCAGGCGGTTCATTGTTAAAGATTGAACAAATGAAGAATCGGTATTGCTATTTCTGATATATCGACAAGACAACAGCAAATATACCAATCACTTCAAACAATCATCCTGATAAAACACAACAGCCCCTGAGCGGGGCTGAGTGATTCTTTGCATTGTTTATCTCTCTTAGCTAATCGGCTTGTATTTCGGCTTTTTTCTTATTGTTTATCTCAAACGATTTGTGTTTATCCAGGTAGGTGCGATATTTTTTGTAGACTGTTTTTGGCTGCTTAACATCGTTGATAATCAAATCTCCGTCCTTATGAACTATGGAATAACCATCTTTTTTACTGATAAGTCCGTCTTGTTCAAGTCCATCAATAAAATCTTTGAATGCTTTTAGTTCTTCACCTGCTTTCTCCAACTCAACTTTGGCTTTCTGCAGCGACTCTTTTATTTCCGGCCCCAGTTTTTCAAGTTCTTTTTTAAGCCCTTTTAGTTCTTCTTTTAGCTTCTCCATGTCAAGGTCTCTTTTTATCTTTTCCATGTCCACTTTTTCGAGGCTTTCTTTTAGTTCTGCTTTTATCTTTTCAAAGTCTATATCTTTTAATGCTTTTTCAATTTCTGCCTTTATCTTTTCTCCGTCAATTTTAGCCAGTGAAGCATCTAGTTCTGCCTTTATTTTTTCCATATCTGCTTCTTTCAATGCTTTGCTGATTTCTGCCTGAATTTTCGAAGCATCAAACTCTTTCAGGGCTTTCTCCACTTCTTGCATGGCATTCTTTATCTCCAGATCAATGTTTACATCCGGATTTTCAATTTTGATCTTCGGAGGTGGAATTGTGTCATTTTTCTGCTGGTTTCCCGCAAACTGGTATTTGTCCGGCGAGTAATCCCATGAGATAAGCATAAATGATAATCCGGCAATGGCAACAACTGTAGCTGCAACTCCGGCAAAGCTGGTTTTGAATTTCATAATCTTAATTTTGTGTTATAGAATTTGTATTTCGTATTTAATACGATGAATTTCGTATTTTGTTACAATACTTTGTCAGGATAGCAAAATTTTAACAATTTCACCGGCTGGGTTAGGGAGGCTTTACTACCAGGTTATTTGTTTCGCCTTGGTTGTAAAGAAGTTAGCAATTCCGCTGGTGCCTCCAAGATCGTTTCCGCTTTTGAGTCTGTAAAAGGGAGCATTGCCCCACGGCGCAGGCTTGTCTTCAATAACCATGTCTTCTCCGGTATCGTTACTTATATAGTTCCCGATGAGCTGCTGCCATTGGTTGATGCGTTGCAGGCTTGCCGTATAGCCGAAAAACGATTTGCTGTCATCCGCTAGCTCTTTTAAATATGATTTGTAAAGGTTCTTGTAACTGTCTATTTGAAGGATTTTGGTTATTAATGGCCGTTCTGCCATATTTCCCCATCGCAGCATATCCTGTGTGCCAGCGTTAAAAAAGTAGGAGGTGCCTAAAGTATTGTCGTAGTCATACGGAATAAACCAGGCTTTCCCACTTTTGTCAAAATAGAAATAATAATTGTTTCCATTTGCCCAGTAGTCATCCCACATGCCCACCATCACATTTACTGCATATGTTTTTAAGAACAAGGGCACATCCATCTTTTGAGCAATCCAGGTTTCAAATTCTGTTCCTGTTTTGCTATTCAGTTCCTGGATAAAAGTGATGAGTTGTGTTTTTGCAGTGCTGAGTTCTTTCTTTTTAGTTTTTAAATCGTATGCATAGTATTTAGAGAGAGCCGGGTTCAGTTTTACATCTTCCACACCTATGCTTGATGTCTGCACCATGTTGGCATTTAGGCTGCCGGCCCATCCGCCTTTCCACAAGTATCCGGTATCTATGCCCCATTTGTCTTTTCTTGCAGTAAGATAGTCTTCGTCAACACTCTCAATCATGCTATAAATACCAAAGTAGGCAGGTTGCGGATCGCCTTTAACATGAATCATCAGCCGGCAATACGATGCTTTGGGTGCTGTCCAAACGCCATATCTTTTAAACAGGTCGTAACAGTAAATTTCTCTTACATAGTTGGCGTCATCCTTAAACCATTTCAGGTTTATTTTTTCAAGGCTGTTAAACCGCTGGCTTTTTCTGTATTTGGAGAAATTGAGTGTAAAATGAGCATGGTGCCAGTCAGGATTTTGAGTGCTATGCAACTGACCGGTGCTTCCTTCAGGCCTCCGACGGCTTGTATTGCCCCTTATGCGGATACCAATGCTGTCAAGCGGTATATTCTTTCCGCCAAGGACAAACCTGTATTCTGATACAATATATTCTTCATTCATCGGATTTTGGTCAAAATGTACGAGAAGTGAATCCCATTGCTGCGCTGAAATTTCTAAGTACATCTGGGGCAGGTCTGCCAGTTGAAATAGCTGAAGTGATGTATCCGCAGGCGGATTTGGGTTTACAGGCAGAGAATTATTTCTTCTGCAGGATATAGTGATAAGGATAAAAGAAAGGAGGATAAAAATGTTTCTGATGAGGCAACTCCATCTTACCGGGTACTTACTGCTCATAAACTGAATTGAGAGTCTAAAGGTAAGGCAAATACGGAACTGAGGTTTCATATTGTGTTAACAGAAAAAAATTCCGGCCGGTTATGAGTAATGTCAATCTTGTACTGGTTCACAATCATTTTATTCTGCTGTTTAGCTGAGTAACCTTGTTGTTAAATTCTTTTCTATGTTTAGGGTTTTCTTTCTTTTGCTTCTGGTTGTTCATGGGCTTATTCATCTGATAGGTTTTACAAAAGCCTTTAATCTTGCCACGGTTCATCAGTTAACGGCATCTATTTCAAAAACTAATGGAGTAATGTGGTTGCTTTCTGCATCATTGCTTGTTGCTGCTGCTTTTTACTTTTTCTTTAATAGCTGGCATTGGTGGTTAATTGCTGTATTTGGTATTGCTCTTTCGCAGTATCTCATTATTGCAAATTGGTCTGATGCAAAGGCAGGTACTGCAGCCAATATTATTGTGCTGATTGTGGTTGTTACCGGCGCAGCCGCCTGGAGTTTTCATGAGAAGTATTTGAAAGACGTAAGACAAGGGTTTCATGAAAATACAGTAACCTCTTCTTTACTTACTGAGAGTGATATTTTTTCACTTCCTCCGGTGGTACAACAGTATCTCCGTTATACAGGTTCGCTGAATAAACCTAAGATTGAAAATTTCAGGGTGGAGTTTAAAGGCCGCATCCGCAAAGATGAAAAATCAGGATGGATGTCGTTTACCTCGGAGCAACACAATTTTGTCAAGTCGGCGAAATGGTTTTTCTTCATGAGGGCAACAATGAAAGCACTGCCTGTTGCCGGTTATCACCGTTATAATAGTGGCGATGCCAGTATGGATATCAGGCTTTTTTCTTTATTCAGGGTGCAATACCAGGACGGCCCGCAAATGGATACTGCAGAAACGGTTACACTGCTTAATGACATGTGTTGCATGGCACCAGCCACATTAATTGATAATCGTATAAAATGGGAGCAAGCAGATTCAGGGAAAGCAAAAGTTGTTTTTACAAATAATGGCATTACTGTGGTGGCATGGTTACAGTTTAATGACAAAGGAGAGTTGGTTAATTTCACATCAGATGACAGGTATGCTGACATGGGCGATGGGACCATGAAACGCTTAAGATGGTCAACTCCGCTCAGCAATTACAGAGAAATAAACGGATACAGGCTTCCGGCTTTTGCAAAAACAGTTTACACTTACCCGGATGGAGATTTCTGTTATGGCGAGTTTGAGACTGTGGATGTGACTTATAATCCCGGAACAAAATAAATTGCGGTTCTTATTACGATAGGAAAGATATTGTGACATTAGTCATAGGAACCGGTATTTATCAGCACTTACTTTGCAGCATACTAATCACATTTATTTATCCAAAAATATTATAACCATGACAGATGAAAGAACAACAGTAAGCATGCCCCGCATTGGCGACCCTGCTCCTTATTTTGAAGCGGTAACCACACAAGGCAATATTAAGTTTCCGGCAGATTATAGTGGTAAGTGGGTAGTCCTGTTTAGCCACCCGGCAGACTTTACCCCGGTTTGTACTTCCGAGTTTATGACGTTTGCAAAGATGGAAGATGAATTTGCAAAACTGAATACACAACTGGTAGGATTGAGTGTTGATGGATTATACAGTCATATCGCATGGCTTCGTACCATTAAGGAGAAAATTGAGTTCAGGGACATGAAGAATGTCGAGGTTAAGTTTCCCCTTATTGAGGACATTACAATGGATGTGGCTGCAAAGTATGGTATGATTCAGCCAAACGAGAGCAGTACCAAAGCGGTAAGGGCTGTGTTCTTTATTGACCCCAAAGGTATCATCAGGGCTATGATTTATTATCCGCTTTCGCTTGGTCGCAACTTTGATGAACTGAAAAGGGTTATCATTGGCTTACAGACTGCTGACAAACATGCGGTGGCATTACCTGCTGACTGGAGACCGGGAGAGGATGTAATCGTTCCGCCTGCTAATAGTTGTGGCGTTGCCAAAGAGAGAATGGATGGAAAAGACGAGAATGTTTATTGTAAAGACTGGTTCTTCTGCATGAAACCATTGCCAAAAGAAGAACTGGATTTAGGTTAACAGAATAGACTGTGAATATCAGAAGGAGCTTTCGGGCTCCTTTTTATTTTGAATTAAAATACTCTTTAAAGAAAAGCAATTGATATTTGACCGCATTTCTCCAATAGTTCCAGTCATGTTTTCCTGGTCTTTCAATGTAGTCATGGGCAATCTTGCGTGTTAGCATTTTTTCATGTAAAGCCCTGTTCACTGCATAAAAGAAATCATCTGTTCCGCAATCAATCATTATGGCAAGCGGCTGTACCAGTTTGTTTTCTATTACATTAGTAACAGTCAGATTATTCCAGTCAGCGGCATGGGTGGCAGTATCGCCGATGATCTTTTGCAAATCCCAGTTTTTGGTATAGAGCCTGATATCCACTCCGCCGCTCATGCTGCCACAGGCACCAAATGTTTCTGCATGGCGAAAGCCAAGAAACAATCCGCCATGGCCGCCCATACTAAGGCCGGTTATTGCCCTTGCTTTTCTGTCTTTGATGGTTTTATAATTTGCATCAATGTATTCTGGGATTTCTTTACCAACATAAGTTTCAAATCTCATACTGCTGTCAACCGGACTGTCAATATACCAGCTTCCTTTGCTCCCGTCCGGGCATACAATTATCAGCCTTAATTCATCTGCATGTTGCATTAACTCTGGTACCCGTTTCACCCAGTTGGCATAATCGCCTCCATAGCCGTGCAGTAAATAAACAACGGGGAAGCCATCCTTTTCTTTCTTGTAACCACCAGGTTTTATCACAACACACTTATTACTCTTTTTCATGGCGTTGCTGAAAATACTCACTGTATCTACGGATGCGGCATAAGTTGTTTTTAATGCAAGCAGGAATACTAAAGAAACTACTGTCTTTCTCATACAATAAAGATAAAAAAAGCGGACAGTAAAACTGCCCGCTGTACCATTAAACATATCAGAGAATCGAAATCATTAAAATCCCTTTTTCTCCTGGGCTTTTTGCATGGGGTTTACTCCGGCGCCTCCGGGTATTCCACCGCCACCTCTTCTGCTCCGGCCCATGTTTTCTTTAAAAATGCTGAATTTTGAAGGCTCTTCTTTTACATTCCAGGAGTTGTTGCTTTCGTTTATATCTGCTGTTTCCCTGTTGGGGTCAAGCCTTACAGATGTTACTTCTTTGCTTTTGATGAAAGTCTTTACAACTTTATTTTCATTATGCCGCCACACCTGTGCAGGGATTTTTTCAATCTCTTTACTGCCATCCTTGTAAGTCCACTCAATAATAATCGGCATTACAAGCCCACCTTTATTACTGAAGGTGAGTTCATACATGTTCATGTCTTTGTATTTCTCTTTTTCTTCGGCAGTAAGCCCCTCAGTTTTTCTTCCCGGAATCGTTACTTCATATTTTGCTGTATCATATGGTTCGATACCCCGGGCATAACGCCAGTAAAAATCACGGAGTGTGGTGTCTGCGTCAGTTCTGAAAACAATAGTTTCATCTTCACGGTTTCTTTGCTTGCTGATGTCGTCGTATAAAATTTGTGCAGGCTTCTCAACACTGCGTTTTACTGTCATCTCTTGTGTTTCGGTTGGTTTTGCTTCCAGGTCTGGAATAGCTCTTTTTACCGTATCCAACGATATATCGCAGGCATCAGTACTGTAAAACCAGCCTCTCCAGAACCAATCGAGGTCTTCGCCGGTAGCATCTTCCATTGTGCGGAAAAAGTCAGAAGGCTCTGGGTGTTTAAATGCCCAGCGGCGGGCATACTCCCTGAAGGCATAATCAAATTGCTGACGGCCAAGAACAGTCTCTCTGAGAATATTAAGGGCAGATGCTGGTTTGGAATACGCATTGTTGCCATAGTTGATAATATTCTCACTGTTTGTCATTATAGGTTCAAGCTGGTCTTTAGGCAGCTTCATATAATCAACAATGGAAGCAGCAGATCCTTTCCGGCTTGGAAACTTATTGTCCCATAGTTCTTCAGCAAGGTATTCTACAAATGTGTTAAAACCTTCGTCCATCCAGGCCCATTGGCGTTCGTCACTGTTGATAATCATGGGGAAGAAGTTATGGCCTACTTCATGGGTGATAACGCCAATCATTCCGTTTTTGGTTCCTTCGCTGTAAGTGCCGTCTTTTTCTGTGCGGCCATAGTTGAAACAAATCATTGGGTATTCCATTCCGCTTGATGCTTCAATACTCTGTGCAACAGGATAGGGATAAGGAATGGTAAATTTGGAATAGGTCTGAATAGTATGCTCTACCACTTTGGTTGAATACTTTCTCCATAAGCCATACGATTCTTTTGGGTAAGCACTCATGCACATCACATTCTTTCCTTCCACTTTTGTGGCTTTTGCATCCCATATAAACTTGCGGGAAGAGCCCCAGGCAAAATCTCTTGTATTCTCTGCTTTAAATATCCATGTCTTCTTTTTTGGAGTTGCTGATGCAATCAGTGCAGGGCCATTTTTCTCTGCAGTCTTTGCTTCGTCTAATGTTACCACTTCAACTGGTTCTGCTGCAGTTTGTGCCTTTGTCCATCTCGCCATTTGAGCCGGGCTCAATACCGAAGCATAGTTTTGACATTCGCCGGTTGCCATCACCACATGGTCGGCGGGTACTGTCATTTGCACTTTAAAAGTGCCGAATGTCAGTGCAAATTCACCGGTGCCGGTAAACTGTGCATGCTGCCAGCCTTTAAAGTCACTATATACACAAAGCCTGGGATACCATTGGGTAACCGTGAAGATGTAATTGCCATCTTCCGGGAAAAACTCATAGCCGCCGCGGCCACCTCTACGCATCCTGTTCACCATATTAAAATTCCAGTCGAGTTTGAAGGAAAACCGTTGTCCGGGTTTTAGCGGAACAGGTAATTCAACCCGCATCATTGTTTTATTAATGGTATAACCTAATTTCTTGCCTGCAACATCTGTAAGCGAAAGAATATTGAATCCATAGCCATTATTTTCGCCAGCATTCAGTACATCATCTAATTGTGCCGGATTTGTCTGCCTGCTCATCGGGTTGCTGCGCTGGTAGTTTGCATTATTAAGATTGCTGTGTTGGTTTTCGTCTAACTGAAGCCACAGGTAAGTAAGTGTGTTTGGAGAGTTATTGAAATATGTTACTGTTTCGCTTCCCGTCAGTTTCTGATTTTTTTCATCCAGTTCACACTTAATGTCATAGTCGCATTTTTGCTGCCAGTATTTTGGACCTGGTGCACCACTGGCAGTCCGGTATTCATTCGGTGAGGCAAGGATATTGCCCATTTGCTCAAATTTGTTTCCGTGATTGCTTCCCGGATTGTTTTGGGTGTTTTGTGCCAATACATTGCTCAAAACAAAACAGGAGAAAAGGAAACTTCCAATAAGCTTATTCATATTTCTGTTGGTTTTTTTATAATGATGAAACTCTTGTGATTGCCATGTATAGGGAGAAACTGAACACACCTGCTGATAAAACGAGAACCCAATCTTTACGCTTTACCTTCATCCATTCAATAACAATATGCGCCAGAATTAATAAAATGAGAACAACTACTATTTGTCCCGCTTCAAGCCCCACGTTAAACCCAAGCAGGCTCCACACAAGGTTCTGGTCATCTGCCATCATAAACCGGATGGAATTGGCAAAACCCATTCCGTGAATCAATCCGAAAACTAATGCCAGCAGGTAGTTTATTCTTATAGACTTAAGCGAAAAATCCTTGATAAAAAGGTTGCTTGCTGCTGTGATAACGATTGTACAGGGAATCAGGAATTCTACCAGGTTGCTGTTAAGCCTGAAAATATCCAGCACACTTAAGGCAAGTGTTAATGAGTGGCCGATTGTAAAAGCGGTAACCAGGATAAGCACCTGTTTCCAGTTGCCGAAAAGGTAAATAGCCACTAATGCTGCAATAAACAACTGGTGGTCCAGCGCATCTTTGCTGATAATATGTTCCCAGCCTAAACCAAAATAGAAATTGAACTCCTGCATCTTTTAGTAATTAAAATTCGTCAGTTTTTGCAGCAGGCAACATTGTGAGAAATATCTTTATGACGGTCTGCTGATTTGCCAAATTAATCCAGACTTTTGTAACTGTAAAATATATTGTTTTAATGGTGATATTAATAAATAAATGGCTGTTGTTGCTGGGCTTTTCGGCTTTGCTTCCGGGTAAAACTCCTGTATTGACTGCTGTTCATCCTTTTCATGTAAGTGTGACAGAGATTGAGCATAGTTCACAGGATAAATCTCTTCAGGTAAGTTGCAAACTGTTTACAGACGATTTTGAAACAATTCTGGCCAAAAACTATAAGACGAAAGTGGATTTGGTTAACCCTGCTAACAGGGCTGCGATGGATTCTTTGGTTAAGAAATATCTGTTAAGTCATTTGAGTGTAAAAGCAGACGGGAAACCTGTTCATTTGTCTTACCTGGGGTATGAACATGAAAAAGAGGCTGTATATGGTTACATAGAAGCGGAAAACATTGCTGCAGTGAAGAAAATTGAGATATCATCAACTGTCTTATATGATATGTTTGATGACCAGGTGAATATCTTTCATGTAAAAGTTAACGGAGAAAGAAAAAGTAACCGGCTTAATTATCCTGATAAGGAACTGAAAGTTGAGTTCTGATGGTGAATAATGAGCAGAGTTTTTTAAGAAAAACCAATTGGACTTATTTTAACAATGAATCCAAACCCATAACTCTTAAATCAAAAACCCGAAACTCTTATTCGTCTTCCATCTCCTCTTTAAGTTCGTCACTGAGTGTAACAAGCAGTTTATCTATCCGGTGGCCGTCCATATCCAGCACTTCAATCTTAAAATCTTTCCATTCTAATTTGTCTCCAGCCCGGGGAATACGTTCCAGTTCATGCAGTACAAAACCGGCAACGGTGTCAAAATCATGCTCGTCTTCGTTCATCCAATCTGTTTTTTCAAAATGGCTGAGGAAATTATAGAATGGTATCTGCCCGTCAACAAGGTAGGTGCCGTCATCTCTTTTTCTTATCTCATAATCAAGCACATCGGGCTGTGGCATATCGCCGACAATACCTTCGAGAATATCATTTAAGGTAAGCAGGCCCAAAATGCTTCCATATTCATCCACAATAAAGGCAGAATGAATTTTGGACTGTTTGAATTTTTCAAGCACCTGGTAAGGAGAGTTATTTTCCGGTATGAAAAGTGCAGGCTGCATGATGTTTTTAAACAGAGTATTGTCCGGACTTACGTATAAATCTTTAATTGAGACAACGCCTTTGATATGGTCAACCGAACCATCGCAGATAGGATAGGAGGAATGGGGCTCCTGCAAAATTTTTTCCTTTATCTTCTCTTCGGTTTCATCAACGCCAAACCAGATAATGTCGCTGCGGTGTGTCATTAGCGAAGTGATATTTCTGTCGCCAAGATGAAATACCCTTTCAATGATTTCCTGTTCGGCTTCGTCAATGGTTCCTGCTTCGGCGCCTTCTGTTATTAAGGTTTTAATTTCTTCCTCTGTTACAGCATCATCGCTGGAGCGTTTGATATTAAAAACCCGGAAAAATAAATTACTTGTTTTATTCAGTAACCATACAAAGGGATGAAAGAGCCTTGAGAAGAAGCGCATCGGCCCCGCCACAGCTTTTGCAATTCTCTCAGAACGAAGCAGACCAATTCTTTTAGGAATCAGTTCTCCAAAAATGATAGAAAGAAAAGTGACGACAATAATGATGAGTGTGGTGGAGATCGTTTCGGCATAGGGCTGCAATGCACTGATATTATCAAATACAGGTTGCAGGTCTTTACTGAAACGTTCGCCAGAATAAACACCCGTTATGATGGAAATAAGTGTAATGCCAATTTGAACCGAGGAAAGGAAAAGTTCAGGATGATTGGACAGTTCCAAAGCCAGTTTTGCTCTTTTGTCGCCTTTTTCAGACAGGTGCTCCAGCCTGGCTTTACGGGCAGAAACAAGTGCAATTTCTGACATGGAAAAAAGACCGTTAAGTAAAATCAGAAAACCCAGAATAAATATGTCCATCAGGAAACCGAAGTTGGTTGATTATCGAAGATATGAAATCCTATCCGCTTATTGAAGATGGATGCTGTGAAATAGCCTGTTAGAAATCCGATTACTGAGCCTGCAAGTACATCAACCGGGTAGTGAACACCTACATAAACCTGCGCATATATTATGACAAAAGCCCAAAGAAAGAAAAGCCAAAGCCACCTAAACATCTTCTTGCCAGTAAAAAAGATAAACGCTGCCATGCCAAAATGATTGGCGGCATGAGAAGATGTGAAACTTGAACTTTGAGGGCAATACTCCACAATAAACCGCACCTGGTGGGCAATGGAAACATCACGGCAAGGACGAAGCCTAAAGATATTTTCTTTGATGATGTCGCTGCTGATGTAATTGGTAAGAGCAACGGTAACACCCGCAGCTAGTACCCACCACCAGCCTTTTTTCCCGTAATTGATTGTTGCAAAAGCAATTAAAAAAAGGTACAGTGGCAGCCATGTATTGGCTGTTCTTGCCCAGGGCAGAATAACATCGAAGAAATCATTTGCACTGCCATGATTTATTGCGAAAAAGAGTTGCCTGTCCCAGTCTAAAATGCTTTGCATGATTTTTTTCAGAAGTTTACAATCTGTAAAGTAAAAATCTTTGGCGAAAGTAATACTTTAGCTGCTTTGAAATGACCGGATTATGAAGCGTATTGTACAGTCAAGGTTTGTTCGCTGGATGTTGCTGACAGGCATTTTCTTTTTACTGCTGATGTCACTGTTCAGGATGATTTTTCACCAGGTGTTCAGCCAGGCAGGAGAAGCCGGTCTCAGCCGTGCTTTCTGGATGGGGTTCCGGTTTGATGCCAGGATAGTTTGCATCTTTCTGCTTTTATTGCTCCTGCCCGGTTTGTTCGGATTATACCGGAATTTCACCGGAAGGTTACAAAAAAAGATATTATTGGTGGCTTCCCGTCTGTTTGGATTCTTGCTGATTATTATCTATACATTCGATTTTGCTCATTTTGCCTACCTGCGCCAGCGGCTGAATGCAAGCATATTGAGCTATGCAGCAGATGCAGGGATTTCTCTTTCGATGGTATGGCAGAGCTACCCGGTAATAAAAATTTTGCTGGGATGGGTGATATGCTTTGTCTTAATTTTTTATACAACAAGGTTTATTTATAAACTAAGTAACAGGCCGCCTGATAAATCCGGCAGAGCGAACAGGATTGTTTCTTCGGTACTTTGCTTCCTGCTTTTCGCTGTTGCCATTTTCGGCAGGGTGGGACAGTTCCCTTTGCGCTGGAGTGATGCCTACCGGATGAACAGCGATTATAAGGCAAGCCTTGCATTGAACCCTTTCCAGAGTTTCTTCAGCAGTTTAAAGTTCCGTAGTGCCGGTTTTGATGCAGCAAAAACAAGGCAGTATTATTCCTTACTGGCCGCTAAGCTGGGTATAGAAAGACCTGATTCAAACTCATTGAACTTTACCCGAACGATACAAATGGCTGATTCTGCAAATGCCAGTCAACCAAACATCGTACTGGTGATATGCGAAAGCTTCAGTGCATACAAAAGCTCCATGTGGGGCAATCCGCTCAACACCACACCTTATTTTAACGAACTGTGTAAAAAAGGAGTGTTTTTCAAAAACTGTTTTTCTCCGGCCTATGGAACGGCAAGGGGAGTGTGGGCCATTGTAACGGGCATTCCGGATGTGACGGAGTTAAAAACTGCCAGCCGCAATCCAAGCCTGGTTGACCAGCACACCATTATGAATGATATTAAAGGGTATGAGAAGTTCTATTTTCTGGGTGGCAGTGCCAGTTGGGCAAATATCCGGGGAGTGCTGACCAATAACATTCAGGGCCTGCATATGTACGAGCAGGAAGATTATAGTTCGCCCAAAATTGATGTGTGGGGTATCAGTGATAAAAACCTTTTTCTTGAGGCAAATAAAGTCTTGAAGCTGCAAACCAAACCTTTCTTTGCCGTTATTCAAACAGCAGATAACCACCGGCCATATACCATTCCCGAAGAGGACAGAAAACAACTGCAGTTAAAATCCTTTTCAAAAGATTCATTAGAGAAAAATGGTTTCTGGTCAAACGAGGAACTGAATGCTTACACTTACATGGATTATACATACAAAGTATTTATGGAGGCTGCCGCCAGAGAGAACTATTTTAATAATACCATTTTTGTGTTTGTTGGCGACCATGGCATACGTGGCAATGCCAGTAACATGTTCCCTAAGGTATGGACTGATCAGGGACTTACTACACAGCATGTGCCACTGTTGTTTTATGCTCCGTCTATGCTGCAACCAAAAGTGGAGGAAAGAAAAGTTTCCCAGGTGGATATAATGCCTTCCATCGCTTCGCTGGCAAATATGCCTGTTAAAAACACAACCCTTGGCCGAAATGTCTTTTCTGCCTCATTTTCTGCCGACAGCAGCATTGCAGGCGACCATACATTTGTGTTAGACCCCGACCAGAGTCTGATAGGATTGGTGACTTCAAAATACTATTATCAATATAACCTGCGTTCCAAAACGGAAGCCGTTTTTCCGTTGCTCAACAACATTCCGTTAGTGGCTGGTGAACCCGAACCGGCAATATTGAATGAAATCAGGAACCTGACAATGGGTTACTTTGAAGCCTCCCGTTATCTTTTATTCAATAATAAAAAGAAAGTGGTTACGGACTGATAACTAAAAATTGCTGAAACGCAGTTAACTTTATCCCTTTGTAAACCATTAAACGAAGAATCAATTTATAAAGCAGATGTTTTTGAAGCTTAAAATTCCAAAAACAATATTATGGGTGATAAATCTCTTTATCATCTTCCTGCTCATATTTACATTATTCAGACTGGCCACCTTCATTGCTTTCCGGCCAAAAGGTTTGTCTCTTTGGGATGTAATGCCTTCTTTTTTTCTGGGACTTCGCTACGATGCAAGATGGATTGCTCTAATATTATCACCTGTCATTCTGGTTAGTCATATTCCCCGGCTGTCACCCTTCTTTTCGAACAGGAATAAGAAATGGTGGACATGGTATCTTGCCATCATTACATTTATTATTTTCTTCTTTTTTGCAGCAGGCTTCGGCAGTTTTTCTTATAACAGGACGCCGTTGGATGCGGGGGCAATGAATTTTGTGGAAGACCCGAAAGTGTCGCTGAAAATGATGTTTCAGACATATCCGATGGTGTGGATGATACTGGGTTTGATAGTCGCCGTTCTTTTTTTCCGGTTGATGTATCACCGCAGCCACTGGCAGGTGGTGCATCAGACTGATGGGAAAGGAATCCCGTACAAAAGAAAGTATTTTATTATTGCTGCTTTGGTTCTTGGTTTTTTTATCTGGGGGAGTGTCACCCACCATTCGTTAAAACGAAATGACAGTTTCCGTCTTGGAAACAGTTTTAAATCATATCTGGCCATTAATCCTATGCAGAATTTTTTTGCAACCTTACGTTTGCGGAAACCTGATTTTAATGAAGCAAAAGCCAGAGAAGCATTTCCAATTGTTGCTGAATGGTTGCAGTTGCCTGATAAAAACAGTTTTTCTTACAGAAGAGAAGTCGGGCCCCGAAGCAGCTCATTAGAAAGCAAACCTAATATTGTGCTGGTGCAATGCGAATCGTTCAGTATGTACAAAAGTTCGATGAGCGGCAATCCGCTGAATGCAACCCCTTATTTTGATTCACTTTGTAAAAACGGCATATTCTTCGATCGCTGTTTTGCGCCGCACTTTTCAACGGCCCGTGCATTATTTGCCATTATTTCAGGTATTCCGGATGCACAACTGTTTAAGTTCTCAAGTCGCAACCCCGATGCAGTAAAACAGCACACCATTATTGATAACCTTACCGAATACGAAAAACATTACTTCCTGGGTGGTGATCCCGAGTTCGGAAATTTTGAAGGAGTACTGAATAATATCAATAACCTGCAGATGCACACCGGCCAGCGTAAAGGCATACCCGAGGTTAACGTATGGGGCATCAGCGATAAGGAATTGTTCTTGGAAGCCAACGATGTATTCAAGTCGAAAGACAAACCTTTCTTCGCTTACATCCAGACATCAGGCAACCACAGGCCATACAATAAAACAATACCTGTGACAGATACGGATTTTGTAAGAAAAACTGTGCCGGATGAAGATATTAAGAAATACGGTTTTGAATCGCTGGATGAGTACAACTGTTTTCGCTATTCAGATTATTGCTTTCAGCAGTTTATTGAAGCAGCCCGAAAAGAGAAATACTTCCAGAACACCATTTTCGTTTTTGTAGGCGATCATGGTCTGGCTGGCAACGCTGACAATATTTACCCGCCGGTATGGACATCCCACAGGCTTACTGACGAACATGTTCCCTTACTTTTCTATGCTCCTTATTTACTAACACCACAACGCCGCAACGAAGTGGTTTCACAAATCGACATTATGCCCACCGTTGCCGGTATGCTGCACCAGTCGTATGTAAATACAACACTGGGCCGTGACCTGCTCGATCCTTCAAAGAAGAACAGTTTTGCATTTATTACCAATACATCCGATTTGATTGGTATGGTAACCGATGATTTCTTGTTTACAAGGAATCTCTACTCAAATGAAGAACAAGTGAACCCGATGCATGCTGATGCTGCGCTGCTTCCACAGGCTCATCAGGATTCTGTATTGAAAAAACTTTCAGTATTTACTTCAGCCTTCTACGAAACAGCAAAATATATGCTGATGAAGAACGACAAAGAATAACTCCGGTTATACCAATTACTTTCTGGCAATCAGTATCAGCCGTGGCGTATTCCTTATGTGATAGGGGGTTAACTGATAGTCGCCAAAGACCTCCTGCACTTGCAAGCCATGGTAACTGAGCATATCGGTAAAATCGCTGTAAGAAAACTTCGCCACTCTTTCAGTGTACTCAATTGGTTTGTTCAGCGCAGCATCGGTGACAATTATCTTTTTATAAAAATGGGTTTCGTCATCCCAGCGGTGTATCGTGTAGGTGGTACCTGATATTTCTTTTACCTCGTTATGTACCAGCCGGTCTTCCACGTAATGCACATTCAGGTAGTCAATAACAAATGTGCCACCGGCTTTCAGGCTGCTGGCAATGGTTCGTATGGCATTATCATGTTCCCTTCTGGTTTTGAAGTAACCAAAACTGGTAAAAAAGTTAAAAGCATAATCGAAATAGTTGCCCCAAAAAGGAAGCCTCATATCATGTACATAGAAATCAAGGTTTTCATTTTCAAAACCTTTCGCATTTTCTATGCAGTTGGTAGAAATATCAATACCGGTTACTGAAAAACCATGTGAAGCCAGTGTTTTGCTGTGCCGTCCTTTGCCGCAGGCCACATCAAGCATCCTGCTGCCCGGTTCAGGCTGAAGGTGCTGGATAAGCTTGTGAATGAATGCAGAAGCTTCTTCATCATTTCTGTCGAAATAGAGTTTGTGATAGAAAGGTGAACCAAACCAGTCATTATACCATGATTGTAATACCATGAAGCAAAGATAAAGCCTGTCAGTTTGTGTGAACAACAAAGGAGGCGATAAAAAGAATCCTGTTGTATTTTTGCAGTTCAAAAAAAATCTGAACTGTGTCATTAATAAAAAGTATTTCTGGAATTCGTGGTACGATTGGCGGTAAACCCGGTGATAATCTTACTCCTGTGGATATTGTGAAATTCACTGCTGCTTACGGAACAATTATTGCCGATGGCAAATCAAAGGTAAAAATTGTTATTGGGCGGGATGGGCGCATCAGCGGCCCGATGGTGCAAAGCTTAGTTGTAAATACGTTAGTGGCCCTGGGTATTGATGTGGTTGACCTGGGTGCCTCCACCACACCTACTGTGGAAGTGGCTGTTACCATGGAAAAAGCGGATGGCGGCATCATCCTTACTGCAAGCCATAACCCCAAAGAATGGAATGCACTCAAACTGCTGAACAACGAAGGCGAGTTTATATCTGCTGAAATTGGTGCCAAAGTGCTGGAACTGGCAGCCAAGGAGGAGTTCTCGTTTGCTTCCGTTGATAAACTGGGAACTGTCACAACCGATGAAACCTATTTGCAGAAACATATTGATGCGATATTAAGTTATCCGCTGGTGGATATTAATGCCATCAAAAAAAGAAAGTACAAAGTGGTGGTGGATGCCATCAATTCAACCGGTGCTGTTTTTGTTCCGGCATTATTGAACGCATTGGGTGTTGATAATGTTATTGTGCTGAATGCTGAAGTAACCGGAAAGTTTGCCCATAACCCTGAGCCCTTACCAGAACACCTCGCAGAACTGTGCAGCGAAGTGGTGAAACAAAAAGCAGACCTTGGCATTGCCGTTGACCCAGATGTGGACAGGCTTTGTTTTGTAAACGAAGACGGAACCCTGTTTGGCGAAGAATACACTTTGGTGGCTGTCGCTGATTATATATTAGGCAAAAAACCGGGAAACACGGTAAGTAATATGAGCAGCACCCGTTCGCTGAAGGAAGTAACACTGAAACATGGCGGGCAGTATTTCCCTTCTGCCGTTGGCGAAGTGAATGTGGTGAAGAAAATGAAGGATGTCAATGCTGTGATAGGAGGTGAGGGCAATGGCGGCATTATTGTTCCCGATTTTCATTATGGCCGTGATGCGCTGATTGGCATTGGTCTGTTCTTAAGCCACTTGGCCGCAACTGGCAAAAGCATCTCTGCACTCCGTGGCACTTATCCTGATTACATCATTTCAAAAAACAAGATTGAACTGGAGAAGGGTATTGATGTAAAAGCCATCTTTGAAAAGATTAAAAAGAAATACGAAAAGAACCCCATCAATACCGAAGACGGGTTGAAGATTGAGTTCGACAGCGACTGGGTGCACTTGCGTACTTCCAACACCGAGCCTATCATCCGCATCTATGCCGAAAGTGACTTTGAAACCAAGGCCAATAATATCGCCATGCAGATAATGCGGGATATAAAGGAGTTTAGTGTATGAAGTGCATAAGGACTTTAATGATAGTTGTATTTCTGTTTCAGGGATTTGTTCTTGCTGCCCAGAACAATTATACAATTACATACCGGAGTTCTTTTTATGCTGATGACAGCCTGGAACCCCAGCGGCCATTTCGTCCTTTTAAACTTTTTGTGCAGGATACGTTTGCTTATTGTACTTATACAGGTGAAAATTCAAAATCCAAAGTAAAGATGCCGGTTCCTCTGGGTAGTGGATGGTGGGCAAAATGGGATTTTTTCAATCGTAAGAATAACGCTAACCTTTTTCAGGAAGGCCTGTATGACAAGCCAAAGCAATGGCGGTTAATTGAAAGAGTAAATGACACCGGAACATGGACGATAACCGGTGAGAAAAAAGTGATAATGGGGTTAGAGTGTACAAAGGCAACCGGCGAAATCAGGAAAAAGAAGCAAACTATTTGGTTCACAACCGAGTTGAAAGGAGGGTACGGCCCTTACATGATGACAAACCTGCCTGGCCCCATTCTCGAAAGGATAAATGAAGAAGATGGCTTCAGGACAATAGCCTATGAAATAATGTACTATTCCCTGCCTATTGTCGAGCCAAACTATTGCAAAAAAATTTTCAGAAAGGAATAGGTCTTCCCCCTCACACCACTATCTCCGGCTTAATCGGCAATCTCCTTATTCTTTTCCCTGTTGCATTATACACAGCGTTGGCTACTGCCGAGGCAAAACCAATCAGTGAAATCTCTCCAATGCCTTTTGAGCCCATCGGGTTGATAATAAAGTCTGGCTTATTGGGAAACCACGATTCAATTTCCGGCACATCAGTATGCAGCGGCACATGGTAATCGCCCAGGTTATTGTTCAGGTAGTTGCCTGTCTTATGGTCTATCAGTGCTTCTTCTGTTAGTGCCATGCCAATGCCCATCACAGCGCCGCCCAGCATCTGGCTGCGGGCAGTTTTCTCACTTACAATGCGGCCACCGTCACCGGTCACCACCACCTTACCGAATTTAATTTCACCGGTCTGCGGGTTCACCAGCACTTTTACAAAGTGTGCACTGAAAGAGTTCATCGCATATTTCGAGGCTTCAGCCGGCCCGCCGGATTCTTTTACAATCTCCAACTGCTGCTTGCCTGCTTTTTGCAGTAACTCTGTTAAGGAGATTGTTACAGCTGCATCAGCCTTTGCAACTACCTTTTCATTCTTCACATCAAGCTCATCGGCTTTCATATTCTTAAAACTGTCAGCATGGGCAATGGCCAGTTCCTTCAAATGCTTTTTCAGTTCTTCACATACAAGGCTTACGCCGCCGCCCAGTGTGGAAGTGGTGGTGGAGCCGCCCTGCGTGGGCCCCGGAGGAAAATCTGTATCGCCCAGCATGAACGTAATTTTCTGTTGCGGCATCTGCATGGTTTCTGCAGCAATCTTGGTCATCGTGGTGGCAGTGCCCGGCCCCATATCGCTTACAGCACTTTGCAGTACTAACTTACCGTCTTGAGAAAGAATGGCTTTTACTGCAGCATTACCACGGCCTGCGCCAAACACACCGCCGCCCATGCCATAACCCACCAGCATTCCATTTTCTTTCAAACTGCCGGGAACAGCAGGCCTGTTTTTCCAGCCCACTTTTTCTATACCCGTTTCATAACATTCCTTCAGGTACTTGCTCGACCAGGGCAGTTTTCTTACCGGGTGAACAGTGGCATAATTCCGGATGCGCAACTCCACCGGGTCCATATTCATTTTATAAGCCAGTTCATCTAATGCACATTCTAATGCAAAAGCACCGCTGGCTTCGCCGGGTCCCCGCATCCAGGTGGGTGTATTAATATCAAGCGGAAGAATTTTATACGATGTGTTCACATTCGGGCACTCATACAGGTATTGCGAAGCATTCACGATGCCTTCCCTGAAATCCTCAAGCCTTGATGAATTGCTGATGGCATGATGGGTAATGCCCGCCAGTTTGCCGTCTTTATTGGCACCAATACCAATCCACTGCCACGATTGCGGACGGTAGCCCACCATACTGAACATCTGTCTCCGGTTCAGCACCACTTTCACAGGACGCTTCACCATCTTAGCTGCAATACAGGCAGCAGGCACATGCGGCCAGCTGCGCAAACCGCTGCCAAAAGCACCGCCCACATATTCTGTAATAACCCTTACATTTTTTTCTTCTAATCCAAAGTTCCTGGCCAGTTCCGATTGTGTTCCCTTTGGCCCCTGCGATTTATCATACACCGTCAGTTTATTGTCTCCTTCCCACACAGCAATGGTGGCATGCATTTCAATCGGGTTATGTGTTTCAATCGGAATATCATATTCTGCCTCCACATAAAAATCAGCTTTCTTATACGCATTTTCCTCACCCCGTTTATAAGTGCCCATCGGTTTCAGCTTGCTTTCATCCTTACGCAGTTTGTCAAAGTCTGTTTCAAACGCTTCAGTAATGTACTCCGCCTTCACCAGTGATGAGGCATGCAATGCCCGTTCCCAGGTATCAGCAACCACCAGCGCAATGGGCTGACCAAAATGATGCACTAAGTTGTTCTGGAAAATCTTCAGCCCCCTCCATTCATATCCCTTCTTGGCCGGATCTTTTTTATAAGGAGTATGCCCCGGAACTTCCGGGCAGTTCAGGTAGTGTATAATCTCTATCACACCCGGTGCATCCTTTGCCTTGTGCAGTACCATATTTTTAATGGCACCTTTCGCAATGGTACTGGTTACAAACACTCCATACACCATGTTATCTGGTCTCTGGTCGGCTGTGTATTTGGCACGGCCTGTAACTTTTGCAATACCGTCCACACGGTCATCATCGGCAAATTGAATGGCAGGTGATTTTATATTGTTGTCCATTATCGCTGTTTGAAATGTTTTTCTTTTTATTTAGCCAGCTGCAGTTTTTCATGGCATCCTGGTTGCGTCGCACACTTCATCGTTCTGCTCGTTGTGCATCATTTTTTTGCATCTACACTTTCGCCCCGCTTTTCTTTACATCCAGTATCGCTTCCACTATGTTGGGATAAGCACCGCAACGGCAGATATTGCTTCCCATATATTCTTTTATTTCCTCCGGGCTGTTGGCTTTCCCTTCTTTTACACAGGCCACAGCCGACATGATCTGCCCCGGCGTACAATAACCGCACTGAAAAGCATCATGCCTGATAAATGCTTCCTGCATCGGGTGCAGGTTATCGCCATCAGCCAGCCCTTCAATAGTGGTTATTTTAGCTCCGTTGTTTTCGGTAGCTAATGTAAGACAGGAGTTTACCCGTTTGCCATCTACATGCACAATGCAGGAGCCGCAATGTCCCTGGTCGCATCCTTTCTTCGTGCCAGTAAGTCCCACCTGTTCCCGCAGCATATCCAGGAGGCTCATCCTCGGGTCAACAGTAAGGCTGTAAGGCTTGCCGTTAATTTCCAGTTTCAGCGGGGCTTTCTCAATAAATGTGGCAATGGCCTCATTTTTTTCTCCGGCTTTCAGCAAGGATGCCGGTACGATACTTAACGCAGTCAGGGCCGTTGTTTTCTTAATAAAATCCCTGCGGCCGCTGCAGTCTTTGTTTTGGTCCATGTGTAATTATTTGCTTGCTAAATTTATCACAAGCATCTCATCAGAAAAAAATAATTATACCAATGGCCGGTTTCGCTGATTTCCACAGATGTGGTTTCTGTCATTTTCTGCGAAGCAGAAAATCATCCGTATTCATCCGTAGATTCTGTACAATCCGTGTTCCAATAGTATAAACCTGCTGGTTTACCTTATTGATGTATATCCCCTCCGAAAAATTTATCTTTGC
>CALLZY010000098.1 GCA_937858715.1 uncultured Chitinophagaceae bacterium | reverse complement strand
GACTTTGCCCTCGACGACATATCTTTCTCTCCTATAACAATTCGCAGAGACAGCGTAAGGATAATCGTGGATACGCCTCTCATTAATGCCACACACCATGCAAATATCTGTCTTGGAGATACTGTTCACCTGAATGTGACCGGAGCCGTCACTTACTCCTGGAGCCCACCAACAGGACTTACCAACGCCAGTATTTCAAACCCGGTGGCTTCGCCTGCTGCAAATACAACCTATGTTGCCACAGGCATAAATGCAAACGGATGTGCTGACACAGATACAGTAAGAATTGCTGTTCGCATTCCTGTTCCATTTACTGTCAATCCTCCTGTTTCACTTTGTAAGAATTTACCCGCACAATTAACTGCTGCCGGAGGGGACACTTATTTATGGTCACCGGCTAATTTGCTTAGCAACTCAGTCATTTCAAATCCTTTAGCTACTGCTTCGTCCACCACAACGTTCTCTGTCCTTATAACAGACACTCTATGTAACAACTCTTCTACACTGTCAACGACAGTAAATGTATTTCCCGACCCCAACATCATCATTAACAAGTCTAACGATATTGACTGCAGTCATTTGTCAGCAACACTTTCTGCATCTGGCGGCGCCTCTTATTCTTGGGCTCCATCAAATACGTTAAATAATCCAAACCTTCCTAATCCTGTTGCATCCCCGAAAGTCACTACAGATTACATAGTTACAGTTACCGATGCCAACGACTGTACCAATAAAGATAGTATCACAGTATATGTAACTGACAGCAATAAAGGAGATTACCTGATGCCTTCAGGTTTCACACCTAATAATGACGGATTGAATGATTGCTTTGGCATAAAATACTGGGGTCTGATTGAAAAACTGGAATTCAGTATCTACAATCGTTGGGGTGAACGGGTTTTCTTTACCACAGATCCTGCAGGATGCTGGGACGGCACCTATAAGGGCCAGCAACAGGATGGAGCTGTCTTTGTTTACATGATAAAAGCAAAAACGGCCTGCCAGGATAATATTTTCAGAAAAGGCACTTTTGTTCTTATCCGCTAAAAGAAAACCGGACATCTGCTAAGAAGTATTACACTTTCTGCAAAGAACTTTTGCACATTTAAGGCCATTCACTGCATATAAGATTTTCTGGTTTGTGAATTTCCTATCTTTAAGGAAGCCATAAACCTAAACAAAAAAGTATGTCACGGAAATTTTCTTCCGGCAGTTCCTTTAGTAAGCAAAGAAGGAAAATATTAAAACTGCTCGGGCTTGGCAGCGCTGCCGCCGCCGGTAACCCTTTGCTTTCGCAAATAAGGGTAATTGAGAAAAACGATGTAAGCAAAATTCTTACTGCAGTTACCAACGAAAAATACCTGACCGTAAAGGTGCTCCGGCCAGAAGATTTGCTTTCCTTAGAACTGAGGTATTATAATTTTTCCCTGTCTGGAAAAACACTGCAAAAAAAAGGTTCTCCGGCCTATCTCGCAGTTATTTTTCAGCCGCAGTCAATCAGTGAACAGGCATGGAACGAAGAAATGCAGTCTGATGCATCAGGTAATACTTCAGCAGTATTAGAAACCCCGACTGTTCCAGGCAAACTGTTTATTGGTGGGGAAAGCAGGCTTGTCTTCAGCATTCCTGATAATATTTCTTCAATTCCACTTGATCTTAACGAGATGCTTGCCTGGGAAAAATATAATCTCGTAGTAAACCAAAGGGCTAAACCTGCAAGTGGGGGCAGAAAAGTTTTCAGGCCGGTGACAACACCGAAGGTCACCAACATGCGAAACAAGATTAGTGCTGCCGCTATCAATAAAAAAACACTGCAGGTAAGAGGTCTTACAAAAGATGAACGATATACGGTAAGTACCATGTTGTTCCCTGAAGAAAACAGCCGCCGTGAAGCAGTAACAAATGTGGCTGGTAATATGCGTATGCTTGCACAAGAAGCTGTCGGGCCTGTTGGTGAACTGGAAACTGCCATTGAAGTGCCTAACAGGCTATATCTCTCCCCAACAAGGTTTGCAGGCTGGAGCCATTCAAAAAAACTGAAAGCTGATAAAGGAGTTTTTAAAGAAGCGAATAAGCTCTTTGAGCTTTGGCATACAAGGTTAAGCACAAAAACTACCGAAGGACTGGATGAAACTGAGATAACCAATGAACAGCGTATCCTCCGGGCATTGTGGGCCGATGATGCGAAAGCAGATTATAAAGAACAGGTTATTGAATACAACGATAAGTTGATTGGCATAACATCCATTACAAATAAAGACCGCCATCAGATTGTACACGAAACATCTAATTTTCAGATTCCAAAATTTGTTCCACAGCCCATAAAGGCTTACAAGCTTTTTCTTACAACCTTGGGAGCATGGCTCGACAGCGAACTGCAAGTTGAACGAAAGAAACTTGAAACAGCAGGTGTATTATACGGTTCAGGCAATGCACTCAACCTGCTCAAATGGCGGCATATTGAAACACTCGGAAGAGAGCATTATGTGGAAATTGTAAAGGCCGGAAACATTATCCCGTTTGGGCATGAAGCAGTATTAATAAAAATAACAGAACGTAAACCTCATCCGGGCACCGGTACAGCGGCCAACTTCCAGCGTAAGATTGTTGTAATTACAGAACCGGTTAAAGAATATAACTATGTTGACAGTGCCGGCAAGTTCTTGAATTTCTGCTTTAACCGGATTGAAATGGTAACAACTGTCTCTCCGTTGCTTGATGCGAATAAAAAACGGCTGGCCAATTCACTTCCGGATACACCACTTCCTCCAATAGAGCCTGGGCTTGGCGATACACCTCCTGCCCCCGGCGATGAGCAATTTGTAATAATAAGCGCCAAAAAGGAAGTGATGTTTAAAGTGAAAGGTGAAGATGTGGATGGTAATATTGTAGATTTCTCCATTCCTCTTGCTTTTGCAAGCACTGATGTTTTAGGAAGTGTAAACAATGTAACAGCTCTCACAACTGCTTATTCAAATTACAACCCGGTGAATAAGCCTGTTACAAACACATCTGACCTGAACGGGCAAAAAATTTCTTTGGCCAGAAAAACAACGAATGGCGGCGATACGGCTTTTGTTGCCCATACCATCACATTTAGTGCAAAGCCTTATACAAACGCTGATGAGCCACAGGGCTTCCTGCCGGAGATAAAGGAAGTTGAAATTATTGAACCTTCTTATCAGCGTATAACAGGTGCAGTAAACAAAGTTCCCGTTACATTAGTTGATGACAGAAATGCGGGTCATGTATTTGCCGCATTTAAATACCCGAATCCTGTAAACTTCGGCGGGCAAACAGATAAAACCGGAGGGATTGCAGCACCAAATTTCAGCTTGACAGGCCTTTCTAAAGCCGCAGGTGCCTTTGGCGGCACATTAGAGAAGTTTAAGAATGCAGAACCTGCTGCCAATGACTTCTTCAGCGTTGCAGGCGAACTCCCGCTGCCAAAACTATTTGGCGTATTCAAACTTAGCGATTTGCTCGATTTTGTTACAGGTGATAAAAGTGCTTTTGACCTGACAAAATCTTTACAAAACAGGGTTCCGAAAATTCCAAACCTTGTAACAGAAGAAACAGAAAATGAATTCATCACCACTTATCTTATCAAGCCAAAACTGAATGATCTTGATTTGGGCGGATTTGTTGGATTTAAAAAGCAAAGCGGTGCCGAATTCGTTATCAACACACAGGTAAAGGCCAAAAAGAAAGACCCTACGTCTCCGGAGTTTTCAACTGCCGCATGGATAAAGAATTTTAAGATTGGCATTGTAAAAGTTGACAGCGATTACCTGATTGGTATCGATTTCAAAGAAATAAAGTTTGCTGTTGATACAACCAAGAAATCAGATGTAAGTGTGCAGATGGGCAACCCGTGTATTGTTTTTGGTGGCCCGTTAAGTTTTATTAATGAAATAAACAAACTCATTCCATCGGATGGGTTCTCCGACCCGCCTTATCTGGATGTTTCTCTTACCGGCATAAAATGCGGTTACACCCTTGCCCTTCCCGATTTGCAATTGGGTGCTTTTTCATTGAGCCATATGTCTCTTGGTGCAGAAGTTAACCTTCCTTTCACCGGCGGGCCGCTTACACTCGGCTTCCGCTTCTGCGAAAGACAGCAACCATTCACACTGGCAGTATCCTTCCTCGGTGGCGGTGGCTTCTTCGGGCTTGAACTTGACCTCAACGGCATCCGCCAGATTGAAGCTGCCCTGGAGTTTGGGGCATCCGTTTCTCTCAACTTCGGTGTGGCAAGCGGCGGCGTAAGTGTAATGGCAGGCATTTACTTCAAAATGACATTTGAAGGCGATCACAACTCCACACAGCTTACAGGATATGTTCGGATAAATGGTTCTGTAAGTGTGCTTGGGCTGATTACAGCCAGTCTTGAGTTGTACCTGGCCCTTACCTACTTATCTGACCCTGGAAAGGCGTATGGAGAAGCTTCGCTCAAAATCAAAGTTGAGGTATTGTTCTTCAGTACTTCGGTTACAGTTTATACGAAGAAAACATTTGCAGGCAGTGGCAGCGACCCCAACTTCCAGATGTGTATTACCGAAGGTGACTGGAAAGATTACTGCGCAGCCTTTGTTGCATAAGCAGATAGTTCTTTCAATGTCAGCAATAATTAACCATAAACTGATTCTTCCTGCGGGAATGAACACACAATAGAATATGAAACAGAAAATAATCTTTACAGCATTGCCCAATGGGTTAGTTAAAAGAGGTCTTGCAAACAAATGGGCTATATCTGCATCCATCAGCCTGCAGGTTGAAGATGCAAACACTACGTTGGAAAATGTGCCTGATATGCTTGGCTGGGCAGGCATTCTTAAACACACAAAATTCATTGTACAGTTAAATGGCAAGCCTGTTGAAGCAAAAGTGGTGAGTAAGCTGGCAGATGATGTTTTGTGGGGAAACCTGTTCACCAAAAAAGTAAAAGTAAAGTCCTTTGTACAGGAAGATTTCTCGCAGATACCCATTGCCTCCTACCCTGTTAAGCATATTCTCAAATACCTGAAAGATGTTACAGAAGGAACCGGCAAATTTTTTGCAAACGATTTGCCCAATGAAAAACATTTCACTGAAAATCCGGCTCTCACTGCAATTTCTGAATATGTGATAGCCGATTTTCCAAAACGGGGAAGGGAAAAAGGAATTTCACTGGACAGGCTTGTCAGCGACAGTCCTGCAAAAAACAGGCTGAAAAGTGTGCTGAACAAAAACAGGTTCATTCCCTTTAAACCGGCTTCGGAGCCGATGCTCGATTTTGCGCAGCTAAAGAACTTTCATGGAATGTATGATGCAAAAGTGGTTGATAAATTCATTCCGCTGCCTAAACCAGAATTTGAATTCCACCAGATTATTTCTGCATTATCCGACTATCCGCAACTGCAAAGAAGACTGGGCCTGATTGTTGACCTTGAATTTGACGGGCCGGAAAACATGATAATGAAAGCAGGCTCAGTACCCACTGTACGCATTGTTCCCACTTCAATAAACTTTACAACCGATACAACCATCGTATGCCCGGCAACGGCTTATACCAAAACAGCCAAAGGTTTTTATGCACGGCCAACTGACAACAGTATTATAGACAAAGGCCACCTTAAGATAAACAGCAACGAGTTTACAGTTTTCCAGGTGGATACCGATGGGGCAGCATTGAAACTCTGCAACCAGATGGATGGCCTGCAACTGAAAAAAGCAAAGCATATCTTTTATGCCGTAGAAAACAACGTTCAAAAAGCAGAGAACATTCCATTTTTTAATAACGAAGCTCCCCGTAAAGAAGGCACACCCAGCCACAAAACGGCGGGAATAGCCATAGCCAAAAACGGAAGGGCCGAACTGCTGCACAAAAAATTTGACCGGATGAACAATCTCAAGAACCTGATGATGGTTCCTGGTCTCACTCCCGAAGGCACAACGGGTACGAAAGCTTCCTGGATTTTGCCCAATGAAATTCTTTATGCTGACGATATTAACCTGGGTTACCGGATGGATATTGAACCCGATGACAAACCCGGCAAATGGTTCAGCCTGCACATGCGGAACAATAAGTATTCTTACCTCAATCCTGCAGGTACAAATGTTGACATCTCCGGCATGGATACCGACGAAGGCTTTATACAGATGGCCGCATCGGAAGAAAAAACAGAAACCGGCACTCAGCTAAAAGTTGGGGAAGCTATTGCCCGATGGGAAGGATGGAGCTTGAGCGTACCCCGGCCTGGCAGTGCCCTTAACGATCCGATGCTGGACAGCAAGGAAGTGTATGATAAAACAAAAGAAGCCGAAAAATTCAAAACTCCTGGCACGGCAGACTTCAGGCTGAATGTGCTGCCCGGCCTGGTGGAAGGAACTTTACCCAAACTGCGTTTCGGCAAATTGTATGCAGTGCGTATAAGAACTGTTGACCTTGCAGGAAACAGTGTGGACCTTAATGAGCAGCCCGAAAACATTGGTGAAACCGTAGTCGGTAAAATAAAATACATGCGGTACGAACCGGTTGATGCTCCTTTCCTGGTGCTGGGTACCGAAATCAGAGATGGTGAATCTAGCGAGGTAATGGTAATACGCAGCAACGAAGCCGTAAGTTGCGAACAATACGAAAACAATAACATTGTTACCAAAACTTTCAAACCTGAAGCCATCCGCCACGTAAAACCGCCCCGCAGCAACGTAGAAATGTCAGCTACACATTCTGTACTTGACAAAGGCTTTGGGCCGGCAAACAAAACAGAAGCCGCAGCCATTTATCAAAAAATAAAAAACGATAAAGACCCGTTTACTGCTGAAACTGCATCTTATAGTGCCACTACTAACCTGAAAATAGTGGACGGCAATCAAAAGGAAATTCCGGTTGAATATTTAATTGACCCGATGGCTGCCGGTGTTACATTTTTCATTTCAGCACAAGACCCGAACCCTAAAGCCCCCGATCCGGAAAAATTTACAAGGCGTATTAGCTTCTTCTTTGATGATGAAGTAAAAGATGATGCCGCTGCTAACAAAACGGCCGATTACAATGAATGGATGAACCCGAAAACATTCAGGATAATACTTAAAGAAGAGGCAACACCCAGTTTGGAATGGAACAAGGGAGACAGGGCACTTATTGTAAAACTGCAAAAAGGGGTGATTGTAAAAGTAAACTATGCCTGTTTCTGGAGACCAAATGATATTCTCCGTCTCTCTGGTGTGCTGGATATGATGGGCATGACCAACCTGAGCGATGCCGTGGGCCAGCGTATTGCAAGAGGCCAGCACTGGATGTTTTCGCCCTGGCGGGAACTGACCTTTGTGCATGCAGTACAGCAGCCGCTTACTAAATTGGGTTCACAAACCTATCCGTTTATTGCAGACCTGAAGCCTGAAAGGGAATTTGGCGCTAACACAGCAAAAATTAATACTAAACTTCTTGTGCATGGTCCGTCAACCGGGCAACTGGACATAGAAGCAGACTGGACAGAATGGCTTGATGATGGTGAACATGTGGAAACAACGCCTAACGAATGGAATGATGATGTGCAGCGTTATCCAATGAAATCAAAAGTGTTCCATTTTACCACTTTATACCTGGTATTTGAATATGCTTTTGGCTCAGTTGTAAAAGAAAATCCATTCCCGGCTATTGAACACCTGTTTAATGATACAAGACACAGGAAAGTTAACTACAAGGCAATTGCAACAACCCGCTACAGGGAATATTTCTTTAACCTGATTAAAGACAGGGAAAGTAAAGGGCAACCTTTCCCGCTTACAAGAGAAACGGTCCCGACTGCTATTACCAAAGAAGTAATCATTCCCAGCAGTGCAAGGCCACTGGCACCTGAGGTACTCTACATCATCCCCAACTTTGAATGGTCAAGAAATACAAACAACAGCACTAACACGACCATTACAGCAAGGGGTGCCGGTCTCAGGGTTTATTTAAAACGTCCCTGGTACAGCAGCGGCGAAGGTGAAAAACTGGCCGTGGTGCTTAACATGAATATCAACGACAAACTTTCTTCCGGAAGCACACCCGTGAGTACCTGGGGAACAGACCCTACCAAACTTTCGGCAGCCTTGCCTGGTGGCATTAAAATGGATGCCAACAGTTTTCTTGCATTAAAAGAAGGACAACTGCAGATGGCTGCTGCTGAACATAACGGTAACACAGCTAAAGTTTTTGTTGTTACTTACGATGTTAAGTATGACAAAGAAAGAAAACTGTACTACGCTGATATCCTCCTGAATGTTGCCACGGCTTACTATCCTTTTGTAAGGCTGGCACTCGCCAGGTATCAGCACCATTCAGTAAGGACTGCCGATACTGATTGCTGCCTCTCAACTATTGTGATGGCCGATTATATACAAGTGCCTGCACCAAGGTTCAGTTCTCTCAAGTTTGAAGGAGCGAAAAACAAAATCAACGTCGGCATTTCCGGTACGCTGCCTAAAGTGGATACCAAAGCCATGTTCTTCCGCACAAGGGTGGATTTTGTTATTGAACCCATTGAAGTGGATCCCAGCGAAGGAGCCCACATCACCATTCATGCAAAACCAATTGACAGCTACAGTTACGGCTTACAGCCGCAGGATGTTGGCCCTAATTATGGTTTCCTGCATACACATTCATTTACATTGCCTGCTGAATATGCATCCAAGCCATACAGGGTTAAAGTGCTGGAGTATGAGGTCATTATTTACGACCCGCTGAAGCCAAATCCAAACCCCGGTGGTGTGAACTTTGGAACTATGCCAATGAAAGAAAGGCTGGTATTTGCTGATGTGTATGAGGTGAATAAATAGAAGAGGGTTCATGGTTAATAGTTCATAGCAAGTCGTTCTAAATTAACAGTTCCTTGCTATGAACCATGAACTATACGCTATGAACTATTTATGTATCTCACTCGAAAAGTGAAACGTAATATCAGGGTTATTGGTCTTCTCTGTATTCAAGAACCATTCACTTTGCGCCAGATAAACGGGATGCCCGTCCTTGTCTTCTGCTGAATTAGCCATTTTAAACCGCAGAAAATCTTCCAGTTTCTTCTGATCGTTACTGGTAAGCCAGCAGGCTTTATAAAAGGGCATAGAGTTAAACACCACCGATGCTCCATACTCATGCAGCAACCGGTATTGTATCACTTCAAACTGCAGTTCACCCACACAACCTATAATCTTCTTGGTGCCACCAAACTGGGTAAATAACTGCGCCACACCTTCATCAGTTAGTTGCAGCAATCCTTTTTCTAATTGCTTCGTCTTCATCGGGTCCTTGTTCACCACTTCCTTAAATATCTCCGGTGAAAAAGAAGGTATTCCTGTAAAGAAAAAATTCTCTCCCTCCGTAAGTGTATCGCCAATTTTAAAGTTGCCGGTGTCAAACAAGCCCACCACATCACCAGCGTAGGCATCTTCAATAATGCTCTTATCTCTTGCCATGAACGAATAAGGGTTACTGAAGCGTACATCCTTATCTAACCGAACATGGTGATAGTATTTGTTGCGTTCAAATCTGCCCGAACACACCCGGAAGAAAGCAATCCTGTCACGGTGCTTGGGGTCAAGGTTAGCATGAATTTTAAACACAAAGCCACTCATCTTTTCTTCCAGCACATCCAGTTCACGGGTGCTGGTCTGGCGGCTGCGGGGCGTTGGCGCAATGCTGATAAAAGTATCCAGCATCTCCTTTACTCCAAAGTTGTTGATGGCACTGCCAAAGAATACCGGCGCTACTTTTCCGGCCAGGTAATCATCCGTATTCAGGCTTCCATGTACGCCTTCCACCAGTTCCACATCTTCCCGTAAATGATACGCATCCCTCTCTCCCAGTTTCTCATCTACTATTTTATCATTGATGTCGCTGATGGAGATAGTGTCTTCATCAGCCTTAGTGTTGGCGGTGAAAAGCAGCAGGTTATTCTCGGCAAGGTTATACACCCCTTTAAAATCTTTACCGCTGTTAATGGGCCATGTCATCGGGTGCAAGGCAATCTTCAGTTCCTTTTCAATCTCTTCGAGCAGGTCAAACCGGCTCTTTCCGTCACGGTCCATTTTATTGATGAACACAATTACCGGCGTATCCCGCATCCGGCACACTTCCATCAGGCGGCGGGTCTGTTCCTCCACCCCGTTCACACTGTCCACCACCAGTATCACACTGTCCACGGCGGTAAGGGTCCGGAAGGTATCTTCAGCAAAGTCTTTGTGACCGGGAGTATCCAGCAGGTTGATGAGAATGTTGTTGTATTCAAAGCTCATTACCGAGGTGGCCACCGATATACCCCTTTGGCGTTCAATCTCCATAAAGTCACTGGTGGCATGTTTCTTAATCTTGTTGCTCTTAACGGCACCAGCCACCTGTATGGCTCCGCCAAACAGCAGGAACTTCTCAGTAAGCGTTGTTTTACCCGCATCCGGGTGAGAGATGATGGCGAAAGTGCGGCGTTTTTGTATTTCGGTATTGTACTTCATAAACGGCGGCAAAGGTAAGGATTTGGGGGTTGCCGCCCTGCTTGAATCCATTGCCGGAAGCCTTCCTAAGAACAACATCTTTTCATAAATTTTTCAGTCTTTTGCAGACAGATAATACTACTGACTAAAGGAAAACACAATATAAAAAAACTCCAAGCGTTTCTTACAGGTATAACTGCATCATTGTATCCTAAGAAAGCACTTTCGTTGGTAAACATCTTTAATAACTACAAACCTGACACAATGAATCCCCGCAAACTTCAATTGAAACCTGCTGCCACAATGCTTGCCTTATTGTCAGCAGTCCTGCTTGCCAGTCCAATGCTTACAAGGGCGCAAACAAACATTGCCATCGCCCCCACCAAGTTAAACGTCTTTTATATCGGTGTTGATAATCCGGTTGCTATAGCCGCATCGGGTGCCGCTGATGACAAAGTCACCGTTACAATCAACGGCGGCGGAGGCACTGTTACAAAAACCGGTGCAGGTAAATACAATGTCCGGGTTACCCAGGTGGCAAATGATTGTGTGCTCAGTGTTTTTGTTGATGGAAAGCTGGCAGGCACTTCTGATTTTCGGGTGCGCATCATACCGGCACCTTTCGCAACTGTTGGTGGCTACCAGTCAGGCACAAACATTCCGGCAAGTGTTTTCATGGCACAACCAGGAGTCAGTATTTCTTTGAAAGATTTTCCTTTCGAAATACAATACGAGGAAATTATTGGTTTTACATTCACTACAGATAAAGATAATGGTGAATTAATAACCGCTGAATGCCAGGGTGCTGCTTTTTCCCCAGCTGTGAAAACAATTATCAGTCAATACGTAAAATCCGGAAGAATGGTCACTATTGATAACATTCGGGTAAAAGACCCTTCAGGCAAAGAGAGAAAAGTTCCTTCGCTGGTGTATTATATTAAATAGCCCCTGTAATAAAATATTTTCTTATTCCGGTTAAAGCGTATTTCAATCCGCTCTTTTTGAAAAGTAATGCCATCGAGGTATTCTTTGCCCACCACAATGACAGTGGTAATGCCACCCTTGTTTGTTACCTGCACCGGTGCCGTCATTTCAAAGCGGTTACCAGGGTGGTCTTTCCAGAATTGCTTGTCGCTTCTGGTAACGGTTCTCCTTGGCACATTACGCAGGTATTTCATATACACCTGCACTGTATCCGCAAAATACAGTTCGGCAGAGTCAGCCTTGTGTTCATTGCGCAGGCGAAAAAGATCATACACAATCTCCTGTTCTGTTCGCTGCACAGGTTTTTTCTGCGGCGCCTGCCCATAAGGCAGCAGAAGGGCAAGAAAGATTTTCAGCAGCAGCATTGTAGTTATTTAGCATAAAATAACGACAAAACATTTATTTCCTGTTAACACCTAACTTCCTTTCACCAAAAATCTTCTGTAACTAAAGAAGTAATCCCTGCTCACATAACTCTGTTCTATCCATTTCCGATAACCATCGGGTAGCCGCAACGAAACTATATACTACCGCCTTCGTAACTTTATCGTATGTCTGCTCTATAAGCAGGGGTTAAAGAATGATACATTTAAAAAAAGATGTACTCCGTATTTCATTTTAAGGAATTGTATCTGGAGGAAAAAAAATACTATCTCGGCTAATAAGTGTGTCAAAAGGATAGACCCGATTTTCCAACTCGTTGCCTTTAACAATTTCAAAAATCGATATACATTTATATTTTCTAATAACATTTTCTCTTACAAAAGAGTCTTTGTCACTTTGCTTCTTGAAATCAATCCATACACTTAGAGGTACTTCTACTAAAACAATTTCGTAATCAGTCGGAGGATTAAACTGATAAATAAAGAACCCCTTTTCTCCATCACAACTATAGTAACTTGCTGAATCATTATAAGTACCATTAAAGAACTTCAAACTGTCGGAGTAGCAAAAAGAATGTCTTTTTATTTTTTCTATTGCAGCCTTGTAAGATTCGAATTTCTTTGGAATTTTTTCACAAGAATAATTGGAACATGAGAAGAAAAAAAATGAGTTAACGAATAAGATTTTAAAAAAAATATTCTTCATAAAAAATTCTTTCAATTTTTCCACCCGGCCTCTCCCTCACAAAGCCATGTGCCCGGCAGGTACACCGGCAATTCATCCTCCGACACTTCTTAACCAACCCATCACCAAATTTACAGCTTTCCAAAAACCTCGACAACGGTTCAACAATACCCGGTGCCTTGACTGCTCCACACATAAGTAACCCGTTTATCCCCTTAAACACCTCTTTGCGTCCTTTGCGAAACACTTTGTGCCCATTGCGGTAAAAAAAACACCTCACTCAACCCCGCTTTATCAAACTCTTAACCCCTCCTCACCCACATCATTTTTTTCTTCACCTTCATTCCTTTACTTTGACGCACTGATATCAGCATCTCACTATAATCAATTACAATGAACCGGCGTGACGCAGTAAAATCACTCGGGCTTGTTTCCGGCCATGTTCTCTTCCCTACCGTGCTTGCCAGCTTTATTAACAGTTGTGCCCACAAAGACATGAGCCAGTACAAACCTGTTTTCTTCAGCAGCAAAGAATACAAGCTCATTACAGAAATAATTGACATCATCATCCCTGCCACCAGGACTGCTTCCGCCTCGCAGGTAAACACCCAGGTCTTTCTCGACCAGGTATTCAGCCAGTGCATGACGGAAGAGCAACAGCAGCATATCCACGACGGCCTGTCGCAAATAACCAATGATTTCAACGAAGCCAAAGACAAAAAAACGTTTATCGCAGAGCTTGACCGGAAAGCTTTTGATAAGGACAAAAACTACGCATGGTTTAAAAGAGTAAAGAAGTTTACCATGATTGGCTTCTTCACCTCGCAGGAAGGCACCACAAAAGCCAGCAACTATGTAAAAGTGCCGGATGCATACAAAGGCGAAATTCCATCAGACAGCAACACCCTCAACTACGGAAAAACTTCTCTTCACTTCTGACAATCTGCAACTATGGGCGACTTCAATATACTGGGCAAAGGCGCAAAAGAAAATACCTATGATGCCATCGTTATCGGCTCCGGCATCACAGGCGGCATTGCTGCCAAAGAACTGACTCAGGCCGGGCTGAAAGTACTGGTACTCGAAAGAGGAAGAATGGTGGAACATGTTACCGATTATCCCACTGCCCTCACCGACCCCTGGGAATTGCCATTACGAAACATGGTAAGTACAGACGAAGAGAAAGATTACGAAATACAGAAAACGCTGTACCTCTTCGGGCAGGACAGCAAACACTTTTTAGTAAAAGACAGTGACCATCCGTATGTGCAGGAGAAACCTTTTTCCTGGTATCGTGGTTATCACATGGGTGGCCGTTCGCTGCTCTGGTCAAAGCATTGTTACCGGCTCAGCGATCTTGACTTTGAAGCCAACCACAACGAAGGCATCGGCATTGACTGGCCCATCCGCTACAAAGACATTGCATCCTGGTACGACCACATTGAGTCGTATGTGGGCATCAGCGGCAACAACGATGGAATTCCCAACCTGCCTGACGGAAAATTTCTTCCCCCGTTTGAGATGAACAGTTTTGAAAAACACATCCGTGAAAGGCTGAGAAAAAGTTTTCCTGACCGTGACCTCATTATTGGCCGCATGGCTATACTGACGCAGGATCACAACGGCCGTTCCCGCTGTCACAGCCGCAACCTTTGTCATCGGGGTTGTGTATATGGTGCGCCGTATTCAAGCAATTCAGGAGCATTGCCCGATGCAGCAAGAACAGGCAATCTCACCATCCGTCCCTTCTCTATTGTTGAAAGTTTGGTTTACGACAATAAAAAAAACAAACTGAAAGGCGTACGGATTATTGATACCGAAACAAAGGAAAGCACAGAGTTTTTTGCGAAGCTGATCTTCCTGAATGCTTCTACAATCGGCAGCACACAAATATTACTGCAATCAAAAACAAACGAGTTTCCCAACGGCCTTGCCAACAGCAGCGGTGCATTAGGCCATTACCTGATGGATCATCATGCAATGATTGGCGCCATGGGTGGTTACAGCGGGTTAAAAAACAGTTTCTACTATGGCCAGCGGCCTGCCAGTGTGTATGTGCCCCGTTTCCGTAATGTAAAAAAGAACGATCAGCCCTACCTGCGGGGATTTGGCTTTGAAAATTACACCAGCCGCAGCGACTGGAGCCGCGGCTTTAATGAAGCCGGTATTGGAAGCGACTGGAAAGAAAACTTATGCAAACCCGGCGACTGGTTTGCCTACTTTGAAGCCTACGGCGAAACATTGCCTGAATACAAAAACACAGTAAGCCTGAGTGCTGATAAAAAAGACAAATGGGGAATACCACTTCCTGTGCTCTCAATGGAATACGGAGAGAATGAAAAGAAGATGCGGAAAGACATGCAGGAAACGGCTGTTGAAATGCTGCAGTCTGCCGGATTAGATTGGGTCAATCCGTTTGATTATGGTATGACACCCGGAACAGTGATACATGAAATGGGTACAGCCCGTATGGGCAACGATCCCAAAACATCAGTACTGAATAAATGGAACCAGTCGCATGATATAAAGAACCTGTTTGTTACTGATGGTTCCTGTATGGTGTCTTCGCCCTGCCAGAATCCATCGCTTACCTATATGGCCCTTACTGCCCGGGCCTGCGATTATGCCGTAAAGGAATTGAAGAAGGGCAATATCTGAACCGGCTAATGAATCTGCGGATTGAAACCCTGTGACGTTTTACCGGGATACTGGAAAAATACTACTAACCGGGTATTGACATCCCTTGTGTAATGGTGTAACTTTCAAGAATTACCATTAAACAAAAATTTATTTTATGCCAGTAAAACTAATCCTTGATGTATTCAGCGGCAGACCAAACCCCGAAATACTTCTTGACGACAAAACAGCCCGTGAGCTTTTTAAAAAAATTTCTTTTGGTGCTTTGCGAAAGGAAAACGAAAAGACAAACCCTTTTCCTTCTGTGTTAGGGTATCGTGGCATTATCATTGAGCAAACAGGTAAACTGCTTTCAGCCGATTTTCCAAAAAGGCTGCATTATGCACACGACACGGTGTATGCTGATGGAAAAGCAGCAAAGGCTGAAGCAGGTCTTGAGGCTTTTTTATTTGACAACTTTAAATCGCTTAAAGGAATGAAAGGCGCTTCCGGTTTCCGGCGTGAAGCAGAAGAGCTTATTAAGAGATACTTAGATAAACGAAGAACTTACATTGAAAATCACCGAAAATGGTACGACCGTGCCATTGATGATTTTCTGCGGCCTGTAAAAGTTGTTTGCCCTTGTTCGCCAACGGCAGACCTTGCCGCATGGAATACCGACCCTAATGTTACCGGTAATAATAACTGTTATAACTACGGCACCAATTACCGAACAGATACCTATGCACAACCAGGTGAAGCATCCTCTCAGAAATGGAATGACCTTTCAGGATGCAATGTTGCCGCAGGTCATATCAGTGCAAAAATGGGTGCAGTGGCCGATGGTCTGATTGATGTACCCAACAAGGATAATAAGTGCATCTCTCCTGGGCATCTTGTCGCCCTGGTGAATTATCCCAATCATGATTATCACTGGTACAGGAAAGGAAGCAATGGAAGATGGAGCCATAAAATGGGCGGGTCTCCTGCTACGATTCTCGATGACTCAGGAAACCCGATAACAGATCCCCGCACGGCAGACAGGGGAAGCTATACAGGCTTCTGCACTTTCATGCAGGTTATACATGGACATTTTAAAATAACATAACCCTCTTGAAAAGAAAGGTACAGCAGCTAACTAATCTGGTGGTTACCATTTCCCTGTTCTCAGGAAGGCCCAATCCGCAATGGAGCCTTACAAAGCAACAGGCTGATGGATGGATACAGTATTGGAATAAAGCTGACCTGTCTGAATATGCAGTGCCGTTAGCCTCAAAGCTGGGTTACAGTGGCTGCCGGGTGCAAAAAAATAAACACAGCTATTGGGTTATTTTCAATAGCTGTGTTTCCTTTTATGATTACGATACAGTTATCTCTAAATCTGATCCCGGCAGGGAGATGGAATTCTTTCTGCTTCGCACAGCCAGTTCTGAAACAAAAAACCTGCTGGCTGAGATGAAAGTAATTGATTAAATACCCTTCCGTTTTGCATTGTATCAAATAACGAGCATATCAACACCTGTCCGGCGATTACTTGAACAAATCACCGGCTTTATCTTTCAGGGTATCGAAAGCATCGCCTATTTTACCGGCATTGCCTGAAAGGAAGGATTCCACCTGTCCGCCCATGCCGCCGGGCAATTTGTCTTTAATAAAAGAAACCACTGTTTCCACTGCTGATTTTGCCTGAGATTCTGAAATGCCTGCTTTTTCTGTTACGAGTTTGATAAGTTCTTGCATGATTATGATTTGTTTTGAGTGATAAATATAATTGATATAAATATCAGATACATGCTGAAATAATAATCGGAAACAAAAAAGTGGATAACGGGTTGTTCTGCAAATGCAGAACAACCCGTTGGTTTTATAGCTTCATTCCAATGTAAAATACATAGCCATAATATGCTTTGTACTTTTCGTAAACCGCTGCTTCGTGCCGCATTTCGGCTACCAGGTCTTCTGCTGTTTTATTGCCTGCATTTTTTTCCAGGAAGATTTCCTGCGCCTTAATCTGCGGATTATAAAAATGTTCTGTCCAGCAATTTTCAGGCAGCACAAACATGGCAACAGGCATATAACCTGACCTCTGCAACTGATCAACTTTGTTGGGGATCGTATCAATACCGGGATAGGCATTCTTCCAGAAAAGATCTATCTCCTCAGGCCGATCATCTGTGAACCACGACGCTTCGCTAACGGCTATGTAGCCGCCAGGTTTAAGAAAACGCCGCCACTCCTGCAGTCCTTTTTCAAAGCCGATATTGTAAATAGCTCCTTCCGACCAGATAAGGTCGAGTTCTTCATCAGCGAATGGAAGATTGTCCATTGAACCTACAATCCCCTTTACCTTTTCCTGCATATTGAGTTTGCCAGCATTGTTGTTAAACAAATCAATAAAGACCGGAAACAAATCAATACCGGTAATTTGTGCAGTTGTTTGTTGTGCCAGCACCATTGTTTGCCCGCCGGTGCCGCAACCAATATCAGCGATGCGGGATTTGCTGGTGAGATTTTCCACAAAGCTAAATGCTCTTATGGTGACATCGGGGCTGCCTGGCCCCTGGCGTTCTATTGCTGAAAAATATTCGCAGATCAGGCTGAAATCAAATTCATGAATGGATGTATTATCGTCTGACATGATGATAAATTTTAAATAATTAAAACAAGACAGCATATACTTATGCTGATCCTGTTTTGTAACAGAAATAAGTTAAGAAATTTCCGGCTGTAATGGCCGGGAGTAACTAAAGGGATAACCCAGGTGCAGCACCAAAGGTTATTTACATTACAGAATCCGCTTTATTATTTAACATCCAGAGTTTTTAGTAAGATAAAGGTATCTGTTTCCTGAACAAAAGAAACAACCTATGACACTTATTTTATAGTTTCATATAAATCATTCCATTTTTTTTGTTCTGCCGCCCATTTTTGTTTTTCAGCCACATCTGATTTTGCCATTACCTTGTTGTATTCTGAAATATCAGCCAGGTAGCTTACCGCTTTCTTATACTGCAGTTTATCTTTATCAGCCAATGGTGTTTTCTTAGCAAATATTGAAACCGCCTTTTGATAAGGCTGAGAAGCTGCATTCAGGGCAATACCATAGTCTTTTTCCAGGGCTTGTTTTTTTGCAGCATCAGCATTGGCATTTTCTTTTGCCCCGTTGATGCGGACGGCTTTATTAATAAAGTAATCGCCGGTATATAGAAAAGGCAGTTCAGAACCAGGTTTGAGTATTGCTGATTTATTAAAAGCTTTCAGCATCTTGCTTTCCAGTTCTTGAGCGTTGGCAGGCAAAGCAGCTTTTTCATCCTGCGGGTTAAGTTCATCATATATCAGTTCACCCATTACCTGCCATGCTTTATAATTGTCCGGCGATGACAGCACCAGTGATTCGAGGGTTTTCAGTTTCTCCGGAAATTTACCCGCTAAGCCAACAGCAAAATCCACTTCATCAAACCTGAAAAAATCGCTCAAGGGATAAAGCTCTGATCCGTTCTTTTTGTATTTCTTAAATGAAACCATATCCTTCTTTCCAAAAGCATAGGTAACCATAAAGCGGTAAACTGATTCAAAACCTTCTCCTGCAATTTTATTATCGGCCAGTCTGCCATAGTACTTTGCTGCCTCATCCTTAGCGCCACTGTTTTCGGAGGTGATAGCGGCTAAAATCAGCACATTCGTATCCAGTTGCACAGGCAGCAGTTTTTTTTCAATCAGCAGGTCAGAATATCTTACTGCATTCTTCAGCTTTGAAAAAGCTATTGTCCAGTTTTTCGCTGAATAGTCTTTGTAGCCATCACTGTAATAATAAGAATACAGATTAACCGGGGCATTCTGGTAAATCGCATCTGTTACCAGTTTCATTGTTTTGTCCATTGTCGTGTATTTGCTGAACGCCGCCTCTGCATCAGCATTTAACTGGTCGCCTGCTGTTGTCATCCTGTTCCTTTCGTCCATGGCCAGGGTGCTGTAAACAGCCGCCTTCAGCAGAAATGCCTCTGCATTAGAAGTAAACCCAGGGGCTGTCCATGCCTTATCCAAATCAGCCTTGGCTTTTTCATCCATACCTGTTGCAAGCGAATTTCTGATACTGGCATAATCCTGGGCATAGCCGTGGTAAGAGAATAGTATTATAGTTAATAAAACAAATAACTGCTTCATGAATTAAGTGGTTTTGTAAACTGAAAATAGACAATAAAGAAGATTGGCAAAATACCGTCTTGCCACATTTCCAGGCAATTCAGATAAATACCGAAAAAGAATAGCGAAGACGCAACCAGCCTCAGAGCTTTACCTCCGTTCCATCGCCTTTGACTAAATATACTGCAGTTACTTTTACCGGAAGGCTTTCTGCTTTGTCTTTAAACCTTGTATTGATTGATTCCTGGTTTTCTTTTATCCAGTTGTCAATGCCAATCTCATTGGCAGGCTCTTTTGAACTGATAAACATTTCGCCATAAGGTGTAACAACTTTGTACTTGTAGGTGAAAAATGTTGGCATAATTAAACATTTAATGGTTAATGAAGATTTTGTAATGTTGGTTTCTGGCTATCGTCTAAAAAAGAAATGATCATTTGCCGGTCCCTTTATCCTTATTCAAAACACATCTTATCTGTCCTGAGCAATATGATGATGTGTTGCCTTTCGCAGAACAGGTACAGGACAAAAGACCTGAAACTTCCGCTTCTAGTCCTTCTTTTCATTTCCTTGCCTGTCAACATTTATATATTTATTTCCTTTCTTGACCCTGATATCGTTGGCATCGTTTTTTATCCAAACTATATCATCATAAATAAACCCGACGATTACTTTATTTTCTTTGTTGATGACACCCCACTTACCATCTTGTTTTGCTGCAGCATAACCTTCTTCAAAGTACCTGGCTTCTTCATATTGAAAGGCAATCACTTCTTTTCCTTTGGGATCGACAAAGCCCCATTTGCCATTCAGTTTTACTGATGCAAGGCCTTCTGAAAATAGAGTTGCCGCTTCATATTTCATGGGGATAACCATTTTCGTGGTTTTATCAATGAATCCGGCTTTCCCATTCAAAACGAGTTTGCAGAACCCTTCTCTGAATCCGCCCACTTCATCGTATTTGGCAGGCACAGCCACTTTACCTGTTGAGTCGAGGAGGCCATAGCGTTGTTTCTTGCCATCCCATGTTTCAAGAGGCGCATAGCCCTCTTCAAACCGAATTGCAATAAGAAAACCACTATAGGCAAACGGGGTTAGTGCCTTGCCCGATGCATTGAAGATGGCAATCTTTCCGGAAGGAGTGGCATCCATGTTAGAAAATTTGTGCCCTATATTCAGGGCAAACAAATTGTAGCCAAGACATTGTGCTCGATCATACTTGATTGGGTGTATCAGCTTACCTTTTATATCAATAATTCCCCACTTGTCTCCTTTGTTATTTGAATAATCTGCACCGATGTTAACTTCTGCATATTTGCCATCGGTAAACTCGTAGGCAATATCGTAAACCGGCTTAATGACAACCTTTCCTGTTTCATCTTTGTATCCATATTTGTTGGTTTTTTCGTCTAAGAAAGGTTCAGGTTTCTGTGCAGTGGCAAAAAAGACAGAACCGATAAGAATTACGAGGAGTGTGATTCTTTTCATTGGTTTTTGTTTTAAGACAAGTTAGTCCTTTTTTAATAAATGGCATCGCAGACCGGTTTTGTCGTTTTCCGGATACTGTTTCCAGATTAGTACGGGCCGCTGTTGATGATGATTATCAAATCTGTCGTTGAGTACTATCATTTTTTATCGCCTTAGAGGTATGGTAAATTGAGTAAAAGCATTTTATGAAAAATTGTCACAGGCAATTCAGTTTGCTGGGCTTATTCATACTGTTTTGCTTCTGTTCTACTAAAGCCTGGACACAGGATGGTTACTGGCAACGATATAGCGTAAAGGATACAATGACGGATATTCAGAAACTCATCAAGAATTTTTATAAGAATTTCAATCCTGCACACCATAAGTTTTCCGCCAAAACAGGCGACATGGGTTTGTCTTACGAGTATAGCTACTATTCAACTGTTGATAAAAAAAATCATATCCACCGCGGACATGTGGCATGGGAATGGACAAACCCTTCTTCCATGAAACCGGGTGATAAATTAACCGTAAAGGGAATTATCTCCAACCTGACCGGAGAGCCGGGGAATATCTCTGCTTATGCCATGTTAGGGTCATATGCGTTTATGAAACCTGTACCCGGCAAACTCTCCTATGCCACACCAAACGGGAGTACAAAAATTGCAGGTACTGCTGAAGTGCCTAAACCCGGAATTGGCAGAGATGGAAAACTTATACCCTACCTGTACATGAAATTTGTTTTATCCGGTGGTAATGAATTTAACTGGGTGGAAAGAACAATTACGTATAAGTGGATTCCTAAAGCCAAGGTTACACAACCTCCGGCAACAACGAATGCAGCCATTGCCGGGACTTACAAAACTGATTTTGATGAAATGACACTTAGCATTTCTGGTAATAAAGTAACGGGTACATACAAATGGAAAGATGGAAGAATTGAAGGTACGCTGAATGGCACCACTCTAACCGGGTGGTGGTATCAGTCGAATGGCAAGGGCAGGTTCATTTTTAATTTCAACAGCACTTTCACAGCTTTTACAGGAAAGTGGGGCTACAACAACAGTGAACCCAGCAGTGCCTGGAATGGGACAAAGAGTCCATAACTGAAGTGATATTTTTTGCTGTTGGTCTTTTGCCTGCCCGCATATCCGAACACAAGACACAATTTTCTGGCGGAGGTATGACAGCGGTGTACTATTTTCCCGGAACAGTCGGTAACGGCTAAAAAAACCAACGCTGAATACACTATATGGGCAGTCAACTTCACATGTTAAGACAAAAAAAGGCTGACCCCTTGAGGTCAGCCTTCTTTTACAGGTGGTTGCTTTATTATTTAAAATAACTCAGTGTAAGTTCAGAACGGCGGTTCTGCTGACGGCCTTTGGCTGTTTTATTATCAGCCACCGGTGTTGTTTCACCATGACCAGTCGCAGCAATGCGTTCTTCACTAATGCCTTTCTTAACAAGGTATGCTTTAACTGCATCAGCCCTGTTCTGGCTAAGCACAATATTCTTTTCATCAGTACCTACATTGTCAGTGTGCCCGTCAACACTAAGCAGCATATCAGGATTTTCATTCATCACTTTAGCCACTTCATTCAGTCCTTTAAATGAACTGCTTTGCAGTTTGGCACTTCCTGTCACAAACAGAATCTTAGTTGCAGCAGTAGTTACTTTCTTCTTCACTTCTTCAGGTATAACCGGGCAACCCTGGTTTTCTGCTACTCCGGCTACAGTGGGGCATTTGTCTTCCTCATCGTTTACACCATCATTATCGCCATCAGGAACAGGGCAACCTTCGTAGCGGGCAACGCCTGCCACTGTCGGACATTTATCCTGCTCATCATTAATTCCATCTTTATCAGTATCAGGTATCGGGCAACCTTCATATTTTGCCAAACCTTTTACATCAGGGCATTTATCGCTGTTGTCTGCAATGCCATCACCATCTCTGTCAGGGCAGCCTTTAAGAGATACCAGACCTTTCACATCAGGACAAGCGTCATCTTTATCAGCAATGCCATCGCCATCCTTATCAGGACAACCTTGTAAAGAAGCCACTCCCGGAACATCAGGGCAAACATCAATATTATCAGCCACTCCATCATTATCACGGTCAGCAACCTTAACCTCCACAGGTTTTGGTTTCGGCTTTGTGAGTGACCTGGTAAGACCTACGCCGTAAAACAGGTTATGCGGCAGCTTGCTTTCATTAAAACTGTAACGGTAGTGAGCTTGTGCCAGGAAATAGAGTTCACTCTTAATGTTAATTTGGAAACCAACCCCACCAAGTGCATGGCCTGTCCATAATGTGTTTTTGTTTGCATCCACCACCACTGGTGCCAGGTCTTTATGATAGCTGCCGCCACCAACACCTAATGTGAGGAACGGATTGAAAACAGCTTTATCAGGAAATGCTTTCGCATGAAAGGCCAGTTCCAGTTCGTTGCTGATTCCGTTTTTGGAAATCACTGAATTCTTGTTCTCATTGGGGAAGATTCCATTATAGCGGATGGAATAGTCAACTTTAGGCGTTATCCCTTTCCAAAAAAGAACAGAGAAGCCATAGGCTGAGTCTTCTTTGGGAAAAATTGTTTTAGTGTCGTAATCATGAGCATTAACGGTAACTCCGATGTTTGCTTTCTTAACTCCGGGCTTTTCTTTCTTCGTTTGCTGTGCCGAAACGTTTGCCACTACTGCAACAAATAACACGGCTGCAAACACTTTTCTGAATACTTGTGTTGTCATAGTTCAAAATTTGGCGCAAAGGTACATCTGCTCCGATTAAAAACGGAGAACAATCGTTGAAAGATTAGTTTCAGAAGATTAAAAGCTCTTCCTGTTGTTTAAGAAAGAGTTTTACCGAACAGACCAGTGAACTTTATCCCCAGCCCCGGCGCATCTGAATATGATATCCGGCCATAATCATAGCCGATACCTGTTGCCACATCTTCTTCCAGCAGCAATGGGCCATCCATATCCACATGGTCAATAAAAGGCAGCAGGTGTGCTATGGCCGCAGAGCCGACGGTTGATTCGTTCATGCTTCCCACCATAATGCCAAGGCCCAGTTTCCGGGCAGTTTCAATCATCCGGCGGGCTGGCGTAATGCCGCTGCATTTGGTAAGTTTTATATTAATGCCGTGAAAGTGTCCGTAGCATTTCTCCACATCTTCTTCCGCCACACAGGCTTCATCTGCATATAAAGGCAGGGAGGATTCTTTATACAAAATTTTCATTCCCTCCCAGTCGTCTTTTGCCAGTGGCTGTTCCACCAGTTCCACTCCCAGTTCTTTTAACTGCGGAATAAGTTTCAATGCTGTGTCAACATCCCATGCGGCATTGGCATCCACCCGCAAAACAGCATCTGTATTTTCTCTTAAAGCTCTTACATTGGCAATATCGTCAGCCGTACCAACTTTTATTTTATAGATGGGCCAGGGAAGTTCTTTCATCTTGGTTACCATTTTTTCAGGCGTATCAATCCCGATAGTATAATCACAAACAGGATTGTTAGCTATATCGCCACCCCACAACTGATAAAGGAGTTTGCCCTTAATTTTTCCATAAATATCCCAGGCTGCCATATCCAGTGCACAAACCAGGAAAGGATTATGCGGGAACAAATGATGGAGGTAGTGCCAGTATCGGTCAGGGTCTGTAAATGCGAATTTCTCCACGAACGGTTTCCTGGCCTCCAGGTCAGCAATCATCTTATCAACTGTAATGTTATAGTAGGTAATCGCCGGAGCTTCGCCATAACCTTTTATTCCAAAATGCTCCAGTTCCACAACAAGTGTGGGCTGATGAGTCTTAGTGCCTTTTGAAATCGTAAAAGGATGCCTGAATTTGAGGTTGAACGGCCAGTAATTAACTTTCATAAAGCAAATTTAATTCTTATGGATTTTCTTATTTTCATTATCTAATAACCATGAAATATTTATTTCTGGTTATTGTAGTGATTTATTGCGGTGATACGTTTGCACAGTTAAGCGACTCTTTAGTATGCAGATGTATGACTTCTTCGTTAGAGAGAAGTGAGGATGGTATTCCTGCCGAATTTCCAGGCGGAAGTATCAAATATCGAAAGTGGATAGAAAAGAATTTAGTGGAAAGCGAGGATGAGATTAATGCCTCAGGAGTTAATGGTAAATGTGAGTTTTCTTTTGTAATAGATACTTCAGGAAAGGTTTCAAATCTCAAGATATGTACTTTATCAAACACTTATGCTGAAGTTATAATTAGAAGAATATATGCTCTATCTCCAAATTGGAAACCAGCTGTCAGTGTCACAAAGGAGAAAAAAGAACAGAGATTTTGCCAAACGATTGTGTTTGGCAATAACAACTAATTCTACCTTCCACTGTTCTCAACGTAACCTTTGAGTTCTTCGTTGAAATCATCCTGTTTCAGCAGGTCCTCAAGGGTTATGTGCATACGGTATTGCCAGTAATGTTTTGGATTAGCCGGAATATTTATCCGCTCATCATTTGGATTTTCACGGCGCAGTTTATCACTCATTCCCAATAAATCCTGCAGCTGGAATATGCTCCACATAGCCGGTGAATATAAATGCTGCATTACAATGGCCCGGTTAATCCACGGTTCGCAAAACTGAGGTGCTGTGCCCCATTGCCCCAAAATATGATTATAGAAGTGCTGGGTATTTTCCCGGTTCTCTTCCCACCAGCCACGAACAGTACTCATGTCGTGGGTGGATGGTGTAATTACTGACATATAAGGCGCATCGTTCGGATGGAAGAATTCTTTTTCCGGGTCTTTTGGCATCCGCTGTATTTCTAAGCTAAGGATACCTAACTGTTTCATCACTTCGGGTACACACCCAGGAACCATTCCCAGGTCTTCGCCACATACCAGCATGTTAGTTACATCTTTCAGCTTGGGCAGTTTCTGCATAGCTTCTTTGAACCAGAAGTCATCCTGCCTGCGGTAGAAATAATTAACATACAGGTTTCTGAGTTTCTCCTGTATATGCGGTATCAGGTAGCGGAACGAAGTGGTTTTCTCCATTGCAATCCTGAAATGGAAATGCTGCCGCATAGAGCCATCTTCTTCAAACAATATCACATTTGATACGAGGTCATAAAGTCCCAGTTTCAGCCTTTCGTTCTCGTCAGAGTGTTCCTGTTTGTCAAAATACTGCTCTATTGCCCTTTGTGTTTCAAACTCCGGCAGCAATTCGTATCCGCCTGCATTATTCGAACGAATAAACTGCTCTTTGACTTTGTAGCCGAGCTCACCAAAAATGTCATTAACAACTTCGTCGGTAATAAAAGGTTTACAAAACCGCTGGTAGTCGAACCAGATGCCATTCTCGCCAAACTCATTCGCATGTACAGAAAGACAAGGAATGAAATGTCCCATGATACCCTGCACTGCATGTGCAGGAATACTCCAGATGCGGAAGAAACCGAGGATGTGGTCAATCCTGAAGGCATCGAAGTAATTGCTCATCTGCTCAAAACGCTGTTTCCACCAGGCAAAACCATCTTCTTTCATTTTTGCCCAGTTATAAATCGGGAAGCCCCAGTTTTGTCCAACTGCGGCAAAATCATCTGGTGGTGCACCTGCCTGCCACTCCATATGATAGAGTTCTGGTGAAACCCATGCATCGCAACTGTTTCTTGAAATACCAATTGGGATATCGCCTTTAATTACGATTCCCTTCTTATGAGCATAGTCAACAGCATCTTTCAGTTGCAGGTGCAAATGATATTGTGTAAAGAAATAAAAACCAAGTTCCTTAGCGGAGGCTGACCTTGGAGCAAAAAGTTTTTCAATTTCTTCGGCACTGTACACAGCATTTGTTTCCCATTGACTAAAATCTGATGTGCCATACTTATCCCTGAAATAGCAAAAGGCTGCATAAGGTTTCAGCCAATGGCTGTTGGCATCAAAGAACATCTTATAATCATCTGCGGCAAGGCATTCCTTTCCCATAAAAGCATACAATTCCCTGAGAACAGACACTTTATATTTCATCACTTGTTCATAATCCAATGCAGCTAATTGGTTAAGTTCATCTCTTTTTTCAGTTATGGAAACAAATTGTTTCAGGTTTTCTTTACCTGCAACCTTTGTGAGATTAATGTATAACGGGTGAAGAGCAAAAGCAGTGATGGCACCATAAGGGTAAGAATCAAGCCAGGTGTTAGTGGATGTAGTATCATTTACTGGCAACAATTGAATTAGTTTCAGGCCTGTTTCTTTTGCCCAGTCAACCAGCAGTTTAATATCTGTAAACTCTCCAACTCCAAAACCTTTCTTCGATCTTAGACTGAAAACAGGGATGGCCACACCACTGCCCTTCCATGTATCATTTGGCAGGTTTACAAAACCATCATGCAGAAAAGAAAGTGCTGTCTCGGCGTTATCAACTGTAAGCAAGCGGTTGTCTCCATCCTCAAACCTAACAAAGGCATTCTCTTTTGTATTGTAAACACCGTACTTATAGTTCAATGGAAAATCTGACTGGATCAGGTTTACACCAACTGTCCACCAGTCACCTGTTTTCGCCATTACTACCGGATTTGCCTCAGACCATTGATTCAGGCCCACAGCATTTCCAAGAATACAAACGGCTTCATTCTTTTTAAGCAAAGGGGCCTTTATCTTGAAAATATGAGATGGATTACCTATTATATTACCGGTAATAGCTTTGCTTTTTTTAATCAGTACTTCAGCAAAAGGTGCAGTATAAAAGGCATTCTCAAATTCACCGGCATGGTTCCATGTATCTACAAATTGAATTTTTGCAGGCTTTTCTGAAGGTATTTGTATAAACCGGTCGTTCCCCCATTCATTCACAATTCCGCCATCCTCATTCTTAAGCAAATATTTGTAACTTAGCTGCTCAGGCAGTTCTTCCTCAGGGTCTATGTTTGCTTCCCAAAAATCTTTATTGAGATAAGACATTGGAAGGGCTTTTTCCGGATTGTTGCGGCCTAAAAAACCAGCATTTCCACATATCCACAAACTCTGGCCAAACCGGGTATTAAATCGGAGGTAAAAATGAAGTCTCATCGCAATCGTGGTTCAGTAAGTGAATCTTTGTCGTGTCTTTATGACACATTATATACGAAAGTATAAAAACTATTGATGTTTTGTACTTTTAAGGACAGTTATTTTTATAAAATCTGAATATGGTTATTGAATCGAAATTTTGGCAAAAAGTTTTTCTTTTTTGCGCCGGGCTTACTGCGGGTGCCATGTTTTGCATGAAATGGATAGAAAGCGACTTGTTGTATAACGGAAAAGACTTTACTATTCTTGGCCTTGAGATCAGCTATCCGAAAGAAAAAGTGGCTGAAATCCTGACCGGGTTAGATGATAAAACGAGGACGATACTTGGCAATCACCTTTCTTTCGACTTTGCCTTTATGGCCGGAATATTTCCGGCAATTGCTTCTATAAATATGATGGCAAGACATAAACAAACCGGCAATTTTGTAAGAAAGTTATTAATGGCCATTTCATTTGCACAAATCCTGGCATGGGCTTTTGATATAATTGAAAATTCTTACTTGCTTTGCTGGTTACAGGGCCAGTCCATTGGAGCCGACTTCGGGTTGTTTCATTTTTTTGTTTTCACTAAGTGGATTTTGGCCATTATTGGTGCCCTTACCGGGTTGCTCTTTCTTTTCAAAAAAAGCAGAAAAACAATTTTTTAGATTCATCCTGACCTCTTTACTTTGCAAAAAATCAAATAAATGGAGCAGACAAAAAAATACAGGGGAATCTGGTGGCTTGTTTTTCTGGCATCTACTGCCGCTTTATTTTATGCCATTTATTCACATTGGCCCTGGTTAACGCTTATTCTGCCCTTTCAAACCACTGCTTTCGTGAAAGCGATGGATATAATGTAGCCAATTCACACACTGTTGATATTTAATATTTAGTCCCGCAAATTGCGGGATTATTTTTGCTGATATGTTACAGCAAACACTCCTTTCATTAACCAGCTAAATTTATAACTATGAAGAAAATAATTCTCCTTTTTACAGTTTTCGCCACTACTATTTCGGTTTCTTTCCCGGCAAGTGCAGCCTTGGTTAACCCTGAAAAGCAGGCAGCATCAGTTCCAACTGCCCAGGAAGTAAGAGATGCTTTAAGCTCTTTCCTTTCACTTTCAAAAAAGGAGAAAAAAACCAGACTTAAGGAAGCAAAAAAGGTTATCAGGGAATATAAGGCTGCGAAAAGGGCCGGCGAAGATGTTGATACCAATACACTCTTGCTGGTAATTCTTGCTTTAATCCTTCCACCGCTTGCCGTATATCTGCATCAGGGGGAAGCTAATACAAAGTTTTGGGTTACTACTTTACTGTTCGCACTTGGAATATTGGGGGCATTTACTTTAGGCTGGTACCTTGTTTTAGCATCGATTATTTATGCACTGATAGTGATTCTCGGGAATAATTAATCAGCCAAAATATAACTAATAAAAAAGCCCGGTTTAACCGGGCTTTTTTATTCTCTCAGGTTGGAATTATTTCACTGAATTTACAAGGTTTGTAAATGTTTCAGGATTGTTCATTGCCAGATCGGCCAGTACCTTCCGGTCCAGTTCGATTCCCTTTGTCTGCAGTTTGTTAATGAACTCAGAGTAAGTTAAACCCTGCTCACGAACGGCAGCATTGATACGGGCAATCCACAGAGCTCTGTATTCTCTTTTCTTCTTTTTACGGCCTACATACATGTAGGTCATACCTTTTTCTACAACGTTTTTGGCAACGGTTAATACATTTTTACGCTTACCATAAAAACCTTTGGCTTGCTTTAATATTTTTTTGCGGCGGGCTTTAGAGGCCACTGCATTTTTTGAACGAGGCATAATTTAAAAATTTGAAGTCAGAAGTGTGATTTACAGACTGACCAGTTAATCAATTTAGTTAATAGGCTTATTTGAGGCGCAAAAGACGTTTTACAAAATCAACATGTGATTTTGCAACAGTACCGTCCAACCTCATGTTGCGTTTACGTTTCTTTGATTTTTTTGTCAGAATGTGACGTTTGAAACTCTTCTGATGCATTAATTTACCAGTTGCCGACACTTTGAAGCGTTTTTTGGCACTGGAGTTTGTTTTTACTTTAGGCATTTTACCCAGTATTTAATATTACACCTTTGAGGCATTCCCCACCGGGGGACCTTTGTCGAACCTCTTCAGGCAATCTTTCCCGTAGTTCGGGATTAAAAAGAACTATTTTTAAACGGGGTGCAAAGATAGGTTTTACCCCGGTAAGGAACAAGTTCGTTTCAAAAAAAGGCGGAACATTGTCCGCCTGAACTATACTCTCTTCTGTATTGATCTTAGTTTTTGGGATTCAATACGTTATCGATTGTTTTAGCTATATCCTGCAAATGATACCTTGTCATCACTTCAGTAACCCCTGGTAATGAAGTCAGTATTTCAGCCCGAAGAGCTGTTAAATGCCCCCTCACTACGCTACTAATGTCTGACTTATCTGGCATTTGAGTGATTGTAAGCGATATACCGCCACTGCTCATTGATACAGGTGGGGCCACCTTAAGCAAACTGGTTAACGTATTTACGTATGATTTTTGAAGTTGCCTCCGGTAAATATCAACAGGCTTGCGAGCAGAAAGCTCTGACCAGATACCTTTTTTCAAATCAGCCAGCAATTCTGTTATCTGATAGGCTTTGCTGCCAATTGCAGCTTCCGCATTGATCAACTTAGTCAAAGTGTAGTTGCTGATAACTGATGACAGCGCATTATCCTGTGTCCGTCCAATTATTGTTAAGCCGTTGAGACCGGTTTTGTCGAAAATGTCCTGGTTTAATAACCAAGATGGAGTAGCAAATAATTGTTTATTCAAAAACTCTACTGCTTCCCGCTGTTTTGTTTCGCTTACATTTTCGTAAACAGGGCCGCTTTCTTCAACCATTTTCGGTGTTTCCATTATACCACCAATGTATTTAACCACATGGCCAATATAACGCTGGTATTGCCCCACCACTCCATTATACAGGTTGCGGAGATTGGTGTAATCTTCGTCAGGCACTTTGGTCCATTCTTTCAGGTTAGGTACAATTACCTGCAGGTTCTTAATACCATACATACTTCCTTTCATGGCATCATCACCCACTTGTTCGCTCTGGCTGCGTGGATCATCCGGATTTGTTTCTGTCCCAAACCACAGCCTCTTATCTTTCAGTTTTTCAATTACTAATTTGTTCAAAAACCCTTTCTCTTCATCTGCTGAATTGAACTGAGGTAATAGTTTGTATCCCCATTCCAATGCCCATTTATCATAATCGCCAATTCTGGGAAATAACCCTGCACGGCTGATATTGTCTTCCGGCTGTGCTACATAATTGAAACGGGCATAATCCATTATTGATGGTGTATGACCATTTGCTTCAACCCATGCTTTATCTCTTAATTTTTCAACTGGCACCGTACTGCTGGAACCATGATTATGCCGCAGACCAAGCGTATGGCCTACCTCATGCGAAGAAACAAAGCGAATTAACTGCCCCATCAGTTCATCATCAAAAACCATCTTCCTTGCCCCGGTATCAACAGCAGCTGTTTGAATAAAATACCAGTCACGAAGCAATGACATTACGTTGTGATACCAGTTAATGTGGCTTTCCATTATTTCTCCGCTGCGTGGGTCAGAAATGCTTGGGCCACTGGCATTGGCAATATCAGAAGGCTTATAAACAATTGCAGAATTGCGGGCATCCTCCAAGCTCCAGGTGCTGTCCTCTTCTTTTGTTGGTGCCAGTTTTGCCATAATTGCATTCTTAAATCCTGCCTTCTCAAATCCAACTTTCCAGTCATCCACACCCTGCATCAGGTAAGGCACCCATTTTTTTGGCGTGGCAGGGTCAATATAGAAAATAATAGGCTTTTGAGGTTCAACCAATTCGCCTCTTTTATATTTTTCTATATCTTCTGGTTTTGGTTCCAGCCTCCAGCGTTTCACCATGTAAATGCTTTTTACTCCCTGAGGGTTGATATCAAAATCGGTATAACCAACAGCAAAAAAACCGACTCTTGGGTCAAAATAACGTGGCTGCATTGGCACTTTGGGAAGCAACACCAGAGAACTGTTCAGTTCAACGGTATAGTTTCCTCCACCACTGCCTCCGGCACCCGGAAAACCACCTGGCGATGCTTGTGCAGGTAACCGTGAATAAGTTTTAACGGTTCTTATTTCCACATTTACAGGAAAAGATTTCAGCCCTACTATATAGGATTTATCACTCTGCATAGCACCCATGCGGTACATACTTTTTGCAGAACTGCTAAAAAACAAAATTTCATTATCTCCATTAATATAATCTGTAACCTCAATTACAGCACCGGATGAATCTCTCCCAAGTGATTTTATATCAAATGAAGCTGCAATAGACTGAACATTAGAGTTCATCACCGCTGCATACATGGGTGAAGTGGAATCTTTTGCATATTCAGCAAAAGAAATGCTCCTGATAAAGATTTTGTTGTTTGGCCCTTTCTCAAATTCAATTACATTTCTTGAAATATCATCACCGGCATAACCGGAAAAACCACCAACCCGCATTCCGGCAGCAGCTTTTGATAAGCGGTTAACTGTAAGTATTTCACGACCAAAAATTGAATCGGGGATTTCAAAATAATACTTATCGTCAACCTTATGTACCCAAAACATACCACCGTCTGAAACCGTCTTTGATGTAATGATGTCTTTGTATGCCTTTAACCCGTTACCTGATTTTTTTGTACTATCAGATTTAATTGCAGCAGGTTGTGCAGCTATTGCACCAGCAAAAGCCAGGCATACAAATACAAGAAATGTGTTTTTTCTGAATAAAAACATAAAGTTCGTTTAAGGATTGAAGATACGTATTGGCTACGAGGAGATAAAAAAACTCAGTTTTTTTCCGTAAACGGTTTGTATATACTGCCAATGGCCTAAACGGGTACAAAAAAAGCTGCCCGGTAAGGCAGCTTCTTTTTTTATATAGTACACTTTTTATAAACCCATTGTCATTTTCTTCTGCTTCAGACTAGCCAATGCAGGATCCATTTCAATGGCTTTATCGCATAGAGTAATTCCCTTATTGGTATTTTCTTTTCCGCCCTTCTTCTGATATGCCATACCAATCATATATAATGAAGAAGCACTTGTTTTGTCATATTCAAGTATCTTATCCCAGTAGGCAATAGCTTCATCGTATTTCTTCTTATAATAAAATGCCTCAGCCAGCATATTAAGGATATTCATGTCACTGGGTTTTCTTTTCAGAATTTCGCTGAGTATTTCAACACCTTTATCTAACTCTCCAACATTGAGATATGCAATTCCCAGGTTTTCCAGGTAATCATTGTCTCTTCTATATCCCTTTTCTCCGGCCTCAAGCATATACTTCAGCGCATTTCTGTCATCATTCATCGCATAATAAATCATACTAAGCTCATATATCCAGTAATTCTGAGTGGGGGCAAGCTGTATAGCCCTCTGAAAGTAGGGAACTGCCATCTTATAATTCAGCATATCAGCATAACTGTGGGCAATCATATATGGTATTTCTGCATTGGCAGTGTCCTCATTGGCGGCTCTGCCAAGGGTTTTAATTGCTTCTCCATAGTTTTCCATATCGTACTGAACCTTACCAATGTAGAAATTCACTTTTTCTTCAGGAGCAGCAGTTTTCAACTTGCCGGCATATAACAGCACATCGTCATTTTGTTTTAACTGAAAACTTAATTGCAAAAGCTGTTTGTAATTAGCTGCTGATTCATCTCCAAGACTTACCAGCTTCTTAAACATCTCTCTTGCGTTATGGTATTTTCTTAAATCCAGATAAACTGCCGATAGCTCAGTGATTACAGCTTTATTCTCTGCATCATATTTCGCAGCTTTTTCAAGATTTTTTAAAGCCTCCATTTTACGGCCATTATTCTTTTCAAGCAGGCCTTTTTGCAGGAAAAAATCAGCACTGTCTGTTGGGGATGTTTTAATACCGGCAAACGAGGTTTGGGAATAAGACGCACTGCTTATCAAAAGCACAAGTACGAATATTAGCTTTGAAGTCATAGGTACGTTTTTCGGATTGGATTTTTTAATAATTCTCATATTAAAATTAGAATTGAGAAGCTTACTAATCAAGATTTATCTGCCTTATTCAGCCAAAACCATTCCAAATTAGGTATTATTTCAGGATAATCCCCCCAAGGGCTGGTAGATTTACGGTTAGTTTGTACATTTTTTGATTTCTGTCAATCAACTCACTCCTGATTTCAGGGTTAAAAACGTTTCCAGAACCCCAAAACTCTTTCCTGTCACTGTTAAAAATCTCAGCTTTATATTCTTTGCCTGCAACCGTAATTTCCCAGTCATTTCTCACCATTGGGGTCATATTAAGAACTACGAGCAAATCATCCGCTCTCTTCTTGCCTTTTCTCTTATAGACAATAACAGATTCTTGCCTGTGATTTAGATCAACCCACTCAAAACCATAAATATTAAACTGGTTCTGGTACATCGCAGGTTCGGTCTTTAATACCTGGTTCAGTTCTGACACACAATCCTTTAGTAAGCGGTGGCAATCATATTGTAACAACTCCCACTGTAGTTCAGATTTATAGTTCCACTCGTCGGTCTGTCCAAACTCATTTCCCATGAACAGGAGTTTTGCTCCCGGATGTGTCCACATATACGTATATAGCAGGCGCAAATTGGCAAATTTCTGCCATTCATCTCCGGGCATTTTATAAATCATCGGGCTTTTGCCATGCACTACCTCATCATGGCTAAGTGGCAGCATAAAGTTTTCATCATAATAGTACATCATGCTGAATGAAAATTTGTTTTGATGGTGCTGCCTGAAAA
>CALLZY010000097.1 GCA_937858715.1 uncultured Chitinophagaceae bacterium | reverse complement strand
AACAACAATAAAAGGATCTTTTTCATGTGTGGTTGGTTTTTGTTTAAAAAAAAATATCCGTGACGCAGTTGTGAAAATGCAACTGCATGAAAACACCTGAAAAACATCAACTGTAAAAGGGAATTACCGGGCAGTTAGAACAGGGAGGGAATTAGCGTTAAGAAAAGATAATGCTAATTCCGGAATAAAAGGTAAAGGGGCGGAAAATAGTTTCAGGTATTTTGCCGGAGGCGGTGGTAGTTGATATTTCGAAAATCTGTGTTGACAAGGCTCGGTTGCAATATATTTTTAACTTCCGCAAAAAAGCTCCTGCAAGCAGGAGCTTTTGATTGCTTAATGGTTAAGGCCTTATTTTAAGGGCCTCCTGTACTGGCTGTACCAGACAATCTTTCCATCTTTTACCTGGTTAATGTCGTGGAAGCTGGCAGAGTCCACTTTGCCGGTTTTGTAGGTGTCAGTCTCTTTGTACCATGCTACGATATATGCTTCTTTCTTGTCGGTGGCATACATTTTTTGCCATCCTTCCATATCAATTGCAACGGAACTGAGGCTGTCGCGGTAGGTACCCCAGAATTTCATCAGGTCGTCTTTGCTCTTGTGCAGGTGGTCGCCGGAACTCATTTCCACATCAACCGTATCTGCAAAGGCAGCACCCAGGGCTGTAAGGTTACCATCGGCCCAGTCTTTATAGGACTGAAGCACTGTTTTTAAATCGGCATCTGATACATCAGTACTCCAGTTGCTGCTGTAGCTGGCTTTGTAGGGAAGATCGGCTGGCGGAGTGGCAGTGGTGGCTGCCGGGGTTTCGGGTCCGGCTTTTTTGTCTTTGTCGCTGTTGCATGACATGAACGCAACAATGCCGAAACAGATAATCATCTTTTTCATGTTTATGTTGGTTTTTGGTGAAAAAAAGTACAAACAGGAAACGGCAGGGGGAATTAAAGCGGGGGGATTGTACTGTAAAATAGGAAAAATAATTGAATGGGGCGAACGATATGCCGCCCCCGGAATACAATGTGGTTATATGCAGCTGTAACTGCGGTTTCTTTTTCGCCGTCCTGTTCTTTATTGCTATCGCTTTACTCTTACCAGGCTATACTCCTGGCCTGCACCATTATTTAATTTTAATATTCTTCCTCCACGGACTGCACTGAATGAAGCTTCAAATTTATCTGTCTTGCCGCCAAAGCGGTTGGTGGCAGTCAGCATCCAGTTGGTAACGGTAAAGTTTCCTTTGTACTCCTGCTGAAACGTTTTCATATTTCCCACTGCGCCGGTTGCGCCATTGTGAATACTGGTGTAGGATCCGTTGGTGTTAAAAATGAAGGTGGCACTGGTGGCGGCCAGTGTCATACCGGCATAGCCTTCATAGCCGGACGGACTGGTATAGTACCACTGTGCGGTTGATGTATTTCCGTTTTGCCATTTGCCGGTAACATCAGATGGTGCAATGGCAAACTTGTTATAGCGGGTCATGGCTGACAGGTCGGACCCAAACGGGTCGTTGGCTTTTGGAAACAGTTGGCGGAACGCCGCTTCATCTGGCGCCGTACCAATGATAACGCTTACAGCATTGGGAACAATATTTAAATACATGCCTATAAAACAGGATTTGCCGGTGCGTTTGTCGGTAGCACTGCCTTCCATATACGGAGGCTTTAACGCCATGCTTGCCCCATCATTAAACTGCTTTGACTGTACATCGAACAGCTTTGTAACATAATTATCCCAATAGTATTGAGCGTCTCTTACCCCGGTGCCGCTGAACTGGCTGGCATTATAGGGAACATGATAATTCAGGTACACAGTGTTGTTTCCCTTTTCAACCAGCACATAGTCGTTTTGTACAGTGCTTGCCCAGCCATCGTCAAAATTGCTGGTGGTGAACGTATAACTGCCATTCGCTGCAGGCTGGCCTACTTTATTATCAACCGGAAGCCTGGTGGTTACGGCCGTTGCCTTTTTAAACTGCAAGGAGTTACCAATGCCTTCCAGGTCGGCCATGTATTTATCACTGTTCGTCATAAACACAAGGCTCATTTTATTTCCTTTGCTGACTGCGGTCATGAGTATGATAGCAGACTGGCTTCCATTAAAGGAAAAAGCAGATGTACCCGTTTTAATTTTCCAGTTGTTGGGCAAGTTCTCTTCTGTTGACTCCCGTTCGGCAGAAGGCTGATAAGGCGTCACAACCAGGTCTGTCCATTCTGTTTCAAAATCTGTATTAAGCACCCCTGTTCCCGGAATGCTCTTATAGACAATCAACTTTGCATATTGTCCGTTTTGCGGATTAGTAATGGCATAGGACCTTGAACCATTTCCGATCTCTTTTTTCCATCCCTTCGGTATTGTATAGGATGCAAGGTCAAAGCTCTCTTTCTGTTGCGAAAAAACACTCTGACCGATTAACAGCAAGCAGACCGTTATTAACTTTTTCATACTATTTTTTTGTTTTTGCTATTGTTGTAACCTCTCCGGAGGGAGATAATTTACGTACTGCATAATTGCCCCCATCGAGAATGTAAACATTGTCTTTGCTGTCAATAGCCAGCCTTACTTTTCCGGGAAAATCAAATAGTGAAGCAAGGGCCTTTCCATCTTTGTATCCTTCTTTTGAACGACCGCCCATATTTGAACCGCAGGGCTGAATAAGGCTGTTGCCGGCAGCAGTACTTACTTTGTTATTGGCTACTTTGATAATGCGGTTCATCCGCTGATCGGCAAAGAGCAGTTCTCCCTTCTTATTAAATACAATAGGACCGGGCTGCACCAATTCGGCTTTGGCTACATCTCCCTGTGAATAGACAGGGCAATAATCTCTCTTAAAGCATTGTCCCGCTACCACACTTACGTTGCCATCGGGTGTTATTTTGCTGATGCACCTGCTTGCCACGGAAGCAACATAAAGGTTGCTTTCCGCATCAACCCCAATACCTGTTACCTGCCTGACTTTGACCGTATCACCTTTTTTGTCTTTCAGTAATTCTTGTTTATTATCCGGGGTAAGCCGGTAAAAGCAGGAAGTGGAAGAATGATTGACGGGGCTGCTGAAAAAGATATTATCTTTTTTATCGATCACCATGAACTCTATTTCGGCCAGTTCCACCGGGTTCTTAGCAGGTTCAGCCCAGGCATTCTGGTAGTTTTCTCCTGCTGCGTGGATGGTGAACTTGCCATCGGGTGCCAGTTTCCACAGGCTGTTCCAATGCGGATGCGTCATAAATATATTCCCTTTAGAGTCGGCCACCATCAGTTCTGCATCGGGTGTTACAGAGCCCCTGAAACCTTTTGCCACATCTTCTGAAACATAGCTGGATTTGCCATCCGGTGTAATCTTCATCAGCATGCGTTCAAACTCGATGTACAAATTATCATAGGCATCCACTACTATTTCCCTTGGTGACCAGGGCAGTTCAATGGGCTTGGTTTGTGCGAAAATTACATTGCAGTAAAAAGCAGGACTGAGAATTACAAGCAGTATCTTTTTCATTTCTGTTCTTTTTATTATAACAAACATCATTTATTTATCAGTGGCTGGCAATCCCGTAAAAAGGGGGTCGGGCCAGACCTGCAGTCCGGGAAATTTCGGCCATATCCCTTTTTAGGGGATGAGGCCAATGGCAAGCAAAAATTATTTTTGGCTGCAGAAGTTGAGTATTACTGAAACATCACACCTGAAGCAATACACAATCTCCTGTAACAGCTAATGGTAAGAATAATGGTTAAATTTAGAACATGAAGAAGTATAAATTGATTATTGGGTTTATTGCGGCCCTGCTTATTAGCAGCAGATTGCCGGCGCAGCAGGAAATTGCCGACAGCCTTACCACCCTTCTGTCTAAAACAACAGCAGAGAATGAAAGGGGCCGCTTACATATTAAGATTGCCAAAGAATATATTTCATTTGATACTGTAAAGGCAAGGGATCACCTGCAAAAGGGATTGGCTCTGGCGGATAAAAGCGGGGATAATATGGGCTCCGGCATGTATCACCTCTACACCTCCTACCTGTTATGCAATAAAGGGATGTATAAAGAGGGGTTAGCCGCTTTTGAAAAAGCTGCCGGTTATTTCACAAAGTTCATTTCTGATAAAAAAATTACCAGGGCAGAAAAAGCAGCGGCAGAAGCTTTGCTGCTGGATGCCGAATTGAGCCAGGGCAATGTGTATCTTGAATTATACGATTATGAAAAGGCGTTAAGCGTTTTTTGGAAAGTGCTGAAATTATCAGAGCAGACAGATTTTCCGGAAAAAGATGCTGCAATCGCTGTTACTTATCAATCAATTGCACTGGCTTATTATCACAGGGCACAATACCAAACAGCTTTGCAATACTATTTAACAGCTGTTCCCTATGCCCAAAAAAGCGGCAACCAGAGAATGGCAGCAGAAAGCAATATTTATGCTGCTATGTGTTATACATTAGTGAGGAAGTATGACTCTTCGGCTTTGCTGCTACACAGAGCAGAGCCGGTAGTGCTTCAGTCAGCAGATGCCGTATTGAAAACAAGTTTTTTTGCAAGGAGAGCAGAACTGTACCGGTTTACAGAAAAATGGCAGGACGCAGTGGATAATTACGATACAGCCATTCAATATGCAAAAGCTACTTCCAATATTTATATGCAGGCAACTTTTGCACATGCCAAAGCGAGGTGCCTCCTAAAACTGCAGAGAATAACCGAAGCAAGGAAGGAAGGGATGAAGGCCCTGGAACTGGCCAGGTCTATTGATAAAAAGAGAGAGATACTGGAATCGCAAAAGGTTTTGAGCATGGTGGAAGCCGCCGCCGGTGATTATGCTGCGGCATATGCCTATTCAGAGCAATACAATACTGGTAATGATAGCCTTCATGCAACTGATCTGACGGAGAAAATTCAGTTGCTGGATAAAAAATACCAATCAGCTTTACAAGAGGAGAAGATCGGTCAGCTGGAAAAGGACAAAAAAATGCAGGAACTTATCAGCCGCAAAAGGCAAACGATTAACTACATACTTTCTTTCAGTGTGTTGGCACTGCTGGTTACAGGGCTGCTTGCCATCAGAAATCATCTGCAAAAGCAAAAGTTACAGCAGCACCGCATCAATGAACTGGAAACAGAAAAAAAACTGATGGCGACCGAAGCTGTACTGAAAGGAGAAGAGCAGGAACGAACCCGCCTGGCCAAAGACCTGCATGACGGACTGGGCGGAATGCTTTCGGGTATAAAATATTCATTGAACACTATGAAAGGTAATCTGATTATGACTCCCGAAAATGCCCAGGGCTTTGAACGCAGCATTGATATGCTCGACAGCTCTATAAAAGAAATGCGCCGTGTGGCACATAACATGATGCCCGAGGTGCTGCTGCGATATGGACTGGATGCTGCACTAAAGGACTATACAACAGAAATTAATAACAGCGGGATCATTAAAATTATATACCAGTCAATGGGGACCGAAAAAAAAGGTCTGGAACAATCATCATTACTGGCCTTATACCGCATAGTGCAGGAGTTAATCAGCAATGCTATTAAACATGCTGCAGCCAGTGAAGTACTGGTTCAGATTTTCTGGGAGAGTGGTAAATTAGTGGTGAACGTTGAGGATAACGGAACAGGATTTGATCCTTCAATACTGGATATTGCAGAAGGTATTGGCTGGAAAAATATCCGTTCCCGGGTAGAGTTGCTGAAAGGAAAAGCAGATATTCTGTCGCATCCTGGTAAAGGGACCGCCGTAAATATTGAATTTATACATTTATAAATGATAAAAGTTTTTATAACAGACGATCATTATATGGTGGTGGAGGGAATCCGATCACTGTTGATGAATGAAAAGGACATTGATTTCATTGGCTCTGCCTCCAATGGCGAATCCTGCCTGGCCTTTTTGCGTAACAGGCGCCCGGATGTTTTGCTGCTGGATATTAACCTGCCCGACATTAACGGGATAGATCTTTGCAAACAGGTGAGGGATAAATACCCGGATGTGTTTGTGTTAGGACTGAGCACATTCAACCAGGCAAGCTATATTAAAGACATAATGAGTAATGGTGCTTCAGGATATGTACTGAAGAATGCCACACAAAAAGAACTTACTGAGGCTATACATTTAGTGGCAGCAGGAAAAACATATATGGCATTTGACGTGGCAAAAACGCTTTTGGCAGCCGAGCAGCAAAAAAAGAATGACATCATACTGGGGAGACGGGAGAAAGAAATACTTGATCTTATTAAACATGGTTACACCAACGCTGAAATGTCAGAAAGGCTGAATATCAGTATTAACACTGTGGACACCTACCGGAAAAGCCTTCTATCCAAATTAAAAGCAAAAAATACTGCAGATCTGATACGGCTTGCTTTCTTACACAAGCTTATAAATATTGACTAAGTATGTTTTACTATCAGAAAGGCTAAATCTCTGCTGCTATATGCTAGTACAACAAATAATCGCTAATAACAGCCTCCCACCGTTCCCGGATATCCAGGTTAAAAGAATGACCCTTCTGCAGTTTATCAAAAGCATGATGCACACCGAGCAGTTTGTCAAGATGCCCCTCGCCGGAAGGGTTGGCCACCGTTTTATACAACCGCTGCTGCAACTGCTGCGGATACAACTGATGTACTGTTTGCAGGAAAGCAATCCCTGTTTGCACTGCATTGAAAGAATCAATATCAGTTACCCGCCACTGCACACCGTGGCACCGTGTGCCTGCATAAATACCTGCTGATGGTGTGTAGCTGACAGGAGACGCCTGCACACCGGAAAGCAACAGTGCCTGTATGGCTGCTGCTAATTTCACTTCATCCATCCAGGGTGCGCCACACATAGTGAAGGGAGAAAAAGTTCCTCTTGCCTCGCAGATGTTGACCCCTTCGAGGAGGCCAGTGCCGGGATAGAGCATAGCAGTATGCACATTTTGTATGGCGGGTGATGTGGCGATAAATGGAAAATTCTTTTCTGCTATATGATGACGCTGATAGCCTGATACTTTTATAACATGCAATTCCAAATGAGGGATATGGCTGGCAGCAAAGTACTGTGCCAGTTCGCCGAGGGTGCAGCAATGCTTTAAAGGAATATTCCAGCGGCCAATAAAGGAAGAGCAATGTTCTTCATCAAGCATCGGGCCTTCTGCTTTATGTAATAATGCGCCGGTGGGGTTTGGTCTGTCTAATACAATGAATGGCTTATTGTTTGTTGCGCAGGCCTGCATCACATGTGTCATCGTCCACAGGTAAGTGTAGTAACGGCAGCCCACATCAGGAATATCGAACAGCACTGCATCAATATCATGAAGTGTACCCGCAGCAGGAGCCAGGGTATCACCATACAAGCTTATTACAGGAAGACCGGTGAGGGCATCTTTTGTATTACTTTGATACGCACCATCGGCACCGGTAACAGCAATACCGTGTTCGGGAGAAAAAAGTCTGAAAACCCGGAAATTATTTTTGAGTACCGCAGTTCTGCTCTTTTCGCCTGTGATGGTGGTGGCCGCATCGTTTGTTACCATGGCAAGTTTCATTTGTTTCCATGGTGATGATTGCTGCAAGAATATATCAATGCCGTACTGCATGGCGTAAAGGTATTGTTTTGATTTGCACAGGCACAAAGCGGCGGTGCCGTTGTTTACCAGACAAAGAAAATGCAAATATTTACATACGCTGTAAGGCGTAGGCAAATCGTAAAACCCTCACAGCATAAAAACCTAAAATAAACCAAAAAGAGGCCTATATTAAAAATAGTTGAACAAAAAGTACAGATAATATATCCGTGTTTTTATTTTAGTATAGCTATTTATTTGGATGCGTTAAAAATAAATCCATATCTATGATTAAAACCTCTGGCAGGGCAGCATGGTTAGTTGCATTGGCTGTCCTTTGTTATACATCCCTTGATGCACAGTCGCCGGGGCTGATTGTTATTCCATCATCCGGTTCCGGGCCTGCCACATTAAACCCCAACAGCGACCGGTGGACTTCAGCCACCACAGCTGGTTTTACCACCAGCGATATAAGCCAGTCGGAGATTGGTTATAAAGTCATTCCTCCCATCATTACAGAGCCTACCGGCGACCTTGCTACCGGGCCCAGTGGCGGTTATTCTGATATTGTAAAATCAGTTGATGGCAGCGGCTGTTATATGTATTATGATGGCACCAATATTCTATTCCGCATCCGCATTGGCAGTATTGTAAGCGGAGCAAAAGCATACAATATTCTTTTTGATACAGATCTGAAACTGGGTGTCAGTGGCCCCAATGCAGACCCTTACTATGTGGCTCCTACTAACAGCGGCAACGGAAACCCCGGCTTTGAGTGGGAGGTGGCGCTTGAAACAGGCATAAATGGAAAAGTGGCGGTATATAATGTGGATGGCATCATTAATCCGTCTGTATCATCATCCTATTCTCTTTCCACCAATCATTTAATTTCCATTGCTCTCACCCGGGATAACAGTAATGCAGATTATTTCTATGATTTCTTTGTACCCCGCACTGCACTGGGGTTATCGGCCTCTTCAGCGTTCCGTATAGTGGTAACCACCAATACCAATCCGGGCTCTGCATTTCAGGGCACCCGTTCCGATATATATGGCATTAACGATGCTTTATTTCCAAACACAACCGATGCATGGGAATATGTTGGCAAAAACTCTCCCAGTTTCACCCTGGATAATGTTAGCTCCTCTGGTGGTGGCGTTCCGCCTGTATGTACCACCGCTCCGGTTGTAAACACAGGTATAGCATCGGGCAGTAATGTATCTGTTACCGGCACATGGACAAGGATGGATGCGTCGAAACCTTCCACAGCTACAATAACCGTGTATAAGAATAGTATAAGCCAGGGCACCACTACCTGTAATACAGGCGGCAGCTGGAATTTTACAATTGCCACAATAACCACCGGCGATGTGATAACGGCGCAGGCACTGTCTGCAGGAGAAAGTATGTGCTTATTGAGCAATCCTGTGGTGGCAACAAGCTGCAGCCCCGCAAATACATCGCTGGCATCAGGTTTTGTGCTAACCTGCCTTAGTAACAGAGGTGCCGGGGGTACAAAAACCGACGGGGCAAGGGTAAAACTTTATACCATTGCCTACAATGGTAATCTTACATTGTTTGCTGATGATGCCAGCACCACTTATAAAGTGACCTATAACGGCACTGCAAATCCTTCTGGCACCACAGCATGGGAATACCAGCATTCGAGTAACGGCGGAACAACAGACCCCTGTGGTGGTGGTTCCCCTGATATGCCCACCACAAACAGTTATGTATTTACAATCACAGAACCAGGAAAGTGTGAATCGGCACCCATCTGGCCAGCCACCTGTTTAATTGGCAGCACTACGGCCACCCCTGTTATCACACAAACGGTTTTATATCCCGGCACAAATACCATCAGCGGAAGCAGCGCAGAGGCGGCTAATTCAACCATCCGTTTAATGGTGAATGGCTTTATCGTGCAGTCAGCCAATATAGGTGCAAATGGTGCTTATAGTTTTTCAAATGTGGTTTTACAAACGGGAGATGTGGTAACTGTAAGGTCGCAGGCTTCTGCCAAATGTATCAGTAATGCTGCCACAGTTACTGTAACCTGTTTTACAAAAGCACCCATTATCACCACTGATGCGCAAGGTTATCTCACCACTGGCGCCACTACGGTTAGTGGTATTTCATCAGAACCGACAGGTACTACTATCAGGGTTTACCTGTCTTCGCCAGTTACATTAACAGGTACCACAACTGTACAGGCCGGTGGCACATGGAGTGCTGCAGTAAGTCCGGCTATTGCGGGAGGCTCGTCTTATTATGCCACTGCACAAAACGGCAGTTGCAGTGTAAGCGCCAGCTCATCGTCTGCTACGGCCCGTACAGCCACAACCGTATGCCCCACTATTACGGGCACTTATGCTGAAGGAGCCAGTCCTGTATCCGGAACATTTGCCAGTGCTTTTTCCGGTACAGTTTACCTGTACCAGGACGGGGCGCAAATTGGCAGCACGACTATCAGTTCTTCCACTAACTGGAGCATAACCATAGCAGCCGACAATCCGCTGGCTGCCGGCGGTGTGCTTACAGTGGCAGCACAGGCAACCGGTGCTACTTTAAACCGCAGTTGCGCCTCCACCACCACTGTTGCATGCAGTGCACCTGCCACACCGGTAATCAGTCCAACAAGCACTACAATCAACACCGGGCAAGCTGTTACATATACTGTCAATAGCACCCTGTCGGGGGTATTGTACAGCATTATGGATGCTGCCAGCGGTGCCAGTTATTCGGCTTCTAAATTTGGTGATGGCAACAACCAGACGTTTACAACATCTGCATTCAGCACTGCCGGAACATATAATATCGTTGTGCAGGCAGACAAGCTTTCGGGCAGCTCCTGTATAAGCAGCGCAACAGCCACCATTACTGTTTCTGGTATCTTGCCTGCCACCTGGCTTTCCTTTACTGCATCGAAAGCACAGCAAAGTGTATTGCTGAAATGGATTACCTCATCAGAAATAAATACAAAACATTTTATTGTACAACGCAGCACCAATGGCACTAACTGGCAATTGCTGGGTATGGTAACGGCTGCCGTTAACAGCGTTACAGAAACTGCTTACCAGTTTTCCGATAATAATCCTGCAACCGGAGTAAACTATTACCGGCTTGTATCTGTTGACCAGGACGACCGCAGTGGATACAGTAAAGTGGCTACAGTGGTTTTCAGCACAAAAGCAGGACTGGCATTTTATCCCAACCCTGTCACAGATGGGAAATTGTTTATACAGTTACCGGAACCGTCTGTTATCCGCATTTTAAACAGTACCGGTCAGGAAATGCTGCGTCAGTCGCTGACTGCAGGCAACCATCTTGTATCGACCGGTTCGCTTCCGAAAGGAGTATATATGTTACAGGCCCGGGAAGGAGTTTATAAACTCATCGTCCGGTAGCAGCACTGTTTACCTCAAGCCACCAGATATGGGTTTGACGAACTGTTCAAACCCATATTTTGCTGACTTGCTGTTGAATGTATCAATGATGGCTTCTTCGAGATCTATATCCAGCAACGATGCCAACAGATCGAGGTAAATAGCTATGCCACCGATTTCTTCCTTCAGCATTTCCTTATTTATGTCTTTGGCTGTATAACTGCTGCCGCCATCCACACCACCTTTTTCTACCCGCTGCAATTTCTTAATCATATTGCACAACTCTCCCACTTCGCCGGCAAGGGCTGTGGTCCAGTAAGTAAGCGGCTGGTTATCGTAGCATCTAAATCCGTATGTGGCCCTTTGTACATTCAGCGGACGGAAAGCGGAGAGATCGAGTTTCATTTTTATGGGTTTTATCTTGTGCTGTAAAGTAGTTCATTTTAGAAATGGCTTTACGGATTATTTATCCGGCAGTAAAGAGCCATTCTTCCAGTTGTTCTTTTTGTACAGAGAGCCAGGGCATCCAGCTATCTGATTTTCTGATATACACTTCGGTATGCTCTGTTCCCGGAAAAAGTTTGTAATCGAATTTGCTGATAGCAGTGCTGATGTAACCGGGATAATAATACTGCCTGTTATTTGCCAGGGCATAATCAATCTTTGATAACATAAGAAACTTGCCCAGGCTGTACTTCTTATATTCCGGATGAAAGATATTGAGGATACCCGCCATACTGTTATCCCCAACATCGAAATACCCGGCGGCGATTAGTGTACGGCCGTCTCTCACCTCAATACATTTTGTATTGTAGATGTTTTGCCTTCCGGTGCCAATAAGATAATCCTGAATGGTATCGGACACATCAAACTCAACAGATGCTTTGTATATGCTGTATAACGCTTCCGCCTCACTGGTGATTACACCTTCTTTAACAGCAACGGAAAAGCCTGAACAACTGCTAATAATTTTCCTGCTGCCCCTGCTGTGCGAATAGCGTTTGAGCAGCAGCCTTATCCAGAACACCGGGATAACGGTGTCGTTCTTCAAAATAATATCGGTGGTAAAAATTGTTTGCTGCATGCGATACCACCCATGCTGCAGGTATGCGTCCAATACCTGCGGTGGCAAATAGGATGGCGTATGTGCATCGTAATAGATCATTGATACGGCAAATTAATAAAGAGAGTTCATTGAAGTATTTTGTTTTTATGGTTTCAGCCATTGTTATACTGAGACAGAATCAATATGACAACATGCAGTAAATAAAAAAGGGCACCGTTGCAGATGCCCTTTTAATCTTGTACAACCTGATGATTATTTCAGGTGCTTGGCAAGGTGTTTCGCCATGTCGAACATAGACACCTGACCTTTACCAGCAAATACTGCTTTCAGTTTAGCATCAGCATTGATCATGCGTTTGTTTTTGCTATCCTGCAGTTTGTTTGCTTTGATGTAAGCCCAGATTTTTTTAACCACTTCTGTACGTGGCATTGGCTTAGCACCAACTACAGCAGCCAGTTCAGCACTTGGAGTAAGCGCCTTCATGAAAGCCGGGTTAGGTTTGCGGGCCACTTTTTTCTTAGCTACTTTTTTAGGAGCGGCTTTCTTAGCCACTTTTTTAGGAGCAGCTTTCTTAGCGGCTGGTTTTTTTGCTGCAGGTTTTTTTGCAGCGGCTTTTTTCTTAGTTGCCATTTTTTACAGTTTGAATTTTTATTGGGTTATCAGTAATAAAATTACTGCTCAAATATAGAGTTTTTATTCACTCTTACGCAATAATGAAATCTTTTTTAACCCACATTTCAGAGGGAAAATGTGAAATCTTCCCTCTGAAAACACCAGTTTTTTCGCCACAGCACTTACCTTGTGTGGAGAAAACAGCCATGTTATACATCAATATTCACAGTCACCGCAAGAGGCAAAACAACGAATGGGGCGTTGAAAACCGCTATGAAAACTTTGCGGAAGTTACTTCCGGCGGACTGTTTTCCATTGGCTTGCACCCCTGGTATATAACAGGTTCTCACTGGGAGAATGATCTGGTATCCTTGAAGAAAGTGAGTACTTCTGAGGATGTGGTGGCTATCGGTGAGTGTGGCCTTGATAAACTGTGTGCCACAGATTTTTCGCTGCAGGAAAAGGCATTTGTAGCACAAATCCATTTGGCCAACCAGGTACAAAAGCCGCTTATTATTCATTGTGTGCGGGCATGGGATGAAGTACTTTCTCTTCTGAAAAAAGAGAGAAATAAAGTGCCCGTAGTCTTTCATGGTTTTAATAAAAATGCAGCGCTGGCCCAAAAAATTACCAGCACCGGTTATTATCTTTCCTTCGGGAAAGCATTGCAGCAGCAACAGGTACAGTTTGCTATTTCGGCTGCATCAGTTGATAAAATATTACTTGAAACTGATGATGCAGATATTACTATTGAATCTGTATATGAAATGGCGGCACAGGCTTTATCAATTGATATCAATTCACTTAGTTTGCAAATTCAAAAAAATGCAGCGGTCTTTTTCGGCGCTGCCGCCTTCTGATTATGACAACAGACTTTTCATGGCTGTCCCGCACAGAGCTATTAATCGGGAAAGAAGCGTTGCAAACATTAGCAACATCACATGTAATGGTGGTGGGTCTTGGCGGCGTGGGTTCCTATGCCGCAGAATTTATTGCCCGTAGCGGCGTGGGTAAAATGACGATTATTGATGGTGATGTAGTGGACCCCACCAACCGAAACAGGCAGTTGCCGGCACTGGCCACCAACCATGGCGAACTGAAAGCTTTAGTAATGGCTGAACGGCTTAAAGCTATTAATCCCGAACTGGAACTGAATGTTATTTCGGAATTCATAGACCCGGATATGGTGCTTGAGAAAATAAGCACCACTCCTGATTATATTATTGATGCCATTGACAGTATTACACCTAAAGTAACTTTTATAAAATCAGCTGTTGAACATAAGCTCCCGATTATAAGCAGCATGGGTGCCGGCGCCAAGCTTGACCCTACACAACTGAAGGTGGTGGATATATCTAAAACATGGAATTGCCCGTTTGCGCAGCAGATAAGAAAACTGCTGAAGAAACAGGGTATTTATAAGGGAATAAAAGTGGTATTCTCACCTGAAGATCCTGATAAAAACAGCCTGATGCTTACTGACGGCAGCCGTTTTAAAAAGTCGTCTTATGGTACTATTTCTTATCTGCCTGCTGTGTTTGGTGCAGTGGCTGCATCAGTTGTTATCAGGGATCTGATTAGCCAGTAGAATGTGTTTCCTGTTCTTTATTATCAATAAACTCGTTCATATAAATGCGAAACAGCAGAATGATATAATTGACAAGCAGCGGGCCAAATATCAACCCGATAAAACCAAAAAGGTTTAAACCCACCAGCACTCCTATTACTGTAATCAGCGGATGAATATTTCCCATTTTTTTAAGCAGCGTTATACGGGCCAGGTAATCTATATTGCCAGTAACAATCAGGCTGTACAAGCCTAGTCCGACAGCATTCCATGTATCGCCGCTGGCATACATGAATATCACCAAAGGCACCCAGATAATCATAGTGCCCACCACAGGGAAAAAAGCAAAAACCCCGGTGAGAAAACCCCACAGTACAATATCATTTACACCAAAGATGATATAACCAATAGTGGCGGTAATGCCCTGTATGAGTGAAATGATGGGAATACCCAATGCACTTACTTTTACAATACGCTTGGTTTCGGCTGCCAGTACGCTAATGTTTGTTTTTTTCAACGGGATTATTCTTGCCAGGAACACCTCCATTTCTTTTCCATGTACCAGCATATAGTACAATACAAACAACAGAATGGCAAGATTGAACAGCAGGTTTAGGGTGTCGTTAACAAGTCCGGGGATAATGACAGAGACCTTATTAAGTACCTGCGACAGGCTCTCTTCAGACACAAGGGTTACACCAGTATCCCGCTGCACACCGGCTATCGCTTCTTTTGCCTGGTTGAGAGTGGATGAAGGATTGGTTAAAAAAGGATGAACCTGCTTTTCAAGCAGTGTAATTATAAAATAGATAAGCAATCCCAGCAGCAGCATGAAGCCTGTCATATACATTCCCGCCGTCCAGCCCTTTCTCCATTTACGATGATATACCAACTGAAAATAACTGCCCCTGCTAAGAATATAGAGTGTAATGGCCCCTAATAATCCGGGAAAGAAAACATAAAGTTCCCTTAATACAATAAACACCAGCAACACCAGCAGCAACAATAGCATTATCTGCCTGATGTGGCTGTTAAAGCCGGTTGAAGGGTGCATAAACAAAACCTTTCGTTGCTACAAGGTACACATTAAACAACATTTTTGTACTGATGCAGAGCAGCAGACAGGCTGATACTTACTTAATAGAGCTTGAGGAAGAGTCTATTTTGACGCCTGCTCTGTTATTTCTTCCATGAAAATTGAAAGGTGGCTTTCGTCAAAAACACATTCTCCGTTTTTTATTAACAGCACCTGCGGCGATTCGTGATGTACATGAAAAGTTTCAGCTATTTTATTTGAAAGTGGCCGGTAAGACAATAAGTCAAGATAATGAAAGTCTATTCCCTCCGGCTGTGTTGCTTTGTCTAATCTTGCTTTAGCGGCCCCGCTTATTGAGCAACGGGTGGAGTGCTTGAAAATAACCTGTGGTTTTTGATGAGATGCCTCAATAATTTTTGCTAACTGTTCGTCTGATGTAAGCGGTAGCCAGTTCATTTTACTCTCTTTTTACGGCAAATTTACTCGGTAATTACATGATGTTTTTTGTGGTGGCCCCACTCCATTTCATAGCTAAGCCCCACGAGTAAAAATTGCTGGTTGGTATGGCCCCAGGTAAAACTGTATTCGGCATGGGGCATAAGATGACCTGTTTCCCAGATGACACCAGCTCCGGTATTAAACGACCAGAATTTTTCTTTTATCGAACCTTCTGCATTATCACTCTTGATGTTTTCTGTTTCAGAAGTGTGGCTGATACCTGACAGCGGGAACCATTTCAAATGTCCTGCCAAAGGGAGGATGTAATGAAAGTTTAGATCAAAATCCCAGGCAGAGAGTTCCCTTTTTTCTCCTTCTTCTGATTTAACAACAGGGAAAAAACGGTTCATTTCCAAACCTCCGGCCAGCTTTTCATTAAAATGATAGAAAGCACTTACGTTAAGGCCGTTTACTTTGTGTCTTGTCTGGCGTATGACACCCAAGTCGATGCTAAACTTGTTTTGAGCCAGCAGGTTTACAGAAACAACACAGAGGAGTACTATCATCCCCGTTTTAATCAGTTTTGTCATATTTTGACCGTTTTGTGACACAAAGGGAAAAAAACAGAAGGTATATACCACTGATTAATGTTTAACCAGTTAATGATATTCGTCAGAAAAAAAGAAACACCCTGAGTTACAGGGTGCTTCTTATCATCATCAAAACAATCAGTCTTATACATGTCCTTCTGCAAGCATTGCATCAGCTACTTTTACAAATCCGGCAATATTTGCACCTTTAACATAGTTTATATAATTATCAGGCTCTTTACCATATTTGGAGCATTGTTCATGTATTCCAATCATGATTTCTTTAAGCCGATTATCCACCTGCTCCCTGCTCCAGTTTAAGTGAATGGCATTTTGCGACATTTCAAGACCAGAAGTGGCAACACCGCCGGCGTTGGCTGCTTTACCAGGAGCAAACAAGACTTTGGCATCAAGGAAAACTTTGATAGCACCTAAAGTACTTGGCATGTTTGCAGCCTCCGTAACGCAAATAACACCATTAGCAACCAGTTTTTTTGCATCCTCTTCATCTAGTTCATTCTGTGTGGCAGAAGGTATTGCGATGTCAACTTTTTGTTCCCAAGGTCTTTTACCCTTGTGAAATATAGCACTGGGGAATTTTTCTTTATACATTTCAACCCGGTTATTGCCACTTGCTCTCATTTCAAGCATGTAATCTATCTTTTCTCCACTAATACCATCTTCATCATAAATATACCCATCAGGACCTGAAATGGTAACTACTTTAGCCCCCAATTCGGTGGCCTTTAATGCAACGCCCCAGGAAACATTTCCAAACCCTGATAATGCCACTCTTTTATTCTTAAGGTTTGTGTTAGCCCTTTTCAGCATCTCTTCGGCAAAATAAATAACACCATAGCCAGTAGCTTCCGGTCTTATTAAGGAACCTCCATAAGCAAGGCCTTTCCCGGTTAACACACCCGTAAATTCATTCCTTATTCTTTTATATTGTCCAAACAGATACCCTATTTCTCTTGCTCCAACGCCTATATCTCCGGCAGGCACATCAAGATCCGGTCCAATGTGTCGGCATAGTTCAGTCATAAATGATTGGCAAAAGCGCATTATCTCGCCATCAGACTTTCCCTGCGGGTCAAAATTAGAACCGCCTTTACCACCGCCCATTGGCAATGTGGTAAGAGAGTTTTTAAAGACCTGTTCAAAAGCAAGGAACTTCAGAATACCAAGGTTAACACTGGGATGGAAACGCAGACCTCCTTTATAAGGACCGATGGCATTATTCATTTGCACACGGTATCCGCGGTTTACACAGTAGTTGCCTGCATCATCAATCCAGGGCACACGAAATATTATTATACGGTCAGCTTCAACAAGTCTTTCTAAAATATTGGCCTTTTTGTATTGAGGATTTTCCTCAATAAATGGGATTAAAAACTGTGCTACTTCCGAAACCGCCTGAATAAATTCGGGTTGCCCGGGGCTGCGTTGTTCTACCATCTCAATAAAGGTTTTGTGGATAGTATTAATTTCTGTTGCCATCATACAGCGAAGTTTTATTAGTTAAGCAATC
>CALLZY010000096.1 GCA_937858715.1 uncultured Chitinophagaceae bacterium | reverse complement strand
CATGACTAGAAAATCCAAAACACTGAACTTTACTATAAACTATTTTGATGTCCTCATCTTTTAATATATTATCAACAGTTTTCTCCAGGAAATTAGCAGTAATATAATCATCTGCATCTAATGGTAGAATATAAAAACCTTTAGCCTTTTCTATTCCGGCATTTCGAGCACTTATAACCCCTCCATTCTTTTTTTCCAGATATACAAACCGGCTATCTTTATTAAGCCAGTCTTGCACAATTTCATCAGTATGATCCGGGCTACCATCATTAACAATAATACACTCCCAGTTCTTGTAGGTTTGGTCCAATACAGACTGCAAACACTCATCCAGGTATTGCGCCTGGTTATAACAGGGTACGATTACTGAAACTAAAGAATTCTCCATAAAAATATTCGTAAGAAATCACAGAATAATTGACATACAGGCTGCAACAAGCAAAAAAAGAAAACAGGCTAATCAAGTTTGAGGCTTTTAAAAAAGCCAATTTTTTTAAATAAATGAATTAGTCTTGAGTGCTTAATATAAACAAGTACATCCCTCGAATAAAAATAGTGATCATATAGATAACCACCATAATCCTTAACAATAACCTGTCGCCTTTCTTCTTTAATTTTTTTTAAATTATTGGGATCTGAGCTTATTCCATCCTCATTAAACATAGAAATGAAAAAATCAACTTTCTTATAGCTGCGTTTATGTATAACCAATACATCCATGAAAAATTTCCAATCCGAACATATCTTCAGTTGCTCTGAATAATATCCATATTTTTCAAATAATTCCCTCTTGATAAAAGTTGCCGGATGAGGCAAAGAACTTATCGTAAAAAAGTCAAATGCCGGAGTATCTGGGGGATTATTATACCATTCTCTTTCTTCATTAAAATGCACTAGCTGTCCTGCAATGATATCCTCCCCCTTTAAGAGCGGTAGCACATTTTCAATAGTATTATTATCAAATAAATAATCGCCTGAGTTTAAAAAAAGCAAGTATTCGCCCTGAGCTTTTTTTATCCCTTTGTTCATGGCGTTATAAATCCCCTTATCAGGCTCGCTTACCCAATAACTTATACTGTCATTATGCTTATTCAACAATTCGTTACTGCCATCAGAAGACCCTCCATCAATAATAATATATTCAAATGCTTTAAAGGATTGCTTGACTACACTTTCTATAGTTTTTTGCAACCCTTCAGCATTGTTATAATTTATGGTAACTATAGATAACTTCATTTAGAAAGCATTAGTGACCTCTAATAAATTTTACTACTAACTAAGACGAAAGACGTTTTTTCACATACTCAATATTCTTTATAGCAATTAGGTTCAAATAAGGATAATGTAACCTCTTCACATCAGGCATCAGCATATTCGTTGACACATCATAGCTAAACCATTTGTATCCGAATGAAACCACCAAATCATATAATTCATAACAGCTGGAACCCGCCGCAAATGCATTTTCCTCCGTAAACTCCACCATCAAAACAGGAGCATTGTCTTGTAAAAATAATTTTACACCTCCATTAATTACTGGAACCTCCCAACCTTCAACATCAATTTTAACCAGTACGATTTTTGAAGTATCAATATTTTTTTCAAAGAGAAAGTTATCAAGGGTCTTTACAGGCACTTCAATTTGCTTATCATGTTTCCTATCTGTAGAATTTGCAAAAGTATTCCATGCGTCGTACCCATTGGATGAAATATTCATTTTTAACACCCCATCAGCATCAGAAAGACCTATATTGTTTTGCGAAATAATACTATCAACTTGATTTAGCCTGATGTTTTCATTCAGTCTCTCAAATGTTCTGGGTGTAGGTTCAAATGCAATAACTTTACCGCTAACGCCAACAACTCTTGCTGCGTACAAAGAAAAAAGGCCGATATTAGAACCGATGTCTAAGAAAGTGTCACCTTGCCTTAAATAGCGCTTGACAAATTCTATTTCGTCCTTTTCAAATCCGCTATAAATACATTTTGACAGAATACTATCTTTATAAAAAATCATATTTAAATCCTTCTCGATTGTAGAAGAAAATTTACCTTCTGTATCAAATAGTTTTTCCCACTTTTTTTGTTCTGATAATTCCTTAGCCTTTACTCTTTTACTTACATACCTGTTTAAAATGGAAACAACTTTACGAACAATCTTAACATCCAGCATACAATAAATTTTAATTATTTTTTTTAGATACCCAATCAATGGCTGGCAGAATTACACCTGGCCGATTGTCTGCATATTGTGAGTTAATCCCAGTTGTATTGTGCGTTTGAATAAGTATAGAGATTTCATCATTTGTTATCCATCCAACATTATGAATACCTATTACAATTTTCAGATTATATGATCCTGATATTAGTAGGTTTGCTGGCAAGGTAGCGGTGTTTTCAAATTCGCCACTTTCATGGGTTTTTGACTCCTTCCTATCATCATGAAATGATCTAAAAACGGTAATACCAGATTTTAATTCCACTATATCAAATCCAATTCTTAGTCCTATAATCGTTTTTTCAACCCGATAAAGAAATTTTATTTTAACATCCCTATTAGTAACGAACTCTACCCCTTCCTGATCATCTTGCAATAATCTTATTGATATCAATTCAAAAAGTTCATGTTTGAGTAAGCTATTTTGAGCTGCAATTCTGTTTATTATCTCTACTCCTTTTGTTTTAGAATATTGCATATAACGATTAACTCCTTCTTCCACATCTCCTAAATATTCTATACCTCCTCTATCAAGTAAGCATAGGCTGTTACACAAATTAGAAATCGCAGCCATATTGTGGCTCACAAATAACACTGTTCTTCCGTCATTAATACTGACATCTTTCATCCTTCCCATACACTTATTCTGAAACTCTATATCGCCAACAGCCAACACTTCATCAATGATTAATATCTCCGGTTCTAAAAATGCTGCTACGGCAAAAGCCAGCCGCACATACATACCGCTGCTGTAGCGCTTTACCGGGGTATCAATATAGCGTTCTACCCCGGCAAAATCCACAATTTCATCAAACTTGCTTTTAATCTCGGCCTTGGTCATACCCAATATAGCCCCATTCAGAAAGATGTTTTCCCGCCCGGTCAGCTCCGGGTGAAACCCGGTACCCACTTCAAGCAGCGAGGCAATGCGGCCTTTTACTTTTATGCGGCCGGTACTGGGGGTGGTTACTTTAGATAATATTTTTAATAAGGTACTTTTACCGGCACCGTTGCGGCCGATAATACCCAGCACTTCACCCTGCTTTACTTCAAAATTAATATCCTGTAATGCCCATACCCAGTCATTGTCGCCTTTTACGGTACGGTCGTTGGCCTGGCCAATCTTGGTAAAGGGGTCTTCCTTGCCCCTTACTCTTGCCCACCAGCGGTTAAGGTCGTGGCTGATGGTGCCGGTACCTATCTCGCCCAGCTTGTACAGCTTGCCAATGTTTTCTGCTTTTATTACGATATCGCTCATTAATAAGTTTATTAAAAATCAATCAACCTTTACTGCCCGGATTATCGCTTCATTTCAGGCTTTCCGTTTCTTAACGAAGACTCCTCCTTCGTCGGAGTGACAAGTATGTTGGGGCTTTTCGTTTATTAAGGCCTTCAACCCTTTCAACTTCTCAACCTATCAACTTCTCAACCTTTAAACCCTTCAACCATATTCAACCATCTTTCAACCACATTCAACAATCTTTCAACCACATTCAACAATCCTCCACTGCTACACAGTATCTGTAAAACTCTTCTCCACCCGGTTAAAAATAATGGTTCCCAAAATCAATATCACCAGGGTAACCCCTGCGCTATACCCCAATTGCAGCCAGCTGAACGTACCCGATCCCAAATATGAATAACGGAACGTTTCCACTATAGCACTCATCGGGTTGGCCTGTATTACCCATTGGTATTGCTCCGGAATACTGCTCATAGGGTATATAACCGGTGTGGCAAACATAAGTAACTGCACCCCAAAGGTGAGCAAAAAGATCAGGTCTTTGTATTTGGTGGTGAGGGCACTGATAATCATGCCCGTCCCCAAGGCCTGAAGCCCCATCAGCAGCACCAGCACGGGTGTAAGGGCAATTAAGAAATTGGGCTGCAGGTTATGTCCTTTGGCAAGGTACCATACCCAGATGATGAGAAAAAGAAGGAACTGTATGGCAAACCGTACAAGGTTGGACAGTACAATCGAAAAAGGCATGGTGAGCCGGGGGAAATACACTTTGCCAAACATCTGTGCGTTATCTTTAAAAACGGTAGCTGTTTTATTGAGTGTTTCAGCAAAATAGTTCCAGATGGTGACCCCGGAGAGATAAAACAGCAGCATGGGCAGCCCATCCGTGCTGAGGCCGGCCATTCGTCCAAAAATAAAAATATAAGTAATGGTGGTGAGCAGCGGCTGCAGGAAAAACCAGATGGGCCCAAGGATGGTTTGTTTGTAATTGGCCACAAAATCACGGCGTACAAACATCAGCACCAGGTCACGGTAACGCCACAGTTCTCTGAGGCGCAGGTCGAGCAGGCGGGTTTTGGGTTCAATAATTTCGGACCAGTTTTCGTTTTGTTCTTCTGTATGTACAGACATCATGAAATTTTCAAAGACTTAGTAAGTTAATTTTCAGATTTTATCTTTTTTACGGCAATCAATAATCTTCCGGATCCCTCCAGCCACCGGGGTCAGTTCCCGGTTCAGCAATTCTCTCATCTTCGTAATATCCGGTTTCCGCCGGGTCATATCACCCTCCGGCAATGGTGGCAGGTGTATGATTTGCGAAGAAGAACCTGTTTCTTTAATGATAAGTTTGGCAAGATCAAGAATGGTCATTTCAAAATCGGAGCCAATATTCACCACATCATTTACAAACTTGTGCTGGTACAGGGCATTGGTGGTGGCTTCAGTATTATCATCTATGTAACAGAAAGTACGGGTTTGCAGTCCGTCACCATACAAAGTAATGGGTTCACCGGCCAGGGCTGCATCAATAAATTTTGAAATCACAAAATCGGTACTCTGGTCGGGACCGTAGGTATTAAAGAAACGGAAAATAGTATAGTCCAGGTTATACTCCTGTTTGTAAGACTTTAAAAAAGCTTCACCCACATTCTTTACAATGGCATAAGGCAGTTTTGAGTTGAGGGGTGTGGTGTGTTCATTCTGAGGAAACTCCACCGGCTCTCCATACACTTCGGAGGAAGAAGAATAGAACACTCTTTTCACACCGGTGTTCTTGGCTACTTCCAGCACATTTTTTATGCCCTGTATATCGTTCAGCACTTTGGCAGGGTTTTCTAATGTACGTTTTACTCCCACCACGGCCGCATAATGAAAAATATAATCAAATCCATAGCGCAGGATGACTGACGAAATATCAGTGAGTGAGTTAACATCACCTTTAATGAATTTGAAATTTGGATATAGTCCGGTATCCGGAAGTTTACTGATATTTCCAGTAGAGAGATTATCCAGCACCACCACAAAATTGTCCGGATTAGTCACTAATTTTTTTGCCAGTGACCCGCCAACATTTCCTGCGCCACCTGTAACTAAGATTCTGTTCATACTTGTTAATTATTTCCGTTTAAGAATTTCTCATTATACACCTGCGTGATACCTTCCCTTAGTGGAATAGTAGCTCTCCACCCCGCTGCTGTCAGTTTCGATACATCCATCAGTTTGCGGGGAGTACCATCCGGTTTGGATGTATCCCAAACAATAGTACCAGTGTACCCTGTTATGGATTGTATCATTTCAGCAAGTTCCTTAATACTCACATCATGCCCAACACCAATATTTACCAACTCCGGATCATTATAGTGGTTCATCAGGTAATAACAGGCATCAGCCAGATCATCGGCATGTAAAAATTCCCGCAGTGGTGCACCGCTGCCCCATAAAGTAACCGTTGCGGCACCGCTTTCTTTGGCTTCATGAAATTTGCGCAGCATGGCCGGCAGCACATGCGATGTGGTCAGGTCATAATTATCATTTGGCCCATACAAATTGGTGGGCATTACCGAAATAAAGTTGCAGCCGTACTGGTCATGATAGGCTTCGCACATTTTAAGCCCGGCAATTTTCGCTATTGCATATGGCTCATTGGTGTGCTCCAGCGGGCCGGTGAGCAGGTACTGCTCTTTTAGCGGCTGCGGCGCCAGCTTTGGATAAATACAGGAAGAACCAAGGAACAGAAGTTTTTTTACCTTATGCAGATACGACTGGTGTATCACATTCGACTGGATGGCGAGGTTGTCATACAAGAACTCGGCACGGTACGTATTGTTGGCAATAATACCACCCACTTTTGCTGCTGCCAGGAACACATATTCTGGTTGTTCAACTGAAAAGAAATCAGCTACCTGTTGCTGGTTCCGCAAATCCAGTTCTTTCGAAGTACGGGT
>CALLZY010000095.1 GCA_937858715.1 uncultured Chitinophagaceae bacterium | reverse complement strand
GCAGGAATTAAACCCGGAGACAAACTGAATGGCGGAGAAATAGAAATTAAAAACAATCAACTCACTGGCATACTTATTGACAATGCCGTTGACCTTGTATCATCCAAAATTCCCAATGCAACAGAAGAACAACTGAATGCCGCATTACAGGCTGCAGAAAAAAATTGTTTTGAAACCGGCCTCACTTCCATCGCCGATTGCGGCCTTCATTACAAAACAGTTGAATCCATACAAAAACTGCAAAGCAACGGCGGTTTGAAAATGCGCCTCTTTGTAATGCTCAGCGATGAAAAGGCCAACTACGATTATGCTTTGCAAAAAGGAAAGATAAAAACTGACAGGCTAAACGTCCGCAGTTTTAAAGTATATGGCGATGGTGCTCTTGGCAGCCGCGGTGCATGCCTGCTGCAACCTTACAGCGATAAGCCCGGCCACTATGGCTTTTTGTTAAGCAGGCCTGAACATTTCGATTCTGTTGCAGCATGGAGTTTCAAAAACGGCTGGCAGCTTTGCACACATGCCATTGGCGACAGCGGCAACAGAACCATTCTCAATATCTACAGTAAATACCTTGCAGGCAAAAACGATTTGCGCTGGCGCATTGAACATGCACAGGTCATCAATCAAAACGATTTTAGATTATTCGGCAAGTCATCTATCATCCCAAGTGTGCAGCCCACACATGCCACCAGCGATATGTACTGGGCTGGCGACAGGCTGGGCACAGACAGGGTAAAAGGTGCCTACGCTTATAAACAACTGCTGCTGCAAAACGGCTGGCTGCCGTTAGGAACTGATTTCCCTGTTGAAGATATTTCTCCGTTCAAAACTTTCTTTGCGGCTGTTGCCAGAAAAGACAGCAAAGGCTGGCCTGCCGGCGGTTATCAAACAGAAAATGCACTGACAAGAGAAGAAGCACTGCGTGGCATGACCATCTGGGCGGCCAGGGCAGCATTTGAAGAAAACGAAAAAGGAAGTATTGAAAAAGGCAAACTCGCCGACTTCATCATTCTTGACAACGACTTGATGAAAGCACCCGAAACAGACTTGCTGAATATAAAAGTGCTGAAAACATTTTTAGGCGGTGAGGTTGTGTTTGAGAGAAAGTAACAAGTGTATCGGGTTATGCAAAGAAGGTCTTTATACTTTGAAAATTCTCCGCGGTTCTCTGTGTCACCTCTGATTAACTCAGTGTAACAATCCCCAATCCGCACCCTGTGGACAACCATAGCATCTCCCCTCTCTTTCAAAACTCCAAATACCGTACTTTTGTCCCCATGTTTTTGAATGGCAAACAGCAAGTAAGAGTAGCGATTCTGGATCTGTATGAGGGCCAACCCAATCAGGGTATGCGTTGTATCCGTGAAATCCTGTTTCAGTGGGCAAAAGATAACGACATTGAAATAAGCGGCAAGGAATACGATGTACGACTCAAAAACGAACTTCCCGACACTTCTTACGACATCTATCTTTCAAGCGGTGGCCCCGGCGATCCGCTGGCAAGCCGTTTCGACGACTGGGATATTGCCTGGAACCGCTGGCTCGGCAAAATCGTTCGCTGGAACGCAAACCCCGATAACGAAAACAAGAAATACGTTTTCTTCATCTGCCATTCTTTCCAGTTAGCCTGCCGCCACTTTAATACAGGCCTGGTATGCAAAAGAAGGTCCACTTCATTTGGCGTATTCCCCGTACACATGTTGCAGGAAGGCCACAATGAACCGGTTTTCGATGAAATGAAAGACCCGTTCTATGCTGTTGACAGCCGCGACTACCAGGTCATTCAGCCACACCACGAAGTGCTGAAAGATATGGGTGCCAAAATTCTCTGCATCGAAAAAAGCAGGCCGCATGTGCCTTACGAAAGGGCTATCATGGCAATCCGTTTTAATGATTACATGATAGGCACACAGTTTCATCCCGAGGCCGACCCCACAGGCATGAGCCATCACCTGCAAACAGAAGAAAAAAGAAAAACAGTAATTGACAACCACGGCGAAGACAAACTCCGCAGTATGCTGGAGCAATTAGAAGACCCCGATAAAATCGCCTGGACTTACTCGCATATTCTTCCCAACTTCTTAAACCATGCAGTGGGTTTGCTGCAGGAAGTTACAGCCTGATTCATTTTGCCGCCTTATTTTCATTCGCTATCTTCCGGTAAAACACAGAAGCATGATACCCGCATGGCGCAAAAAATTCAACGAAGAGTTTACTGCACAGAAATATGAGGCCTTTCTGAAAGAACTGCATGAGGCACATCCCGGTGCTATTGAATTCCGGGTGGCCGAAACTCCTGTCTTCGTTTCAAAACAGTTTACCGCTCAAATGCTCAGTGCCTGCGAAAGCATTATTGATACCATCACCGCACCCGGCTTCAAACAGCTTACTGCTAATGCCATCCCGCAGCACCTGCAGGTGCCCGGCGATGAAAAACATTCCCACTTCATTGCATTCGACTTCGGCATCTGCATAAACGATAACGGCGAATACGAACCGCAGCTTATCGAAATGCAGGGCTTCCCTTCCCTGTTTGCGTACGAAGTATTGCTTGATGATGTTTTCAGAAATCATTTTCCGGTGCCCGCAAATTTCTCCTGCTATCTCAGCGGCCACAACCGCCAGTCATACATACAACTGCTCAAAGAAATAATCCTCGGCAGCCACCAGCCTGAAAATGTAATCCTGCTCGAAATTTTTCCTGAGCAGCAAAAAACAAAGATTGACTTCAGGTGTACCGCAGATTACCTCGGCATCAAAGCTGTTTGCCTTACTGAACTTATTAAAGAAGGACGCAAACTCTATTACAATAACAACGGCACCAAAACAGAAATCAAACGCATCTACAACCGTGTCATCTTCGATGAGCTGCAACAGCAAACTGCGGATGTGCAGGAAAAAGGAAAGATACTTTTCGAAGAATTGGATGTGGAGTGGTGTCCGCATCCCAACTGGTTTTACCGCATAAGCAAATACACACTGCCCCTCATCAGGCATCCCTATGTGCCGCCCACTTATTTTTTAAATGAAATAAAACAAATACCTGCCGACCTCGAGAACTATGTGCTCAAGCCCCTGTTCTCTTTCGCCGGCCAGGGTGTGGTGATAGATGTAACGCAGCAGGATATTGAAAACGTAACCGACCCTGCCAACTGGATACTGCAACGGAAAGTAACCTATGCCGATGTGATACAAACACCCGACATACCCGCCAAAGCCGAGATACGCATTTTTTACTTCTGGAAAGATGGCGAAGCCCGGCCTGTGGCCACCAACAACCTCGGCCGCCTGAGCAAAGGGAAAATGATAGGTGTACGCTACAACAAAGACAAAGAATGGGTAGGCGGCAGCTTCTGCTATTTTGAACAGTAAGCCGGACT
>CALLZY010000094.1 GCA_937858715.1 uncultured Chitinophagaceae bacterium | reverse complement strand
GTGCATTCTCCACGCATCAGAATGGTAAATCTTGCGTGGCGACACGCAACAAGGTTTCCCGGCTGATTTGGAAGAACATCAAAATCACAAACTCCCTCATGCGTCCTTTGCACAAAACTCAGCGGTCTTTGCGGTAAAAAATCAGCAGCAACATAGCTCCTCTCAACAGGGCTACAACTCCCATCCACTCAACTGAACAACGGCCTTTTACCTGTTCGGAACATCGAAAAGGTAAAATTGGAGTTTGAAAAAGATACAAACGTCTTCATTTATCTTCGTCACAGCCAAACCACATTATATGCAAAAGATTATCACCTTTTTTACAATGCTTGCATTTGCCACTTCACTTGCTGCGCAAAAAGATATATCTGCTGCAGTCGGCAGCAACTGCGGAAAAATAAAAATCGGCATGACCGAAAAACAGGTTCGTGCCATATTGGGGAATGATCTACAGACCACAACATACAAGGAAGAGATGATGGCATACTGGTATCACAACCGGACAATCCGTATAGACAGCATCACCCAGTTTGTACTGGGTTTTGACAAATGCCTGGAGCTAAGCGACAGCCTCAACCGGTACTGGCCGGTGTTTAAAATATTTTTGCTGAATGGCCGGATCAATTGCATAATTGTAACAGCCTACCTCGATGACAGTCTCTTGGTAAAAAGGGTGCTTCTTGATAAAAAACTTCGGTTTAATGACGACAAAGAAAAATGTGTACAGCATTTTGGTACTTCTTATATCAATACACCATATCCTGGTTACGAAGAATATGTGTATTACAAAAATGGGGTTCAGTTGATATTTGACGAAGGTGCTTTGCGAACTTTCAAAATATTTAAACCCAACCTGAACTTTCTGAAACGTATTGCTTCAAGGGCCGCCATTATCAGTGCTGAATTTAAAGCAATAGATAAAGAGAAAGGAGGCTTTGACTGGCCCGACTAGTAAAAAAGCGGTGTAGTGGAAATCACAACTAAGCAGTAACTGCTTGCAAAACAGATACAGGGCTCTTCCGAAGGGGAGAGCCTTTTTTGTTGGTGCTTTAAAAAAGTCTGTTTTTGCCTTCTCCAAAATTATATACAACACCTCCGCCAAAGATTAGCATATAGGCAATTGTTTTGTTTTTACGGTAGGAAATATCAGTTCCAATTCGGATTACCAAATTTGTACGGCCACGGATTGATGCTCCCCGAAATCCGAAAGTATTTGAAAGTTCATACATAACTCTGGCACCATACTTTGGAATGACATCTTCTGTATATCCTAATGTGTCTGCAACTGCACCTGTGATAATAAACGGTGCAATTATCGTACGTCCCGTGAACTGTGCTCTCTTCAGGATGTTGTTATCAACATTAATGTCGGCATGCCAGTAATTTACTGAAGAAAACCCGGCAAATAACTGGGTTGCCTTAGTGTATGTGAAATTATCAAAAGAATTATAGGGGTCATTCCATATACCACCATAATTATTAATGGCAAAGTATAATCCTTTTTCCTTTCGTTTCCTTACATCCTGTTTAAGCACATAGGCCTTTGTTTTATAAGTCCCTTCATTACGATATTTTAAAGTAAAATGTTTTTTCCTGAGTTTTGTTTCTCCGGTAAAAAAATAAGTAGCCTCCACACTGGCACTGGAAAACCCGGCATTAGCACAAATGAAAAATTTTTCGGGTTTTAGGTAAGAAGCAGATACCGACTTGATACCAGCGAATCCATCATAGTTTGTTACTATGCCTGCGCTGGCACGACGAATATTCTCATAATCAAATGAGGCATGATTTAAATGAACAGTAGTTCCATCTTCAAAAACGACATCTTGTGCAAAAGCAGAATGTAAAAGCAGTAGTGCTGTAATAAGAGGCAGACCTTTTTTCATTTGATAAGTAAGTTTGATTGTGCAAATATATCTACTTATTTCAAAATATATATATATGGCATTTACATTTTTTCCCACTATCCTCACCCGTTTTCAGCCAAGGCTTACAGCACTGCCTGTGCTGCGGCATGGAACATTGACATCTTATGTAATTATCATTTTCCGGGAAGCATATTCTGTCTTGCTTGAAAGGCTGTTTGGTGAGGGAATGAAGACAGAAATTTCTTTACAGTAATTCAATAAGCTTACCTCACATGCCGTTTCTGGTGTTGCATTCTGCCCTCAAACAGAAGAACCACTTGCAACAAGACATCCACAATATGACATCAGCTTTGTTTTCGCCGCAAAATCAACGTGGCCAAAATTTTTGAAAATAATATGCTTGTACTTTTCTATCTTACCTACTGAAATTTTGCATAAAACTCACCATTGGTAATAGCAATTTTTCCGGCAGCCCGGACATTTCCGCCAGGATAATAATCGCCGCTGAATGTCCCCCTGATGGTTTCCGCATTAAGCTGTGTGATATTGATCTTAAAGTGGTTTGTAATAGTTACCCCGTATGTTACGGCATCCTCCGCAGTACTTTGCCCGGCTTCATATTCAGATCCGCTGTTCTCATAGGTGGTAAGCAGTGAATAAGTCGTTCCGGCATCGTTATATTCACCAGTGGCAAAGCTGGCCCCGGCCGGATAATTATCAAGATAGATGCCAAGGTAATCATCATAGGAAGTTGCTGAAGAACTTCCGTTTATTACTAATGTTGTAAAACCGCTGACTGATTCCTTATGGGCAAATACATGTCCTGTATATGACTTATTAGTCCCGTTTACAGAAAATGAAACATGGAAATCTTCGTCATTGTCTTTTTTGCATCCGGCAAAAATAGTTGCAAACAGTGCTGCAACGAGGAGTGTCTTTTTCATTTGATGGGGTTGAGATGATAAAATGTATATTATTGGCTGACTGATATTTTGATACAGGCTTTTCTGAAATGACAGGACTATTTCTCTCCTGTTGTAAAACTCACCTCATTTGTATATGGGGAGACTACCTTGTTATAATACTCAAATTTTAACCTGGCAAAATAAGTGGTATTGGTTTCTAAGTTGTAAAGAAAACTGCTGTTACTGCTGCTGCATTCCTTTTCTGCCCACTTACCACCTGCTTTCCTGTATTCAAGAATAATTCGTTTGGGGCGGATGATTGTTTTGGGATGGTATTTGAAATCAAAAGAAGCTCCTTCTTTGCTGGTATGTGTAACCACCAGGTCGCATGGAGGTTCATTGGGTGTTGTTGCAAAATGGGTAAGTGGCCCGAGTTTTACAGTGCCGCACCTGGTATAAATATTAAACTCATAAGATGTTCCCGGAAGCAAATCAATATATTCCCAATAAGAACTGTATTCGTTTTTTGTTATGTGAAATGAATGTTCCTTCAAAGTTGTATCAACAGTCTTTGCCCATTCGGGCTTAATGGCCTGTGCGAAGTAAGGTTTGTAAGTAATTGTAAAATACGATTCATATTCTGCTACCCTTTTATCACTCCAAAATTTTTTGGGTCTTTCGGGACGGAAAAACTGAACCCTGATACCGGAGCATGAAACAGGACTTGCATTCATTCCGGTTACAGCTCCCCCGCAATCTCCGGTTTCCTGGCCAATAGCTGTATTCGCCAGAAATAAAATTAATGCCATCCCTGTTAGTAAGCTTTTCATATTTATATTTTTTAAATCGTTTGAAGGACTTTGGAAAGATGAGAGAAATAACAAAATACCTGATGCGCTACTATTGCCGTACACAAATGGTTAAAGCTAATGGGTTCAAATATTAATCCAGGGCTTTGAACACCACTTCATTACTGTAAGGAGATACAACATCGTTATAATAAACAAATTTTACCCGTGCATAATAAACGTCACCAGTTTTAAGGCCGGAGATATAAGCGCTGTAACTATCGTTTATTTCTGTTTGTTTCCAGTCGCCGTCTTTCTCTCTATACTCAAGCAGGATTTGCTTTGCGAAAATATTGGTCTTGTCGTTATACTTGATCTTAAAGGAAGCAGCATTTCCGGCGGTTTGGCTGATTTCAAATTTACAGGGGACTTCGTTTGAAGTAGTGGCAAAATGGCTTAATGGCCCAATTTTTTCCTGGCCGCAACGGGTATAAATACAAAACTCGTACGACATTCCGGGAATGAGATCGATGAATTCCCAATAGGAGCTGTGTTCGTTTTTTGTTAACTGAAAAGAATGTTCCTTCTTTGATGTATCAATATCTTTTACCCAGTCACCCGTCTGGGCTTGCGAAAAGTAAGGCCTGTAAACTATTGTAAAGTTGGATTCATACTCTGGTTCATTTTTCTGACTCCAGAATATTGAAGGCTTTAATGGCCTGTAAAATTGCACTCTGACAGCCGTGCAGGTAATAGCCTGGGCATTCATGCCGGTAACTGCCCCGCCGCAATCTTCATTTTTTTGGGCAGTTAATTCTTGTGTCATCATTAGTAACAGGGAGAGAATGGCCAATAGACTTTTCATATAATTAGTGGTTGTCGTGGTAATAAGGCATAAAATTAATTTTGGAAATAATATCTGCAACTGATTATGGTCATGGCAATGCCTCATTGCTGAGAAAGTTCATCAAACGGGGGCAGCTTGGTAAAAAAATACCCCCGGCAGATGGCCGGGGGTGAATAATCGTTTATGTAAACCGTAGTATTTTACATTGTCTTCAGCACATCGTTCATGGCACGAACGGCATCAGCACTTTTGTTGAATGTCTCTTGTTCTTCTTCAGACAGTTTCAGGTCAATGATTTTTTCCCAACCAGTTTTACCAATTACAACCGGCACGCCAAGGCAAATATCCCTTTGGCCATATTCTCCCTCAAGATAAACACTGCATGAGCGGAGTTTTTTCTCATCTCTGAGGATAGAAGCCACCAGTACGGCAATGGCTGCACCCGGTGCATACCATGCAGAAGTACCCAGCAAACCGGTAAGTGTGGCACCGCCTACCATAGTATCTTTTACAATTTCATCCTGCTGCTCCTGCGAAAGGAAATCGGTAACAGGTACACTGTTCCAGGCAGCATGGCGGATAAGAGGAATCATTGTAGTATCGCCGTGGCCACCGATAACCACGCCATTCAGGTCGAGAGGGCTGCAGCGAAGGCGGCGGCTCAACTGGTACTTAAAGCGGCTGCTGTCAAGCGTACCACCCATACCTATCACCCTGTTTTTGGGTAAGCCGGTGGCTTTCAGGGTCAGGTAAGTCATTGTATCCATCGGGTTACTTACAATAATAAAAATAGCATTGGGTGAGTGCTTAAGAATATTTTCGGCAACACCTTTAACGATACCGGCATTAACGGTAATCAGTTCTTCACGGGTCATACCGGGTTTGCGGGGCAAACCGGAGGTGATAACCACTACATCAGAGTCAGCAGTTTTGCTGTAATCGTTTGTTACGCCGGTGATTTTGGTGTCAAAACCAAGCAGAGTGGCTGTCTGCATCATATCCTGGGCCTTACCTTCAGCCAGTCCTTCTTTGATATCTAGCAAAACAAGCCTGCGACAAATTCCCATCCGGGCAATATTATCAGCAGCGGTCGCACCTACGGCACCAGCACCAACAACAGTTACTTTCATGTGTTATTATTTTGGATTAAAAAAAAGTTCGGTTTCTGCGTTGCAGGCGGCAAAGGTAACGGTTGCCGGTATTTCAGAACATGACTAAAATCGCTATTTTTTGATCTCTTCCAGCACTTTTTCTATCGGCATTGAGCCTTCAAAAGTTGAGATAAGGCCTTTCTTCTTATTATAAAAGGCGAGATAGGGAAGGCTGTGGCCCTGGTAAAATGACAGCAGGAAGTAATGTGTATCCTGTCCCAGCACAATGTTTTTGTAATTACCCAGTTTGTATTTTTCCCTGAACTTGCTGATCTCAGTGAGAGGTACAAATGAAGCCATTACAATATGTACATTCTTAAACTTATCAATGTTTTGTACAATGGCTTCGGTTTCATGCTGACAGTGGTCACATTCCGGATTAAAAACAATCAGCAGTACCGGTTTGTTTTTTGGCAGTTCTGCTTTAGTGTAAAAAGTAACACTGTCCGTCATCAGCAGTTTAACAGGCGGATAAAACGGTACTTTTTTGTAAGGTGGCTGAATTGTATCATTTTGGGCTGAAGCGTTGAACAACATCGCCAAACCAAGCAGCAAAAGGAATGTTTTCTTCATGCGCAAATAAACAAATCTTTTACCGGATAATTGTGACAGTACCTTTCCGCTGCATCAGGTTACCCCGAAAATCAATAGCTTCTGCTATCCACACATAGGTACCTGTGGGTTGATTGGCCCCGCCCAGCTGCCCGTTCCATTCTGTGGCAGGGTTTTGTGTGGCAAAAACCAGTTGTCCCCATCGGTTGTAAATACGGAAATAGCGAAATTCCCTGATGCCAACGGGTATTGCAAGAAGTATGTCATTAAGCCCGTTACCGTCAGGGGTAAAACCGGAAGACACATATATTTCAGGGCCATTATATACCTTAATAAATATATCGTCCTGACCCTGGCAGCCTTCAGGTGTGGTGCCGGTTACCACATACCTGTAATCATGCGGTAATGTTGCAACAGGATTGGCAACAGCAGCATTGCTTAAAAAATTACCCGGCGACCAGGAATAATTAGTTACTCCTGAGTTGCCAAGCTCAACAACCTTTAATTGCAGCGGCTGGTTAATGGCGGCTACGGTGTCTTTGCCTGCAAATATTTTTACTGCCGGGGTTACATTAACTGCTACCTGGTCGGCAGCGAGTGAATGACAGCCATACATATCAGTAACATGCAGCGAGTAAATAATATCTTCTGTGGCTTTTATTGATGGTGACTGAATGTTAGCAGGAGATGTCATATAAGTAACCGGCGACCAGCGAAACTGTATACCACCAGCCCCATTCAACTGGATAATTTTACCAAAACATACATCTATATCAACACCCGCATCCGGAACAGGAGCTTTTCTTACATGAATAGTTACGCTGTCAGTATGCACACAAATACCGGTAGTAGCAGTGAGATAGTATTTGGTTGTATCAGCCGGAGAGGCTGCAGGGTTTAGTGAAGCAGCATTGGAGAGACTGCCTGCCGGTGACCAATTGTGTAATGCACCATTCGATGTTGCCTGCATTGTATAACTGATGCCTTCACAGATAATGGCATCAGCACCAGCATCAACAGCAATAGTGTCGTTCAGTGGAATTGCAAAGTTGCGGCTGGTGGTACATCCGTTCTGATCTTTTACAGTCACAGTAAACGACCCTGCATTTACATTGAAAATATTTGAGGCCTGAAAACTGATGCCATCGGCGGAGTACAGGTAAGGTGCAAGGCCACCGGCCGGGAAAATGGTGATGCGGCCATCCGGATTACCGGAGCAGGTAGCAGGTGTATCTGTGCTGTTGTCAACAACCAGGTCCGGGTATGCCTGTGAAATAATTACCTGAACGCTGTCGGTGCAGAAGGCATCTTTCATTTTTACCCAGTACGTTCCCACCCGCAGATTATTAAAAGTACTATCACTTTGCCAGCTAATCCCGTCCAAAGAAAACGATACAGGCGGCAACCATTCCCTGCCACCGGCTACTTTAATAACGCCGGTAGATCCATTAAGACAGTTTACTTCTGTTTTTGAAACAAATTCCATTGTTTTCAGTTGTACAAAAACAGAGTCCTGCGCATTGCAGGTACCAATGTTCGCCGTACATATATATGTTGTGGTATTGTTTACAGGCGAAGCTACCGGGTTGGGTATGCTGGTGCTGCTTAGAGTGGGATCGGGATTCCACTGGTAAGTGGTATAACCGGTACTGGCATTCAGTTGCACCGATCCGCTACGGCAAATAACTGTTGTGTCGGGTGAAAGGGAAAGAATATCATAGTCCCTAATCTGAATAATAGTGCTGTCGGTTGGATTGCCCGAAGCACATCCGGCAAGTGCATATATTTTAAACAGTTCAATTCCTTCTGTAACCCCGTCAATAACAGGTACTACATTTACCTCTACTAAACTGTCGTTGGCAGGTATTACCACACTGGTGGGCATGGCCTGTATATCAACGATGTTTTGCGCTGTTCCGCCGTATGACAGGGTTACATTCAGGGGCAGAGGATCCTTTCTTTGCCGTCTCACATTAAAACCGCCCACCTGGCACCCTTCCACCAGGTAACTGAGGCCTGTTGCCGGGTCAGTCTGGGTCAGGTTGGTCATTTTAATCACATTAGATGACAAGCTTTTTGCCTGCAGAAATACCCCTGAGTCGTATAAATCATCACCAACATCGGAAATGACTAATTTGAGATGGTAAGTTTGGCAGGGCTGCACCCTTTCTTGTGCAGTGAGCAAAGTAGTATGCCCGTCATGTGTTACCCTTGTGTTACCCGCATTGTCGATATAGTAAGCTGTATTGTTAGGGCAGGTTCCACCGGGTACATCGTTCACATTAAATATAGAAACAGGAATAGTGGTATTGGGAACAAGAGCAATATTTTTAAGACCAGTAATTCCCGGCCCGGAAATAAAAAAGGCAAAAGCATCATTATACTCGCATACATATTCGGGGGTATATTCTTCAGAACTGAAAATATAACTGAACTTGATACTGTCCCCCAAAGGCGTAAAGTCGAATTCCAGCACACAGGCATCTTCCAGGGCACTAAGGGGGGAACCAATAGCTGCGGCCAGTGCTGCATCGCCCGGCAATCCCCAGGGGTTATCAGCCAAGGCACTGCTGGCTGTAGTAGTGCCGTTACCGTCCAGTCCACGGTTGCTTCCCGATGTTTTGGCCCTGCCGCTGGTAAGTACAATACCGCTGTCAATGCTGATATTATTATTGCCCAGGTTATTAAAGAAAGCGGCCATCAGGCTGTTGCCGGTAAAACTGACATTGCTGATTGATACACCGTCTCCAACCAATCTTTGCGCCAATGCCTGGGCATTGGGATGTGGCGTTATTTGTAATTGCGCCACAAGAAAAGCAGGAGGCATACAAAACAGAAATGCGATCAGGAGCCTTAAAACTGGTGATTTCATAAAAAGGTTAAGTCGCAACGAATATAAACCAAAACAGGGCAGCTTGTGTGCTACGGGTAAGCCTCCTTTTGCCATAAGCAGCCACTGCCTTATATTTGCCGCCTCAAAAACAAAAAAATGGCAAATACTTCAGACATCAGCCGTGGTATGATATTGAACCTTGACGGCAGCCTTTACAGTGTGGTGGAATTTGGCGAGAACAAAACTGCCCGTGCAGCAGCCAAAGTGTGGGCCAAGCTGAAAGGAGTGGATAATAACCGTTCTATTGAAAAAACCTGGAACTCGGGCGATACTATCTATCCGGTAAGGGTGGAAAGAAGGTTTTACCAGTTCCTCTATAAAGACGATACCGGCTACAACTTCATGGATAACGAGACTTTCGAACAAATTGCCTTGCAGGAAGCAACAATTGATGCTCCCCAGTATTTAAAAGAAGGCCAGGAAGTGGGTGTTCTGGTTAATACAGAAAACGACCAGGTGCTTGGTGCTGAACTGCCTGATAAAATTGTTTTAAAGGTTACTTATACAGAGCCGGGTCTTCGTGGAGATACTGCTACCAGAACATTGAAGCCAGCAACACTGGAAACAGGAACTTCTATTGGTGTTCCCCTTTTTGTAAATGAGGGAGAACTGATAAGGATTAATACCAAAACAGGAGAATATGTCGAAAGAGTGAAGGAATGATTTCTTTCATATTTTATTAAAAAAGGGCTCAAAATTCATGTTTTTGAGCCCTTTTTATATGATTTTACCCCATATTGCCTCATTTTTCCTCCAAATCCTGCAAATTGTCATTTCTATTTCACTACCTTAGCCGCCCGTCAGTAGAATAATAAAGAATCACTAAACCCAAACTGTTTATTAAATTGAAAAACATGGACTTTAAACAGATTCAGGAGTTGATCAAAATGATCAACAAATCCAATATTGGTGAGTTTACGGTTGAGCAAAAGGATTTCAAACTTACCATCAAGCAAAAAGAAGAAAATATTACCCAGGTAGTTTCTGCCCCGGTTGTGCCAGTACACCATACTGCTCCGGTGCAAGCCGCTGCACCCCAGCCAATAGCTGCCCCGGCTGCAGAAGCTCCCGCTAAACCCAAAGCCGAAGCTGCTCCCGCAAATACTGTAACTATTAAGAGCCCGATGATTGGTACATTCTACCGCAAAACATCGCCGGATAAGCCTAACCTTATTGAAGTGGGTGATGCCGTAACCGCTGGTAAGGTGGTATGCATTATAGAGGCTATGAAGCTGTTCAATGAAATTGAAAGCGAAGTATCCGGTAAAATCGTAAAAGTGCTGGTGGATGACGCATCGCCGGTAGAATACGATCAGCCGCTGTTCCTGGTTGAACCTGCTTAAAAAATAGAAAGAGCTAATTGCCCCCCGGTTAATTAGCTTTCTTATTTTATAACCGGATAATAATGCTGAGTGTTTCGGGATATCAGTGCATTTGCCAGTCAGTATAGTTATCACATAATCAGATTAAACTAAAATGCTCAAAAAGATATTAATAGCCAACCGTGGGGAGATTGCCCTGCGGGTCATTCGCACCTGCCGTGAAATGGGCATCAAAACCGTGGCGGTGTATTCCACGGCTGACAGGGACAGCCTGCATGTAAAATTTGCAGATGAAGCTGTTTGTATTGGCGGCCCCCGAAGCACAGAATCTTACCTCAATATTCCCAACCTGATGGCGGCGGCTGAAATTACTAATGCCGACAGTATTCATCCGGGTTATGGATTCCTGGCCGAGAATGCAAAGTTTTCGCACATCTGCGAAGAACATGGGATTAAGTTTATCGGGCCCACCCCCGATATGATAACGGCAATGGGCGATAAGATAACGGCAAAGGAAACAATGATCAGGGCCGGAGTACCAGTTATTCCAGGCGGACATGGTTTGTTGCAAAACGATGATGAGGCAATTGGCATGGCAAGAGAGATAGGTTATCCTGTTATTCTGAAGGCAACAGCTGGTGGCGGAGGGAAAGGGATGCGTATTGTAAGAGAAGAAGAGGAGATGATTAAATCTTTTCATGATGCGAAGATTGAAGCTGCAGCCGCATTCCATAATGATGGCATCTACATGGAGAAGTTTATCGAAGACCCTCACCATATCGAGATACAGGTAGCCGGCGACCAGTACGGTACAGTTTGTCACCTGAGTGAGAGAGATTGCTCGATTCAGCGGCGCCATCAGAAATTAGTGGAAGAAGCACCTTCTCCCTTCATGACAGATGACCTGCGTATCAGGATGGGAGAAGCTGCCAAAAGGGCTGCTGCTGCCATTAATTATGAAAATGTGGGAACGATCGAATTTCTTGTAGATAAGAACCATGATTTCTATTTCATGGAGATGAATACCCGCATACAGGTGGAGCATCCGGTGACAGAAGAGGTTATCAACTTCGACCTGATAAAAGAACAGATAAAAATCGCTGCCGGCGAACGCATCAGCGGACAGGATTATATTCCTCAGATGCACTCCATCGAGTGCCGGATTAATGCAGAAGACCCGTATAATGATTTCAGGCCATCCCCAGGCAAAATTACAGTGCTGCACACTCCCGGTGGACATGGGGTAAGGGTGGACAGTCATGCTTACGCCGGATACATTATCCCTCCGCATTACGATTCGCTTATTGGTAAACTTATTGCCACCGCCCGTACAAGGCCAGAAGCCATTAATACAATGTACAGGGCATTGAGTGAGTATGTGGTGGAAGGAGTGGCTACCACTATTCCATTCCATTTGCAACTGATGCAGGATGAACGTTTCAGAAACGGTACGTTCAACACCAAGTTTATGGATGACTTCCAAATGAAATAGTAACAAGGCTGATTGCTTATATAACCCCGGGGAACCGGGGTTTTTTATTTATTGCCCTGACCAGGTATTACTCTTTTGAGATAAAAACGGTAAGCAGGTTTATTTCTTTACCACTTTTTTCAGAAAATAATCATAGCTGCTGTATGTTCCTGTAAGCAGGTTGATGCACAGCAGCAGGTTACATTCAGAGGAACTCAGTTCTTCATTGTCCACACCAAATACGCAGAGGTGATCGCCTGAGTATATCCAATCGTTCCATTGTGGTAAACTGGTGTTTACAGTCCAAGCAGTTGTTCCATCCTCTTTCAGGCTGGTCAGCATAATATCACCTTCCTTTCCTACAATGCTTTTATGCACCACCAGCCAGCTTTTATCATCTTTTGTTTTGATGGGCAGGGCTGTTTGTTTATCGAGTAAAAACCCTCCGTCAAGAAAAGAGTGGTTGCCCAATTTCCGGATGCCCGCTTTTTCAAGAGACATATCTTTCCAGCGGTTAAGTACAAGCTGGCCACTAAAAAGATTTCTGCGGGCAGTTTCATCGTACAATGAGCGGTCCCAATAACGTTCTTCAATTTTATCAGCCTCCTCGTCGCTGCAAAGCATAAACAGGCGGTCGCCCGTTACATCATGGTTTGCCCTGCATTGCGGAAAACTGATGTTGGTATTTTGCAGGCTTTCAATTTTTCGTTTCAGATCATCGGTATTACGTTTTGACTTTTCCTCGTTACTCCGGAGATTCTGCAGATTGTCAAGCCTTTTGTCTAATAACTCCCTTTCTCTGTAGAATTCAGCCGTTATTCGTTTGTATGCGGCGGCGTCAATACGTTTAGCGCTGTAATCACGGGAAGGACGGTAGTTTTTTTGCTGGTATAATGAGTCAAGCAGCCTGCGGGTTTTCAATATTTCGTTTTCAATGCTGTTTTCAACAGCAGTTTCTTTACTGTAATCAGCCTGTTTGGCAAGTAATGTTTTTGTATCAATCATCCATTTGCTGCCGTCTTTGGCAGTGAGGTAAAGGTTCTGGTTTTGCCGGTCAAAGGTGTAATACTGTCTCTCGGCGGGGAACAATCCTTTCAGCGAGGGGTTCTTTTGTCCGAGAATATCAATATCGGCAACTTTTTCAAGCGTAAGGGCATTAAAGGCCATAGGCTCATTCATAAACAGCCATGCGTTGTTGCCGGAACTGCCCAGTATTTCAACCGGGTAATTTTTTATGGCAGACCCTTTCTTTATTTTCTCCAGCTTTATCAGTTCTGCTGTACTGCCGTCATTCGTTTGCAGGTAGTAAGAAGTGTTTACCGATTTCCTGACGAAACCGCCCTGCCTTGAATAGGATACTGCTCTTTGATATTCCACTATTGCGAATATGATGTTGCGGCCATTGATAGTAAAGTGAAGAGCCGGTGTTTTGGCAAAGCGTTCATCATACTTTGCCAGGCAGCCTTTTATAAGGAAGATGAATCCGGCAATTAAAGCAAGGATTACAAGCAACAGTGATACACCTGTTTTTTTCAGCGTAAGCATAATACTGTTAATTATTGTTTAATGGTTGAGGTGAAAGTACAAACTAATTATGGAATTGGTTCTGCATTGCTTCACCGGGATATGAGACTTCTGTTACTTGCCGGACTGTTATTTTCGGGTATTGCCTGTGTGCAGGAAAACAAACCCGGTGCTTTTCCACCGGTTAGAAATCATTCTTCGTCAGCGAATGTTGCCTTTTCTGATATTGGTTCAATACCGGCCCCGGAAGGTTTTATGCGAAGAAGGGTTGCTGACAGTTCTTTTGCGGCATGGTTGCGCCGGATGCCACTTAAACAAGACAGGATAGTTTATTTGTATAATGGTCAAAAGAAGAAGAACCAGCAGGCGCAGTATGCTGTGATTGATATGCCAGTTGGCGAAAGGGATTTACAGCAATGTGCTGATGCTGTTATACGGCTGCGGGCAGAATACCTGTTTGCACAGAAAAAAATACCAATCGTATTTACTGATTATGAAAACAGGAGTTATAACTGGAATGGAGGAAGCCGCCAGCAGTTTGAAAGTTACTTAGCCAATGTATTTGGGTGGTGCGGCTCCGCATCTCTGGAAAAGCAGATGGAAAGGGCAGAAGACTTTGCAGCTATGCAGGCAGGAGATGTACTGGTGAGAGGAGGTTTTCCGGGCCATGCCGTTATTGTTGTGGATATGGCAGAGAACGAGAAAGGAGAAAAAATGTACATGCTGGCACAGGGATATATGCCGGCGCAGGATATACATGTGCTGGTAAACCCGCTTGATGCGGACAGGGGGCCGTGGTACCTGCTTACAGAAGCAGAAAAGATTTACACGCCTGAATGGACATTCAGCAAGAGCCAGTTAAGAAGGTGGTAAGCAGCCGAAATTAATTTTATAGTTTTCAATTTACAGGTTACATTTGCACCCCTGTCAAAGGAATGCCCGGGTGGCGAAATTGGTAGACGCACTGTCTTCAGGTGGCAGCATCCGAAAGGTTGTGCTGGTTCGAATCCAGTCCCGGGCACCTGATTGGATTGGCTCCCAAAAACGGGAGCCAATCTTTTTTTGGAACCGCTGGAAGCCTTATCTGCAGTGCATATCAGGGCAAGCACTTCATTTATCCGGTTGGTTCGATACGCTTTATTTTCAAAAATCAGTTTTTCAGGGCATACCGAACCAATGAGTTGCTGCTTTGCCTTTAAATCCGCTCTGGTGAAGTATTTCGGCAGATTTTCAACTATCTCAAGTGCTGAAGTCATATACTCACTCAGGTTAAAATCCAGTGAGGATATTTCCCGTTTCTTTTTTTCAAGTTCCATGACTGTCTTTTCAAACCGGTTTTTTATGTCCCTGTAATCCGATGGTTCTAATTGGCCATCCAGCATAAGCTGCTGGGCATTCTGGATTCGCTGCTGGTTCTTTTCAATTTCTATATCAATCTGCTGCTTGGACACTGATTGATCTTTACCAGTTTTCTTTGAATAATCCGTTAGTATTTTCCTGAACACTTTAATACCACCTTTGCTGAATGATATCCTTTCCAGTTCTTTTACAAACAGTTCATTGGCCTCATCTGCCTTAAAGCGTTCATTGCATCCTTTTGAGCAATGATAATAAAAATACCTGCCGCCGTTACCTTTAGATGCACTCCCTGTTAATCTTGAACTGCATTTACGGCACTCCAAAAAACCACGAAGGGGCAGTTCTTCCTTCAAAGTATTCTTGGCGGGGAACTTCCTTTTTCTGCCATTTAAAACATCCTGCACTTCATAAAACAATTCCTCACTGATTAAAGCCTCATGTGTTGCTGGTATAGTAGATTCAGCTTCGTCTTTGTATGCTGGAATAAATATCTTACCACAATAGATTGGATTACGGAGCATATTCCAGAATTGATTCTTGCTCACTTTAAACCCTCTTTTCGTTACAGCCTTCCAGCAATCCATCACAGTGTCAATGCCCTTTGCCACTTCTTCAAATGACCAGCGCACATGGACAGCATCTTTGTTTGGCTCTATGATTGGCCTGTTCAATTCATTTCTTGCATTGCGATAACCTCTGGGAGCTAATGTTACATGCCTTCCTTCTTTCATTGCCCGGCGCATACCAGCGATAGTATTTAATGAGCGCCTGTCGTTTTCCACTTCAGGTGCGGCCAGATAAAATGCGAGCATGATTTTGTTTTCAGGAACATTCAAGTCAAGCGGTTGCTCTATACCCTGCGGCTCTACACCTAATTTGTTCAACTGGTTAATCATTGCATAGGCATCACCGGCATTACGACTAAACCTGTCCCATTTCAAAAACAAGAGCAGGTCAGCACATCCCTTATTCTTTTTTAAAAAGGCCAGGAGTTTGGTAAACTCTGGCCTTTCAAAAGTTTTAGCAGAATGGTCTTCCTTGTAAACAGCAACAACTTCAATTTGCTGATGCTGGCAGTATTGTCTTAATCTTTCTTCCTGATGTTTCAGACTGTAACCCTTTTCAGCCTGTTCGTCCGTACTCACACGGATATAGAGTATTGCTTTTTGTTGATTCATCTGAGTTATAGTTTAGATTTATTAGTTTTCCAGTTGATGTTTCAATAATCTGTTTATTCCTGTTATGCTGCTGATAAGTGATTTGTGCAAGCAGGTATAAAAAGTCCCTGATTTTCTCCACCTCACTATCATCAAATATTTCACCTTCGGCTTCAAAATCGGCTTTGATTTCAGCGATGGAGATTTTCCCTTTTTCTTCCGGTTTCTTTTCCATCCTTTCCCTTTTCAAATATACATACTATTGATTATCAATGAAATATATTTATTTCCCCACCCTGATTGAACCTCCCCATCTGCACCGCTTTGCCTTGTTCGGGTACTTCAATAACGACATCCACATCATGCTGGAAAGTATTGGCTCCCCGGAATGCACCGAGCTTGGTTGTCTGGAAAATAAATATGAATGACTTGGATGAATTGAGTGTTTTCAGCCTATTCAAATCCTCTGGCGATAGCCCCAGACGATTTACACTATCAAAGAAAATAAAGTCATAAGGCGACAAGTTTTCAGGCAATACAGAAGCAACATATAAATTCGGATGTGCAACATCTTTATCGTTCAGTTTCTTTTGCAGTGTCATATCCAATCCTTCTTCTTTTGCCACATATAAAACTTTGCCGTGATTGCGTGCCAGGTAACCGGCAAAATCAATACAGAGATAAGACTTACCCATTTTGGGTTTGCCGAATACCATTGCAGTAAAGTTGGAAGAAGGATCGCCAATCAGGTCAAACCATTTTCCTTTAAGGCCGATGGTTTCAAATTGCATATTGGCAAAATCCATACTGTTCATAATGGCCGGCATTTTGTCAATACCGCTTAACTGGTTGCAGGCACAACCCAATACCCCTTCCAAACCGTTTAGCTCCCTTTGTTCAATGAGTAAAGTTTTTTGTTTTTTATCGTTAATAAATTCTCTCAAATTTTTGTAAGCCTGCTGCAGAGGAGCTTCATACACATCACCCTTTCTTACTTTGCGCTTTTTAGCAACCGTTTCCATTTGCTTCACCAGCTTCATGGCTTTTTCTTTCATACCAACTTTACCATTCAGGTTGATGTATTTTTTAAGTAACTGTATGGATGGATATATTTTTTCTCCGCCCAATAAATCCGTAAACTCTTTTAAGGTTTTGGTATTTATTTCCAGCTTTATCTTAGCCTTCATGCTATTGAAGGTTTTAATTAGGCTTTCCTGGATATACTTAACCTGGGCAGCGTAAGCCGAAGTTTTGCGAATGCGTTTTTCAAGAATTGCTTTTTGCAGGCCGTTGATAAAGCGGAGTAAATCATCTTTTGTTTTTGTTTTGCCATTCAGGTTTACAAAGCGACGAATAAACCGAAGTTCTTCCGGAATCCGTTCTACTAACTGCGGACCATCTTCAGTAGGAATATCGTCATCATTCTTTTTAGATTTGACAGATTTTGTAACGCCCTGCCGCCGCATGGTTTCTTTAATGATTTCATTATGCTGGTTTCTCTCTGCATTTTTTCTCGTCTGTTTCTTCTCGGCTTTAGTGGTACTACTGACAAACTCGTTCAGTTTTGTCAGGTACATATCCACCGTTTTCTTAATCGCCTCACTGGAATGATATGACACCCAGCTTGAGCCATTGTTTGTTGCCTTCAAAACAAACTCATGGCCTTTCTTTAGTGCTTCAGGCAGGGAAGAAAAATCAAGAGAAGTAATTTTATTAAAATAATTATCAATGGTTATCATAGGATGGATTTTTATGCTGCTAATAATTCAAGTTCAAGTGCCAGGGCTTCTGCTTCCAGTTCAAGGATAGCTACATTATCAGGTAATTCTTCTTCCTCATTATCTGGCGGCAGTTTTATCTTTTTACGATCAATGTGCCTGCCAGCATCTGACTTGATATTTTTTAAATCAGAGGAATGAACTGTGATGGAACAGCCGTGTGTTGTCTGTAATATCTCCAGCAGTTTATCAATATTCTTCTCCGGGAGCATGCCAACCATTTTATCAGATACTTTCTCAAAGTTGTTTTTATCCACCAGGTCAAGAATATTCTTGTCTAAATAAATATCACCGCCTCTTGCCCTGGATGCAGCAATGATTAATTTAAAGTGATTACCTGTTCTGAAAAACGATAAGCCATTATTGGTAACGATTTGAGAGTTCTGTACCAGTGACTTTACAATCGGCGCAGCTTTCAGTATCGGAACAACCACCTTATCCTGTACCTGCTCGCCCGGATTCCAGTTCTCCGGCATTAAGATACCTTTCTTAGTTTCGCCGCCTTTAGTCGTATAACTTACCAGTTTGCCTTTAAAATCAGAAAATGCCTGTAAGAGGTTTCCCGAAATGATGTGGCGGATCCGCCGGTCGGTATTATTTTCTTTTGTGTATTTCTCCCATTCTGTTAGCAGTACATTCATGCTGGGCTGATGCACATCCACACTGGCACCGATGATGGCCATAATGTCTTCAGAGTAAGATGCAGGAATGGCCAGGTATTTACTGCTGTTGGCAATAGCAATTCGCAACTTGATGGCTGACGGAGCATAAGGATTTTTCTTTTTGCTGTCAATTACAAATCCCAAGAACACCGCAGGCACTAACTCATTACCGCCATTGTATGTTTCTATGGAATATTTGATATTGCGACTGATAAAGAAGAACCGGAATGTTTTCTCTATGTATTGTTTACGGTTATCAAATGTCTTACGAAGGTTTTGCAGTTGCAGTTCCCTTGCACCGTTTAATTCTTTTTCCCTTTCGGCGAGAGCCTGCCTCCATGCACCTTCCCCTTGCTTTTCCAAAATCTTTTGAATCTTCTTTTCATTGGGAATGTTCTTTACAAGTTCATCATACTTCGTATTCGTTTCAGATTCTTCTTCCTTTAATCGTTCTGCTACTGATGCTTCATAATCCTCAACCAGTTTGTCCTGTAATTTATGAGGGTCTTTACCTTTGAGTGATTCGTTGATAAGATTTTCCAGTTCTGTTTTGGTAAATGGTTTTTTCAGCACATTGGCACGGACGGTTTCCAATACACTGTCATCTCCAAAGGCGCTGTCGCTGCCCTTGCCCATTTTAATCACTTTGGAAGAAACTGTTTCCGCTTCTAAGTTCATAGCTTCCACTTCCAAATCATAGTCGCCTGTTTGTTTCAGATATTCCACATAATCATTGTACCGCTCGGCAATCTCATTATAAAAATCCTGCTGCATTTTAGTGGATAGCACCGCCACACGGCCAGATACTTTATGAGCCGCATCTTCCAAAGTTTCTGATTCATTATTACCACTGTCTGCTTTGGAATTTTTCAGATGCAATGGGTCATCCAGTAAATCATTCACTTCTTTGTTTTCAAGCAAGTAGTCTTTTACAATTTTGTCACCGTATTTATTTAAAAAATCCGGTACGTCTAAAATCTTGGTGGATTGCTTTTGATTGGAAGTAGTGTTTGCATCCAGTGACTTCAATTTTTTCTGCAACATCATCATCAGCCTTTTTTCGGCAGGGATAGCAGATGTTACATAATCATAAATTGGTTTCAGGATTTGCCCGGTGCGGTTGATACGACCTCTTTTCTGCACTTCCGTATTAATATCCAGTTCTGCCTGCAATACAATCATCACCCGTTGCCTTACCTGTTCTTTAGGAACTTTAGCAGTTGGGATGGCATGTGCTGATGCACCTGTGCTGCCGGATTGGTTAATCATCAGTACATCCACTTCATTATTATTGAACTGCCGGAAAGCATCATTGGTATTTATTCTTTTCCTTGCCAGTATTAAAGCCTTGCTGCCTTTCCAGTTCAGTTGCAGTTCATATTTGCGGCCAGTAACTTCTGCCACACTGTACCCTGCATCTTTTATTTTCTTGATAATTATATCAATCGGTGAAATAGTTATTCCAGTAGAAACAGAGTTTATCTTTTCCAATATGCGGTGGTACTCCGTCTGCGCTTCCGGCGGCAGTTCACTTAACTCAAATTTTTTGTGAATAGAATTGCCGTCCACATCTTTTTCAGAATAGCGAAGGATGCCGTCTAATCCCCGTTTTAATACTTCGCTAAAATCGGCATTAATGGTATCTCCATCGCCCACAGGAACGCCCTGTTCATTTTCCATTGATTCAATAAAGCTGCCCATTGTGGAAGCAAAAGCAATCACCGGTTTTTTACCTTCCTTTAATCTTTTGATAGCCTGGTCAGCAACCGCTTCAGCTTTTAGTGAAAAAAGCATCTGGTTAATTACCTGGAACACTTTGGAGAAATAAGGCTGGTTATCTACGCCAGCTTGTGAAGTACCTTCTCTCAGTGCAACCTCTTTTCCTTCGGCTACTGCAATCTTATCCAGCTGCTCTACCTGTGCATCCACAAAATTTGTCTGGAAGGCAATAATATCACGGAGGATATCAGTAATGTTATCTGCAATGGCACGGTGTTCTTCAGATTTTATATCTAATGACAAATAGTTTACTTCCACACCTTCAAAACTTCTTTCCCGTCGCACCATTTGTCCCTCGGCAACCAGTTGTGATGATAACACTTCCTGCAATGCCACACCACCCCTTGTAATAGCTTCCACCAAATCATCCTTGCTCATATTGCAATCAGCAATGGATGTCTTCATGGCATAGATGGGCATATTATCAGGCCGTTTAGCAAAGGTTGCTGACAGGAATACTACGCCTTTTGTTTTTGAAACCACACCTTGCAAAAACTCACCTGTATTGGATGAGCCGCTGGAATTATGTGCTTCGTCCATGATAAAAATATTATCATCTGCAATGTCACGAAGAAAGTTTGGCTTTTCCGGTTTTTTTTCCGGCGAGTTAAACTGAGAATAGGTAGCCAACACAAAATCATATTGTGCAGGTATTGTTCTTGAACTGATTATACTTTGCTGTTCGGTGGGCGAAGGAGCCTGGTAAATTATTTCACCATCCTCATCCTTAATATCTGTTTTGGATTCCTTGCTGTTTACAATCAGTGGCTTTAAATGTCCGGAACCGATAGCTGATAAATCCCGGTAAATATCAGAGAACAAGTTTGCTTTTTCTGTTAGGAATACCGGCTTCACTCCCTGGTTCACTGCATAACGAATCATAGCAGCCGCCACACGACCTTTGCCGATGCCTGTCTGGTCGCCGATAATCATTCCCTGGCTTCTTGCTTCAATATTGTAGATAGCCATCGCCACCGCATCAATCTGCTCGGCTGATAATACTTTACACAGTGTAGCTTTGTTAGTATATTTTAAGCGATGCCGTACAAAATTGTCAATATCACCACCCACTTCTTCTTTTATACTTAATACAGCCTGCCTTGTTTCAAAAGCCATACTGTCGGGTACTTGCGTGTTTAATACTACACAGCTTTCTGATGCAGGTTCATAAGGTGCGCCAAGATCCGGCTGTTCTCCCTTGATCCACCTGAGTACCCTAATGGCTTCATCCTCCAATTTTTTGAAATCGGTAGGCTTGCCATTAGGGATAATGGTAAAATCGCAATTGGCATCATTCAGTTTTTCAAAGTACGTTCCCATCAAAATTTTTGAAACCCCCGCAATGATGTATTGATAGTTCGGATTTTTTACTTTGATGTAACCAATCTTTAATGTTTTGGCAAGAGTGATGGCATCCTCGTTAAAGGTTACAAATGTGCCTGGTGTTTCAAGCAGGACTAATTCAGCGGAAAATGCGGGCTTTAGTTCCAGGTAACGGACAAATAATTTATCATGATCTACTGTGTCATCTTCGTCTATCTCTCCCAGATTTCCACCATCAAAAATGGATTGTAGTATTGCAGCTTCTTTTTCCAGTTCATTTATTGGCTTCATAGATATTTCGGTTTCCTTTGCATCCATTACTCTCTCAAATAATTCATCAAATGTTTTTACTTCATAGTCTTTATCAGGATTGTAAACAGGAGCTGCACCGGATGCTGGTTGTTTTCTGCCATTAATTAAAATGAGGCGAACATCAAAAGATGTTCCCTGCCTTGAATAAAGTTTTGCACCATTAATATTGATAACATCAGCGACATGATAGCGACTGTAGAGGTAGTTAAAGAAAATCCTGTTTTTACCTGCTGTGATTCTGCCTTTATCATCCCAGGTAGTATGGCCACCAATGATGATGGCTGCCTTACCAGTATCCACCATGCAGTCCAAAGCCCTTAAAGCCATTATATGCTCTAAGGGTTTGATGGGAAAAGTATCAAACATAACTTCCGTTTCCATTTTTCCGAATGGCGGATTGGTCATTACAGCCATAAATGTCCGCTGCACATCAAAGAAAGGTTTTGTCGCATCCCGTTGCCAGACGTTTGCAAAGCCTTGTGTTTTCAGGTTTCTGTTGCGAAAGCTGTCCAGTTCATTTACATAAACCCATTCCGGTTTGGCTGCGATTGTCAGTAAGCCGTTGCCTGCTGATGGTTCAAAAGCAAAACCACCGTTGAACTGGAGTTTGTCTATTTGACAAAACACACCAGCTAAATAACCAATAGGCGCAGGAGTGGAATATTGTTGCAGTAAAATGCTTTGCGAAGTACGGTGTGAGAGATTTACCTGGCTGTGATAGAGTTCAACAATCCGGTCAAATCTTTCTTTTATTGTTCCTTCACTGTGAGCCAATAGCCTTGCCCGGTTTACAATGGCAAGCTCTGTTAGTTCTTTTACTTCATTTTTATCAGTGATACCAAATGAAGCAGCCAGTTTTTCAACAGATCTTTTGCTATGTGATTTCTTAGTGGCTAAATCATGTTCAATAGCAGCAACAAATTGTTCCTCTTTATTGTTTAAGCCATCCAAACCCAATAAGCCCTCATCAGCAAATGAGTAATAACTATCCCTTGTTACAATCACATGGTCAAGCAGTTTCACTTCCATCATTGCAGCACTCTCCTTAATTTTTGCTGTCAGTTGTTCATCCGCCCTGGATGGTTTTAGGTTGCCAGAAGGGTGATTATGTGCAACGACCATTGAAACAGCCAGACTTTTTAGGGCAGTAGCAAGGATAATGCGAATATCTGCAACAGTCGCATTGATAGCCCCTTTTGAATGTTTGTAGTAACCGATGATTTCATTTGCCTGGTTGAGATAAAGAACAATAAACTGTTCCTGCAATTCCACTTCACCTTCGTTAAAAGTATTTCTGATAAAATCAGCCGCATCTTTGGATGCGGTGATTTTACCAAAACCCTTTTGCCTGCTCCTTGTATAAGAAACAGCTAACTCCGGAACATTAACTTCCGGAGTTTCGCCAAGCACAATTTCAGGTATGGTTTGGTATCGCATTTTGTTCAGTGCTATGTTATCGTACTACAGTTGAGGCATAAGCCAGGTTACGACGTTCATCCCAGATATTGTCAAAAAGCTCATTACCGTCTGCCCATTCTACAATGACGATATCATTTTCTTTTGTTTTAGTTTCCCTGCGGATGGACCATACTGCCTGATTAGTGGCTGATCCTGCCGCAGCCACCCCATAATAAATGGATAAAGGGTCAGATTCATCAATTCTTGTTTCCTGGCAGTTGCCACAGCATTTAAGGTTGCTTAGTATGTTCTTTATTTCACCTAATACCCCCAGGATTGAAACTAACGAAGCGTTGCCAATTTGCTGAAGCTCCGCAGTTGCCAAACCTTCGCCATTTGCTTTTAGCATGGCGTTTATGGCATCTCTTAACTGGCCGGCATCAGTCAACCCGGCAGGCGTAGTTACATCGGCGAATTTGATATAGATGTTTTTCAAAGCGCCATCGCCAATATCCAATCGCACCGTATCGGTACGGATAGTTTCAATGGATTTAATTTGCAGTTTATTTACCAGTATTACGCTGCCTTTGTTTACAATTCGCAGCGATGCACCATCATTAAGTATTTCTATTGCCATTGTTATTGTTTTGATTTTTTGTGTTGTTTTTATTTATCGCTTCCGCTATACCTTCTCCCAGCAGGGAGCCGATAAAGCCGCCCACCATCACATAGGCCACAGAATCCTTGTTTGCTTCTTTTGCATAGAGATAGGATAGCAGCGATGTAACAAATGTGGCCGTAACTACAATTGTTTTTTCCTTCACAGCCATTTTGAAATTTTGGATTATTGAATAAGTTGGGAGGCAGCAAACCCGGATATAATTAGTAAACCCAGGTTTTTCAACTTGCTGCCGAGCCGTTGTCGTTTATATTTTTTCTTGTAAAATTTTGCCTGCTGCTCCAGCAGTTTCTGCTGTTCAATGCTTTGTCCAAATGATTTGTTCAGTTGCAGATATTGTGAATCTTTCAGCAGAATGACCGAATCTTTTTGTATAAGCTGTTCATGGAGATTGTCCGTTATTGCAGTTTGTATGCTGTCTTGCAGGTTTGCTTGTATAATAAGTTCATCAACTCTGCTTTGCAGCGTATCACAACCAGTAATAAAGCTGGCAGTATCATGCGCCTCCTTATAAATTCCCTGCCGGTCAATTAAATCATATACCTGTGTTTGCAGTTGTATGTTTTTCTTTTTGGTTTTATCCAATACGTCTTTCGTTTTTTTCAGCGATTGATCCAGAGCTTGTGTTCGCTGCTTTGCAGAATCTATCTTTTGCTGGTACTCTGCTTCGGCTTCCTGCATTTTCTTTTCCAGTTCTGAAGCCTTATTACCAGTAATTGTAAATGGAGGCGCATTGTCAGCACCGTTTCGGTGAAAAAGCTGGCAAAAGGAAAAGCCGATAATGGCACCGATTAAGAGGGTCAGGATTGTTTTTAAGTTTTTCATATCAGGTTATTGGATTGTTATTATCAATATTTGTATTTCGTTCAATAGAGTAACCAAAGCACCCGGCACCTATCAGGCTTGCAAAAGAGTAAAACATGAACTCAGGAACAGGCTTATTAAAAAACTGCTGCGCTATCCAGCTAACTACTAATGCCAGAATCAGCAGAGCAATAGCAACTTCACGCAAAGAGTAGCAACCATTTTTGTCTTTGAATAATTCTGCAATAAATGTTTTCATTATTGATCTTTTACGAGTTCATAGGTTACCAGGCCCAGGGCTGTGGCAATACCCAGCCCCACCAGGTCAAACACTAATTTTTTTTTGCTTCACGGACTAAAGCCCTCTCATCAATCAGTGTGTAAGTAAAGTCATTTCCATAAAGCTGTTTGTGCCTTTGCGCCAACTGCATCATCAGGTTGAAGTCATTGATATTTGCAAACACCTGGCAACCGGCGGAATATTTCTCTACGAACTTTGTTGTACCGTTTATGGAGGCATGGTGGATGTTTACGCCGAATATGCCAGTTTGTTCTTTACCGTTATTGAAGTCCAGCACTGCATCACGGTTATAGTCACGGATAACTGTAATGGGTCTTTTCTGTGTAAGGGCTAAATATTTGCCCCGGTGCATACCGATGCCGTGTGATCCGATGTATTGTCCCTGTTTTACAATGGCCGTGCCTTGCGGATTCATCAGGTTACGCAACCAGAAAGTGCCGGGATCGGTTGTCGCCGGGCTGCTGTGATATTGCCAGTCACCGGCTGAGTTTTTGTAAAAGATGTTGAGGGTATCATCAAAACTGTTGGGCACAGTGCTATTGGCACGGATACCTACAATATTGAGTTCAAAAGGGCGGCTATAAATTTTATAGCCTTTGTCAGTCATGGTTTTTAGAATGGATTCTAACATAGGGTTGAATTTTAATTTTGAATGGATTGATTAGCTGGCTTTGGATAAGTTCAGGTCTGGTTCGTAGTTGCGAATCCATTCCTTCACATTGAAGCCGGGTGAGATAGAACCGGGTTCCAGTTCATCATGTCCCACAATGGCAGCACTTGGATATTTGATAGAGAGTGCCACGATTTTGTTAAACAGTGCTTCTTCCTGGTTGGGCGTTTTGGTATCGCCGAGAGTACCGGATTTATTCCTGCCGCCCGCATACGCAATGTGGATGGCCTCATTATCTACTTTATCTACATTCTTAACAATGGCAGCATCGGCATGTACTTTTTTTATCTCGCCGGTTCTTTCCACCACATAGTGATAGTTGCCATAGAATTGAGAAACCTTCGGGTCAAATGTTGCTGTACTGTGTACAACAATGTACCGGATATGTCTTTTCATAATTGACTTTTATAATTGTGTTATAGATTTTGTTTGCACCAAAAAGTGCTTACCGTTGTTTTCAAATAAGGTATAGTCAAGCCGTTTGGTTACTTCATTGCCCAGCACCATTTTGGCAGGGACATTAATGGCTTGCTTGGAGTTTACCCAAATGGTTGCCGGTTCAATGGTTACAATGCTCACCCCATCAAATCCGTCTAAACTCCACTTCTTGCCGTCAAATTGTAATCCCATCCGAAGGAACTCAAAACGGATAGCCTGTTTCTGATCTTCTTTACTGAATGTATTCAGCAGGGCATTAACGAGTGTCTGCCGCACGCCGCCACCGATGCGGTAGTTTTTAAATTCACTGCTTACTTCTTTGTAATCGTCTTTTGATTTAAGCCGTTTAAGTAACTGAATGGTCAGGTTGAAATCTTTTTTGGTAGCTGCTGCAACAAATTGCTGTGCCAGACTGCTGCTACCGTTATCGTTGTTTACTTTTTGACCCTGCATCAGTACATTGTAAGTGCTTTGCTCAATCGTTGCAGGGAATTTTAACTTCTTCAGCGCCGCTGCCATCTCCGAACCAAAATCACCATCTGCTCCGTAGCGGGGAAGGATTTGCTTACCATACTTTGCAATCAATGCTTCCTGTAATGCCCTGACCTTTTCTCCTTTGCTTCCCCGTTTGAGTGGAAACCCGTCTTTACTAACAGGCGGCACTTCCAGGTAGGGGTTGTCGTAAATAGGCTGTTGCTTCGGCTTGGGTTTGGTTTTCGGTTTTATCACAGGATGATAAACCGGCGTATCAATTAATACAGGCTTGGGATCTTCTGTCTCCTTCTTTTTGAAGGACACATCAGGGTCATCATTATTTTTTGCCTTCTTCTTTTTGTAATACTGCCAGCCAAAATAACCCAGGATGCCTGCTGCACCCACTGCCAGGGTAGTAATTACGATCCGTTTCCGCTTTTGCTTTTTATTGGGCTGATTTGTTTTCATAGTTTACACTTTTGGTTTTTTGGTGATGATGTTCATCATAGTAACAAACTCAAAAATGGTGAGTTCATCTTTCAGGTCGCTCATCAGCTCATCATCATATTCTTTCTTGTATGCAGCAATCACCTGAGCAAATGCGGCCTGTGTAGGTATTTCCAGGAAAACTGCTTTAACTGCATCTTCATCTGTGCCGGGAAAAGGGCCATAGGTAATAGTAAAGGCAGCTTTTAATCTTTTTGCCCATGACAGGTACTGCGCTGCTGTTAATACAGGTGGCTTCAGTACATTTCCCCTTTCTGGTTTTGCCCCAATGATGGCAAGCATTTCACTGTACTCTGTTGAGGTCAGTTCATCCTGCATGTCTTTCATCAGGCTACGGGAGTAGAGTTTTTGATAAGAGTTAATAACCCTTCTGAAATACTCCTTACTTGGTACTGCCCTTAATACTTTACGGATTGCTTCTTCATCCGTTCCCCATCCAAACCACATATCGTTTTCAAAAGCCATTTTGAGTTGCTTGGCATAAGTGGCTTCATTGCCTTCTTCGTATGTTTTCTTTTCCTCCGAATACGACTTAGCCCGACGGACCAGCTTTCGGCCAATAAAGAAACTCCCACCCAGCAAAATCACGCCGAGTATGCCATACTTGACTTTTTCCTCAAGGGTAAATTCGTCCTGTTGGTGGATGGGAGTTTCCTGGGTCATAGGATAGGATTAACACAATATGAAAACAACTAAACGCCGAGATACTTTTTTGCCAAAGCCGTCTTTACCGGGTCATTCATAATAGTATGAGCCAGCTTGGTTAATTCTTTCTGGCTGAGTTTGGATGCCAGCGTTGTGAGTGCCGTCATCTTTGCATCAGCCTCGTTTTCAGTTTTAGCTTCAATGGAAATGTCGTACTGATATTTTTTCATAGTCATGGATTTTTAATGTTGAGTAATTCTGCTACAGGGTTTACCTGTGTGGGATCGGCCATCAGTTGATTGAGTATGCCGATCACAGCAACCATTTGTGGTTCATCAAAACAGTTTTGAAGTTGCTTTAATGTGGCGATGTATTGCTGTTCTTCTTCACTTAAAGCAGGGTTATCTGTTTTCTTTTGAAAACTTGCTTCTCCCTGTGGCTGCGGTGTATCTAATTGTTTTTGGTCTTTACTACCAATACCAGATAAGCCCAGGCCACTTAATACATCCGCATTTTTTTCTGCCAGTCTGCCCAGCACAGCGGAACCAAGTTCCACCAGGTCAATATTTTTTAGTTTGTGCTTATCATTGGCAGACAGCTCCAGTTTTTCTTCCAGTTCATCAATATATTCTTCCGCTTCTTCCAGTTTCTGTTTTGTCTCTGCCAGTTCTTCCTGCATTCGCTTTACTTCATGCTCTTTGTCTCTTGCGGTCAATTTCTCCTGGATAATGTTTTCAATGTCGCCCAGGCCGTTCAATCCCTTGTCCTGCTTATGCTGTTTTACATAAAAACAATACTGGTCATTGCGGGGCGACAGGTTGGAGTTATAAATGACAATGCGGATTTTTTCAGTATCATCATTCATGTAATACTCATAGTTGTCAAAATCTTTCGGGTCTTCAGTTTTGGGAACAACTTTAAGACTGTCCACAAAAATTTCATAAGGCTTGGCATGTCCCTTTGCAGTCATATCCTCCAGGTAATGCCGCAGCTTGTCAATCTTCAGTTGGTCGTAATTATCGTGTGTTATGGGCATGGCTTGTTTTCATTTGGTATTACCTGAATAAATCTTGCATGTTGGGTAATGATGGTGTAATTCCTTATCCGTATTTCTCCCCGGTGTTCATAATGCAGTTCATTTACATTTTCTGTTGTTACATCAAATACACCAGTATCACTTTTTATGGCAATGCTCTCGGACGGTTCAAGCAGAATAAATAACTGGTTCCCGGCATGTACTTTCAGCTTTGTCTTTGATGGCAATACAAAATGCCTGTACTGGATGCTGTATTCATCGCCGTAACCAAGTTCCTTCATCCGTCTTGCTATGTAGTCCAGTGCCAGGTTAATAGTCATTACTGCTGATTTACTTTTCTTTCAATCCAGATGTAGAGCATTACCTTATAGTTCACATCGGTTTGGAAGTATTCACCAATGGAATCCTTGTACAGTCCGTTGACTACTGTGCAGCCACAAACATCTAACGGGTCTTCTTCCCGTTTCGCTCCATGTGTCCAATGAGTGAAATAATCAAACCTGTTGCCGTCCGGCGGATCAATTTTCTCATCCTTTCTTATCAAAGAGGGAATTATTTTAACCTCATCGGCCCCGATATTAATATCCCTTTCAAAAATCTCTTTTGAACAAAACACATCCGGCTTGGTATTTGCCCGGAGCTGAACCACACCCATCAGGTTATTTCTCCTCACAAGCTTTGAAAGCTCCTGCGCCGGTATAAAATTGTCCGGGACATTCAGCACATACAAACCCGTTTCAATGCCAATGATTCTTTGCGTATCCTTGGGCAACTTTGTCTGAAAAAAAGTTTGCTGACCTCTTTTACTGGTGCTGATTGTTTGTATGATTACCTGCTCTCTCATCATTGTAATACACATTCTACATACAGTGAAACACGATAAGGAGCAAATACTGCACGGCTGTCATTGCTGTCCTTGTATTCTACTTTGATAGTTCCATTACCAGCAGGCTGGTTGCCCAGATCATAATAGCGGTTGTTTGGAGAAACATTGATACCAGATAAAAGCAATTTGCTTTCATAGTTCTCCGGAAAAATTTCCTCCTTGTTGATTTCCACTTTCTGCGAACCCCGGTAGTACAGCAAATCATCTTTGTCGGAGGTAAACAGTATTCCCTTTACGGAAACTATGTTTTTATCCAGTTCAAATGTTTTGCTGAATGTTTTCCCGGCTTCGGTTAAAGCAATAACAAACCGCTTTTTTACATTTTGAATGGGGCTTTGTTTATATTTTATTTTGTTTAAAAAATCAGTTACCCCGGGGGGGGGGTCCCCCCCCCCCCCCCCCCGCCGTTTTTAACCTTCAGCTTGCGCCTGAGTTAGTAGTAACTGAAGTTCTTAATCAATTTTACGGAGTGGTAATGGTTCCGTGCATGGCTGCATAGATATAGGTGTTCTGCGGAATGCCTTCCATTGTGCCGAGTTCCACCGTCATTTCAATCAGCACATCATCGTGGATGAGACGGGGATTAGCCAGTTTATAATAACCCAACGGTACATTGCGGTTGCTGCCGGTTTTGAAAACGGCATTGCTGGTTTCCGGTACAATCTGTTTTTTATTGCTTTTTAGGTTGAACTCACCATTAGCAATGGCAGGAAATTCTTCCAGCCCTTTGTAATTGGTGGCAATCACCTTGTCTTTGCTGGCATCGGCAGATGTGCCTGCCAGCAGGATGATACCACTTGCCAGGAATGCCTGGTTCTTTGGCAATTTGGAATTGCTGATATTGCGCAGGCCGATTTCTTTGTCATCCTGCGTTTCAAACAGCTTGATGGTTTTGGAAGTAACCGGTTTGATGGAATAGATGATGCTGTCCGCCAACCGCAGGTCGCCTTTTACCAATGCTTCTTTGATATGTACGGGCAGTTCACCAAAGAATTTTTCCATTTCAGCCCTTGAACCTTTGCTGGGTGAGCCGGTGTTGGATAATTTGGAAACCATACGCAAACGCTGCACCGGGTTCATTTTGCGGAGTGCGCCGAGCAGTTCGCCATCATCTACACCTTCCAGTCCAAGCAAGGCTCCCTGGTTGTTGTATTCTTCAATACCTTCTAAAAGTCCTAACATGATTAATAGATTTATGAATTAAAAATTGTTGATTAAATATTTATTTGTTTTGCTCCCCTTTAGGGGATAGGGGTTTTAATACAGCCTTTCTTCCCACTGGTCAGCTTCTTCCATTTCAGCCAGCCCTGCGCCGGTCATTTGCTGAAACTGCATACCACTTTCAATAAGTTGGTTCTCTATACTCTCCAGTGCATTCAACCCACCATTCAGGTCACTGTCGTAGTTGAAGTATCGTAGTTCGCCGATACCATTGGTGGCGGCAGCTTCTTTTGATTTTTGTTTGATGATTTTGTCTAAGTAAAGCTTCTCAGAAAAATTTTCTTTGTAAGCCATCAGCCTTTCCTTTACACCATCCAATCCATCCAGGCCATTTACTGCTTTGCTTTTCTGAAAACCATTAGCTGCCATCATGCCTATACCCAGCAGGGTGAGCAAACGGTTTTGTGTGTAGTGGCCGGTTCCGGTTGTTACCAACCCGATGGCGAGTGATGGCCTTCCAATGGCGGACCCGATTAAGCCTCCACCAAGAACTGCTACCAGCAGATCCTTTCCGGTTTCCAGCACGGTGTTTTTTACATTGCCTTTGGTAGGCAGCTCTTCATTCATGCCTCTCAGAAAGTTTTTTTTCCGGGCATTACTCTTGTATTGGTTTTTCTTTTTTGCCATATTGAATTTTTTGTTTGTTAAGTGTACGGATTGTTACAGCAGGGCTACTGCTTTTTTCTTTTGCTGTTTGGGTTTATTTCGTTTGTGGTTTTTTCGTTTTTTATAATGAGGTGTCCCAGATAGACCATTACCAGGCGGTGATGATTTATTTTGTGTTTTACCGCCCTTCATCATGGCATAACCAATCCCGATAATGGTTAAGCCTCCCACACCAATCGCTACCGGCTTCAGCCATTTTTTGTTTTTCTCCCAAAAGTTGGGATTCTCATTGTTGTTATCTGTATTGGCATTTGTGTTTGCAGTCACATTTGCCTCAGTTGTATTGACAGGTGCTACTTCTGATTTGGTTTCCACCACGGGTTGTTCAGCATTAAACTTTACAACTTCAGTATTACCGGATTCAGATGATGGTGTTGCAGTTTTTACAAAAACTTCCGGGGTATCTGAATTTTCCTTTACTGTAACCGTTGGTACTATTCCCGGTGTGGCAGTTGTTGGTACAGGCACAGGGTTCTCTTTCTCTGCCTGCTCATTTTTAGCTTCATCAAAATCTTCCGCATCTTTTGTTTTCTTCTGAAAAATATTTCCCACATCTTTCAGCATGGCTACAATGCCCGCAATCACACCTGCAGCCGCAGCAATTGTACTCATGGTGATGGGTTCACCAAGTTCACCGAAGCCCTCCATGCCATTGATGTTTTCATCATAGTAGATTTCTGTTCCGAGCAGTTCGGTCATCGGTGTATATTCATTCATATACTGTACACTACCTGTATCAAGCATTCCAAAACCTTCCAATCCATTTACCGCTTTGTCCTTATTCCCTTTTCCGCTTAATATAGCTTTCTTTAAATTTTTCGGATTACCGCCTGCACCAAAGAATATTTTTTCCAGCTTCATCCTGGTATTTACCAGCTTTTGAAACTTTGCCGGATCAATACTTTTCGCCGATGCCTGCTGTGGTGTAAGGTAACTCCAGCGTAACCGCCCTGCAGTATTCTTGATGTTGAGTTTCATACTGGCAAGTATGCCATTACGCAGAAGTACAGTAGCCGGGTTAGCCTTATTCACCACATTCAGGATTTTGCCAAAAATTTTTTTCTTTGGCTTCTTTCCGTTGGGTAACGGATCGGGTGTTTCCACAGGATTAGGGTTATTGCCTTTGTTCAGCAGCCCCGCTTTCTTTTTCATTAGTGGCGTTCCCTTTCTTACTGGTACAGGGGTTTTGCCTTTCATAGGCAGGGGCTTTTTGCCGCCATTCATTTTGCGCTGGATGATTTTGCCAAGTTCTTCCATGCCATTACCGGGGCCATAGATGGCATCATTGTCTTCAAAGCCGTTGAGATATTGTAAGTCCATAGGATAATCTTTTTTTTCACTAAAGGGTACTTCGTAGTTGAACCGGTCAGTTACACAATCAAGGGTTATATAACCGTTCTGAAAAGGCACGACGGGGTAGATATGCTGGAAGTAGTCACGATGGTACTTTGTGATACGCAGCGTATGGGGTATGCCAAGATTGGACAAGATACTGGATATAAAAACGGAATAACAGTCGCAATCTACCCCGGTGAATCGGTCGTGCCAGGCTCTTGCCGGGCTTCTTATCTGCTCATAGCCCGTTGCATCTTTTTTGTAATTGATGTGTTCATAAACAAAGTGCCAGATATTTTTACAGGTTTCATAAGTATTGTTTGATTTTAGCAGTTCAGACAATTGTTTTGTTTGGTCAAGGGTTTCATTCACCACTTTGGGAATAAAAGCAACCGTGTGATAGACATTTGCATTTTTGCGGATGGTGGAATTATTGCCCTCTGCTATCGGAAACAAATGGTCGTATTCCTTACCGCTTTTGATATGTCGTCTTTTATTGGCTTCCACACTTTACTTTTTAATCGTTACTTCAGTATTGGTTTCATACGGCAGTTCTGTCCATCCCAGGTTTACAGTCGTCATTACTTTCAATGTCAGCTTCACCGGTTTTTTATTTTGAATGTTTTTCAGTACGTCACTTGCCACTGAAAAGAAACTGGTAACAGGAATGGTAACTAACAGCTTACTGATAACCACTTCGCCATAGGAGGGAATTTTTATATCCTTGTTCACCGCCTGGCTGCTGCCCACCGTTGTGCCATTGCTGATTAGTTTAACAAAGGGGAACTTTATGGAAAAAGTCCCCTTTGTTGGATTTTTCAACAGGACATCAACACGGACAACGATGGCGTTCCAGGTTACCTGGTTGAGATTAGCAGTGGGAATGATCTCCAGTTCAGTCTGTGTTTTCTTCAGCTTTCTGACATAGCCCACCACCGCTACCACACCTGCGCCTACGAGTGTGCCGGTTAATATTTTTGCCGCAGCACTCATTACTTGTTCTTTCTTTTTCTTTCCAGGTAATCGGCGGTGAGTTTAAACCCGAGCCAGATGGCTCCACCTATTCCGGCTTTAAGGGCATAGTCCAGCAACCCCACAAAATCAAGGTTGGCTAAGAATACCACCCCGGTGAGCAGTATGCTGCTGGATGTGGTTTCACTTGTTGTTTTAGTTTCCATAGGGAATATTTTATACTGCTTGTTTAAGTTTTTCTATTGGTACGACTAATGCAATTTTTTGTGGTACGCCAAGTGCGATGAATATGCCTGTTACCTGTTCTATGGTAAAAAACATTTTTGTTTTGTTACTGTATGCCGGGGCTTTGGTATCAATCCACCGCTTCATGGTTTTGGTACTTACACAGTAAATAGCTGCTAAGTCCTTCATGCGGTAGGGACGGATTATCAAATGGCCCTGTTCATCGTAATATGGTTTTTGGGTACGGGTCATTGCTTAGTTGTTGCACAGTTGCTGAATGGCTACCACCTGAAACAGGCTTAACAATCCCGGCGTTTGCTTGTCAATAAAATATTTTCTCCAGTATTGGTAATTCTGAATGGTAGGTTCTTCGCTGAACTCCAGCACTGCTTCAGCCATTGCTTTCAATTCGTTTTTGTAATTGGGCAGCGATTCCCTTACTGATCTGATTTCATCATACCAGGCTTTTGTACCGGCAAAGCCGTTTTCGTTTGTACGGTCAAGCCATACGGATGGCAGGGGTACATAGCGGCTGCTGTTTTTGCTGATATAATACCGGGTAAGCAATACCCTCTGGCAGAAAATGGAAAATGCTTTTTCAGGATGCTTTGCCAGCCGCAGGTATTCTTCAATCTTTTCTTTGGCGGTGTCAATTTCTTTTTGAGAGAATTGGGTACAGTTCCAGAGGCTGCTGTAAGCAAAGTTCCATGCTGTGTTTACTAATGGGGTTAATTCGGTTTGTGTGTCTTTTAGCCCTTTTACAACCCTCATCGTGGGTCTTGTTGTCTTTTGGTTTCGTAATGCCTGTTGTCTCATCTTTTTTATTTTTTAGTTTGTTAATTCCGATTGACAACACAAACATACTATGGGGCAAAGGGGTCACTTTCCACTTTGAGCAAGTTTCGGTAAGTTGTTGAAAGAAGTTGTAAGTAATTGTAAGTTTCGGATGATTTTGTCCGATTCTGTCCGGTGAAAGTTTTGCGTGGAACGGTTGTCCTGTATAGTCCTGATACAACCTTACAGGTTAAAAAGATAATCCGGCGAAAAATTAGAATGCACAATCCCTAAAAGGATCAACAGCAACTCTCGCCATTTTGTTTTGGAGGGCACTTTACTGTCCCGTAGCTACAATAAACACAACAGTCTCCTTCTTTTGGTTTAAGTCTTGTCTTGCAGCCTGAACATTCATAAAAATACTGGCAAGCATCTGTTGGCATTGTTTCTTCTTGTTTGTGTACACAAACGGGGCAAGTAATAACAGATTGAAGTATGATAGTTTTTTCCATTAGTTGGTGATTACAGATTGAGAAGTTACTTTATAGCCGGTTTTATTAATGACGGACGCAAGGCTATCAACAGAAGTTTTACTGTTGTCAAACTTTACAAGGCTGTTGCCTTTTTCATAGGAGGTATTGAAGTCAATCACTCCAAGTGTTTTTGAAAGCTCACTGTTTATATGCTCTGTACAGCTCTCGCAGGTCATCCCCTTTATTTTAAATTCTGCAGTCTGGATATTGCTTTTGTCAACTATTATAACTCTTGTTTCATGTGGCCTTGGATAAAATATTTTGGCGTGATAAGGAAATGCAATTAACAACCCTGCAACCACAGTAACGATGGCTAAAAACAATTTTGATTGCCAAAATGATTTTTTATTCTCCGCCTCACAGTCGCAGTCAACTTGCTTTTGAGGTTTCAACTTTTGATACCAGGCAAATGCAAATACTGCAATTGTTAACCCGATTAAATAAGGGCGATAAGGTTCAATCCACGAAAATGATGAAGCAAGTCCGCTTGCACCGCCTAAGAAAGCTAAAACAGGTGTGATGCAACAAAGTGAGGCTGCAACTGCTGTTAATAGTCCAGCAATCCAGCCTTTACTATTTTTTGTTGTCGTTGTCATACTGTCGCCAAATTTTGTTGATTGATAATTTTAAAAAAAGGTCTTAAAACTTTCAAATGTTCGCTGCGTAAAGAATAGAAAATGGTTTGCCCTTCTTTTCTGGCTTCAATGATGTTGCCGTCTTTTAGTTTGCGTAAGTGCTGAGAAACTGCCGGAATGCTCATTCCTAAAATATCGCTAAGATCGCAAGGGCAGAGTTCGTTTTCTTCTTCAAGCAAAAAAAGTATTTTCAGCCGCACTTCGTTGCCTGCCAAAGCAAGTACTTGACCCAACTGTAAGAATGATTTTGAGTTAGCCTTTAATTTTTCACGGCAACTTTTAATTTGTTCTATGTCTGCCTGTAACCTTATGCAAGTGTCATTTGCCATTGTCAAATTTGTTTGGTGGGTCAAAAATAGCAAAGATTATGTATTTAAGCAAACACTTAAATACGAAATTGTCAGATTGTATTTGGTCATATTCTAATCAAGTTTCCTTTGGGGCTTTGTTTACCTAAAACTTCGTCATATATTATCACTCCTCTATCTTTCCAGGCAATCCCAGCTTCTCAAAAATAACCTTTACTTGCAAAGCTGTATAGAGCCTACCTACCTTTTCACCCACTGCTTCATTGTGTTTAACAATCCAGTTCTTCATGGTGCGATTGGTAACACCATAAATGTTTGCCAGCTCTGTCAGGCTGTAAGGCTTCACTTCAATTGTGTTGTCTGTAATACTCATCGTGGTTCGTTTTGTCTGTTAATAAATCCGGGTCAGTAGTAATTATCCTTTCTTATCCATAGTAGGCCAAATAATCAGCATGTTCAATGGCAAGCACCGTACACAATTGTATTACGCCCAACTTTGTTTTGCTCATAAAATCAGCCAGTAATCGCCGCATCAGTTGTGGGTTTTCTTTAGGTACGTCTAATTGCTGTGGCTCACGCCTTCTTATTTTCTGATCGTTGAACTGCTGCACCAGGTATCGCTTCTGGTTGGCAGTAAGCAATCCCAAATCATCAGCACGGTATAGCAGGGCAATCATGCTCACTTTCCACTTGCGTTTCAGTTCGCCAAGCAGCGGCAATGTGATGCCGTCTTTAAAGTCTTTTAGAATATCTTTTGCAGGCATTAAAAACTCAGCGGCAAAAAGATTGGCTTCATGGTTGATGTCTCTTTCATGCGGCACTATGCAAAAGGTGTGCATGATTAAATGCCCCAATTCAAATGCTAATGAAAACCGCTGCCTGTCGCCCAGCAGGTTTTTATTCAGGAAGATGATGGGGTAATTATCATCTGTAAGCATACTGCGGCTATCCACCCTGTCTGTACCAAAATCAAAACTGCTTATGATGATGCCTTTTTCTTCCAGTATCTTACTAAGGTTCTCAACAGCACCTGCCGGGATATTCCATTTCTTTCTTACAAGTGTTGCAATTTTCTCCGGAGTATTTGTTTCGTCCACTTTATATAAAGGCAGTTCAGGAACTGCCTGGTCCATAGCACGGGTTACCGTCTGCACATGGCGGCGGATGATGTTCATTTGCGCCTCAATGGGTGTAATGAGTTTTGCCGGTACATTCTTCCGTTTGCGGTAGCTCAGGTTCACCGGCAGTATTTCCCCTTTCTGTAAAAAGAAATGAGGTGGATAGTTGGTTGCCTCTGAAAGAGCAACCAGGGTTTCCTCATCTGCGGCGGTATCTCCATGTTCCAGCCGGGAGATATTGGCCTTATAGCTGTGCAGTTTCTCCGCCAGGTCAGTTTGAGTAAGACCCCTGGATTCCCTGGCCAGTAAAATCATGTTTGGATTAATCGTCTGTGTCATAGTTCCGTTCTTTTATTGGGGGACAAACATAAAAATAAAATCTGCATATTTTTAAAAAAAGTTGCAAAATGTGGATAAATTAGCTAAAAATAGTAGTTTTACGATTATTGAACCATATCTAAAAAGAATAAAAGGTTTTGGAACAAGTGAAATAGTCATTTTCTTATGAGACAACGGGTTAAAATGTCATAAATTCGCTCAAACCATATCAAATAACTAATTATTTTAGTATTTTGCACTAAAATAATTAACTTGGTTCTGCTGCATGACAATAAAAGAATTCTATACTGATTTTGATTTTACCGAATTGCAATCTTTGAAGGGCGACAAGCATACCTCTGAGCTTGAAGAATTGAGAAAATTGGGTGCTGATAAAGTGTATTTCTCCGGAGATTATCCCGCAATCCTTTTTAAAGAAGTTAATATTTTTGATGAAGCCTCTCTCAAAGCAATTGCCAGGACACAACATTTATGCTGGAATTTCAGGAAGGTTACTTTTTTATTTGTGCTTTCAAAAACTGAAGTACGAATCTACAATTGCGCTAAGAAACCGTTTAACTATGAAAAAAACGGTATTGACATTGAACAGGAAACAAACAACCTTCAAATTGCTCAGTCTGATTTTTCCAATATTAGGACACTACAGACTATCAAGGAGCTTTTTTCCCGTGTAGCAGTGGATTGCGGATTACTTTGGACCACTGAAAATAAGTTGAGAGACAAAGTATCATTGCATGAACGTATTGATAAATACCTGGTGAAATCGCTTTTAAACGCAGCACGGAAATTAAAGGAAGATAACCTACAGGATGATATAATTCATTGCCTGCTGATGCGTTCCATATTTTTGATGTACCTGGAAGATAAAGGGGCTGCCAGCGAAACAAATCTTTACAACAACATACTATCAGGTGCCAGCAGTTACCTGAACATATTAGAAAACAAGGAAGCAACCTATTCGCTATTTGAGAAAGTTGAAGAACACTTTAACGGTAATGTATTTCCCCTGGCCACAGGCGAAAAAAGGGCTGTTAATTTAAAACACCTGAATACAATTCGCCGGTGTTTATTTGACGGGGATATATCCGGCAGCCCAAGTTTATTTGGCGATTGGAGGTTGTTTAAATTTGATGTTATTCAAATAGAGTTGTTAAGTGAAATTTACGAGCATTTCCTGGAAGAATTTAAGGAAAATCAGAAAGAAAGCGCAGGACAGCACTACACTCCACCATCATTGGTTGAATTAATACTTAACGATAAGCTACCAACAAAAAGTGAAACTCAATGGAAGTTTAAAATACTTGACCCTGCCTGCGGTTCAGGAATTTTCTTAGTGGAGAGTTTTAAGCGTTTAGTAAAACGATGGAAAAATGCAAACCCCGGAGAGCAAATAAATTTTGCTACTTTAAAGACTATTGTTCAGCAGAATATTTTCGGTATTGAGTATGACCGGTTGGCAATAAGGGTAACAGCATTCAGCCTTTATCTGGCTATGCTGGAGCAACTCAACCCAAGAACTTTATGGATTGATAAACGATATAGATTCCCTTACCTGATATATGATCCCAAAGACAAAACATTAGCTAACCAGGGCAGCAATCTATTTCGGCAGGATAGTATTGGGGATGTTGATGCTGCTTCATTTAAAGAAATTGATTTGGTTGTAGGTAACCCGCCCTTTGGAGCTGATATAGAACTTTCTTCAATAAAGAATTACTGCATTGTCCAAAAATTTGGGCATGATATGGTTATCCCTTTTTTGCATAAAGCAGTAGATTTTTCGCCTAAAGGTTCAATAGCTCTGATTTTTAATACAAAGGTTTTAACTAATTCGGAAGGTACTTTTCAAAATTTCCGAAACTGGCTATTTAACGAAAACTATGTTGAGAAGATTTACAACTTCTCTATTTTTCGTAAGCCACCCAAAAAATTCGGAGGCCATCTTTTTTCTTCTGCGGTTGGGCCTGTTAGTGTTCTATTTTATCAAAAGAATACACCCCTAAAGAAGTGTGCCACCATAGAATATTGGGCTCCTAAGACTTATGTTAAAAATAATCTGATTGAGGGAATTATTATTGATGCTACCGATATAAAATTTTTACCAAGAACAGAATGCCAGAAACCTGATTCAAAAATCTGGAAGATCGCTATGTGGGGAACACTGGAAGATTTTTATCTTGTTAACAGGTTAAAAGACTCTTCTGTCCTCACAGATTTCCTTGAGCAAAATAACTTTAAAAAGGCATTGGGGCTTCAATTTATGGATAATACAACCGGGAAGCCAAAGTACGGCAAAGATGTTTCAAAATTGCCTTATGTAAGGCCTGAAAATATTCAACGCTATTTCACTCCTGGAGATAATTTTAGTAAGCTCCTTGATGATGTTAGTCAAGTTTCCAAGTTAGTATATAAAAAGTATTATAAAATCAGCGCTAATACTGAGCTTCGGAATATCTATCATTTCCGAAGACTAAACGAGAAACAAATTTTTTATGCGCCTCATTTAGTTGTAAAAAAGGGGTTAAGTGATAAAAAACCATGTGCATCATTTATTGACAAGGATTGTACATTTAATAGTAAAGTACTTGGTATTACTGGCGGCTCTAAGCAAATATTGCAATCAATTTCTGCAATTATCAATTCGCCTTTGGCCACTTATTACCTTTTTTTAATTTCTTCATCTATTGGTATTGAAAGAGAAGAAATTCAGACAAACGAATTATACAACCTCCCGCTGATATTTGATGAAAATATCTTTCAAAAACTTTCTAAAGTTTATGAAAGATTAATAGCACAGATTGAAGCAAACTACCCTTTAGAAATTGATACGTCAAATTTTGAAGAAGAGTTCAATTCTTTAGTTTTTGAATTGTATTCTATAACTCAGAAAGACCAAATTTTAATAGAAGATTTTGTCAAACTATCTGTGGATTTATTGTTTAATGGGTATAAATCAATTGCATTAAAACCAGCAACACTATCCGAAAACAAGAACTATGCAAACTTAATCGCCAAAGAACTTAATGAATATCTTGGCGATAATACAGATATTGTTAATGCTTCAGTGTTTGAAATTAAAACGAGCACGCCTTTAAATATTATCCGGCTTTCATTTGAAAAAAGGAAGCAACCACTAACAACTTTTGACAACGAAGTGTATGATAAGTATCTGTCGCTGATTAATAAGTACACGACAGGATCGTTGTCAAAGAGCATTTATATCCAGAAACAAATAAAATACTACGACGGTAATGATATATACATCATAAAACCTAATCAAAAACGATTCTGGAGCCGTTCAATGGCTATCAATGATGCTAAGGAACTTGTAAGCGAAATCCTGAAAATGTAACAATGAACGGAAGGTTAACTCCAGAAATACAAGCACTTTTTAAAACCCGGTTTGAAAATAACTGTATAGGGCTATTGCAAGATGCTTATGAATCCATTATAGCATCGGGCAGGAAAATGAATGAAGAAACAGAGAATAATATCACAGCTCAGTTAGTTGGTTTAATGAAAAGAAATCCTAAAAGATCATCACTGCGGATTCATCTTGACAGGGAGAATTATCTTGATAGTGACGAGATTTATGCAGGATTAGAAAATGCTGACGAATCCCCAAGAATTGATATTAAATACACAACTTGGAATGCAAAAGAAGAAGTTGAATTTTTCATGGAGGCCAAAAACCTGGCAGAAAATGATTGGCAGAAAGCAAATGGTGCAACGGTCAATGCGAAGGCATTGAGGAAAAGATATATTGAAACAGGGATATTTAATTTCACCAGTGGTCGCTACCTGAATGGATGTTTAATAGGCTATGTGCTGGAAGGATCTGTGATGAAAGTTGCAAATTTAATAAATCAGGAGTTGATTCAGGCAAAAAGACCAAATGAAACACTCAATAAGCAGGGCAGTAATGATGGTAACCATTACTATATTTCCAATCATTCCGGAACTTCAATTAATACCTTAAAACATTTTTTTCTACACTTATCATAGTTTTTTACTTAAGTTATCAGTTTATGTTTAAAAAGCATCAATGATTTCTTAACCCCTCCCTAAACAAAATCGGACAAAATCACTTTTAATCAATATCTCCATAAGACCTCCGTAATTGCTCCGTAGGAGCAGACCGTTGTAATTTTAAGATTCTTGGGTAGCTTTGCTTACTAACTGACTTTTTCTAATGAAACTCTACATAAAGAACATGGTTTGCAACCGCTGCGTAATCGTGGTAAAGCAGGAGCTTGAAAAGATGAAGCTGCGGGCGGCTAATGTAAGCATGGGCGAAGTAGAACTGGCAAAACCTGCCTCTGCAAAACAACTAAACGATTTCAGTGTAAGGCTACAAGAATTAGGGTTTGAGTTGCTGGATGATCAAAAACAAAAGCAAATTGAAAAAATAAAAAACCTGCTGATTAATAAAGTACAGTCAGGTGAAATTGGCGAACATTTCAGCATCAGTAGTTTCCTGGTAAAAGAACTGAACAAAGATTACAGCTCCATATCCCGTCTTTTTTCTGAAGTGGAAGGCATCACCATTGAACAGTTCTTTATCCTGCAAAAGGTGGAGAAGGTGAAAGAACTGTTGATTTACGGTGAAATGAACCTGAATGAGATCAGTTACCAGTTAGGTTACAGCAGCGCAGCCCACCTGTCGGCACAGTTTAAAAAGGTTACGGGATTTTCGCCCAGGGAGTTTAAAAGTATCGGGGGCAGGCGTAAGCCATTGGATAAAATCTGACAATTAAATGTAATTCCTTTCCAAAATTGCATAACCAGTAATCTGGCTTTGTGTTTAACTTAGTATTCTAAACTCTGTAAGAAAGACGAGAAGGATTTCACAGTATTGCTTTAAAACTGAATGCCTGTACAAATGAATATAAAGGGTGTTAGCTAATGCTTCTCATCTTTCAAACTGATTTTGGTCAGGAATTTTAAAAAAAAGATTGGTAGTTTTGTCGTACAATCGGGGAAGCTTTTGCTATCCTATTTGATGATGAAGAAACTTATAACCGCAATATTAGCTGTAATTTACCTGGGAACATCCACAGGAGCTACCCTGCGTTTTCACTACTGTATGGGTGAACTGGTAGGCTGGGGTTTTGGCAGCAAAGAGGCAGCGCATTGTGCCGGTTGCGGTATGTCAAAAAAAGAAACAGACAGCAAGGGTTGTTGCAAGGATGAGCATAAGTTCTTCAAAAACGATAATGATCAGAAAACGACAGATGCAAGTCTGCAATTATTACAACTACCGGTAGCACTCCTGCCTGTCGCAATTATTGAAAGTCCCTCCTTCAATTTTACTTTTATATCAGAGGATTACCCCGTAAGTAATGCGCCCCCACGAAGTCACGGTGTTGCCGTTTATATTCTCAACAGAACATTCCTGATTTAAGAATTACACTACTCTAAAGGCCGGACAATCCATTTGTCTGGCTGTCGGCATTTCTTATTGCCCAATATATCTATTTAGCATAACGCATAAAATTCAGGAAAATGAAAAATATACTATTTCTGTCAATATTAACCATCCTTTCAGCTTCACTGTTTGCACAGGATACAACAAAGGTTAATGGAACGGACAGTAAACAACGAATAGCAGTGAAAGAATACAGTTGCCCAATGCACCCGGAAATAGTAAGTTATAATCCAGGAAAGTGTTCTAAATGTGGAATGGATTTAATTGTAACTGAAAGAGCGGCTCAAACTTATTCTTGTCCTATGCACCCGGAAATAGTAAGCGATAAGCCAGGAAAATGTTCTAAATGTGGAATGGATTTGACCCTTATTTTAAAAAAGACAAAGAAAAAAATGAAACATAAGCACATGTCATGTATGATGATGTAAGAAGTTCTTGACCCTGAAGGAGTTTAACATGTGGAGGGTATTAATGAAATCATTGATAACCTTAATGGAATAAAATAATAACAGTAAACTTAAAAACAACTTATGGTTCAAAAATTAATTGAACTGGCATTACGCAACAGGTTTATCGTTCTGCTTTTTTCAGGCAGCCTGTTTGCGTATGGTATTTACTCCATCAAAAAGAATCCCATTGATGCTATTCCTGATTTGAGTGAAAATCAGGTTATTGTTTTCACTGAGTGGATGGGACGCAGCCCGCAGGTAATGGAAGACCAGGTTACTTACCCACTTGTTAGTAACCTGCAAGGTATTCCAAAGATTAAAAACATTCGTGGCACTTCCATGTTCGGAATGAGCTTCGTGTATGTGATTTTTGAAGACAATGTTGACATCTATTGGGCAAGGACAAGAGTGCTGGAAAGACTGAATTATGCACAACGGCTTTTGCCCCAGGGTGTTACTCCTTCTCTTGGTCCGGATGGCACGGGTGTAGGGCATATCTTCTGGTATCATCTGAATGCTCCCAATATGGATTTGGGAGAGCAACGGGCTTTGCAGGACTGGTATATAAAGTTCGCCTTACAAACGGTGCCAGGTGTAGCTGAAGTGGCTTCATTTGGAGGATTTGAGAAGCAATACCAGTTAGTAGTGGATCCGGTGAAGTTGCAGTATTACAATATTTCGCTGATGGATGTAATGAATAAGGTAAAAGCTAATAACAACGATGTAGGAGGCAGAAAATTTGAAATGGCTGATATGGCTTATATCATTCGTGGATTGGGATATATTAAAAGTAAAGAAGATGTAGAAAATATTGCATTGAGCAATTATAATGGTATTCCGGTAAGAGTAAAAGACATTGGCAGTGTGCAAATGGGTGGTGACCTGCGGCTCGGCATATTTGATATGGATGGTAAAGGTGAAGTAGTGGGTGGCATTGTGGTAATGCGTTATAACGAAAACGCAAATAAAGTGATTGAGGCAGTAAAGGAAAAAATGAAAGAAGTGCAGAAAGGATTACCGGAAGGCGTTTCATTTAAAACATCCTATGACAGGAGTACATTGATACAGGAGGCTGTTGAATCTGTAAAGGGAACACTTACAGAAGAAATGATAGCCGTTTCCATTGTGGTACTGATTTTTCTTTTTCATTGGCGCAGCGCTGTTATCATCCTCATTCAATTACCCATATCTGTTGCGGCAGGATTTATTTTTCTTGAAATGTTTGGCATTTCATCCAATATCATGTCACTCACCGGTATTGCACTCGCCATTGGAGTGGTGGTAGATGACGGGATAGTGATGGTAGAAAATGCTTACCGGCATGTAAGCGTAGCACAATCTGAAAAAGTACAGGAACAGAAAAACTCATAAACATGACAAACTGGTTCAAAAAAAATAAAGACCCGTTAACATCTGAAGAATGGATGACGATTATAGAAAAGTCATCCAAGCAAGTAGGCCCTGGAGTATTTTACTCAACCATCATTGTAGTTACATCCTTCCTGCCCGTTTTTTTACTGACGGGAATGGAAGGGAAACTATTCCATCCGCTGGCCTGGACTAAAACATTCATACTTCTGATTGACGCTTTCCTGGCTATTACATTAACCCCCGTATTGATTTCTTTCTTTCTGAAAGGAAGATTAAAACCGGAAAGTGCCAACCCGGTAACAAGAACACTGGAAAAGCTATATACTCCTGTTCTTAAATGGTGTCTAAAATGGAGAAAAACAACAATCGGGATTAACCTTGTAGCACTCGCTATCGGTATTCTGATGATGACAAAATTAGGCTCTGAATTTATGCCGCCTCTGGATGAAGGTTCACTTTTATTTATGCCCGTCACCTTACCTGATGTATCAAATTCAGAAGCGAAACGGTTATTACAGATACAGGATAAGTTAATCTCCACTGTTCCTGAAGTTGACCATGTTTTAGGCAAGGCAGGCAGGGCGAATACAGCAACGGACAATTCGCCAATCAGTATGATTGAAACCATCATCCTGCTGAAACCAAAAAATGAATGGCGAAAGGGCATGAATAAGAATGACATCATTAACGAACTGAATGCAAAACTGCAAATACCGGGTGTTACCAATGGCTGGACGCAACCGATTATTAACCGCATCAATATGCTTTCAACAGGTATTCGTACAGACGTAGGCTTAAAAGTATATGGACAAAACCTTGATAGTATTTATGCGTTTGCACAAGTATTAAAGAAACAGTTAGAAGGAATTGATGGCATTAAAGACCTGTATGTGGAGCCAATTACCGGTGGAAAATATATTGACATAACAGTAAAAAGGGAAGAAATTGGAAGATATGGACTAAGTGTAGATGATGTGAATACCGTAATTGAAAGCGCATTAGGGGGAATGAAACTTACAACCACCATTGAAGGCAGGCAGCGGTTTTCTGTTAATGCACGGTATGGGCAGGACTTCCGGAATAATCTTGAATCCCTAAAAAGGCTCCAGGTGCAAACCATGAATTATGGCCCGGTTCCATTGGAAGCCGTTGCTGATATTAAGCTGAGTGACGGGCCTCCGATGATAAACTCCGAAAATGCGATGCTCAGAGGTACGGTGTTGTTCAATGTTCGTGAAAGGGATTTGGGAAGCACGGTAAAAGAAGCGCAGCGGAAGCTGAATCAGATGGTGACTAAACTGCCCAAAGGTTATTTCCTGGAATGGAGCGGTCAGTGGGAAAACCAGATAAGGGCAAACCGAACGCTTAAAATGATTATGCCGGTTGTTTTCCTCATCATTTTTATGGTACTGTATTTCACTTATCATTCTTTTAAAGAATCACTCATTACCATGATCACTGTTCCGTTTGCTTTAATCGGTGGTGTATTCATGGTTTATTTCTACGGGGTAAACTTATCAGTAGCAGTGGCTGTAGGCTTTATTGCCCTGTTTGGCATGGCAATAGAGACTGCCATGCTGATGACTATTTACCTGAATGAGGCCATGCAAAACATGGTAGCAAAACATGGAAACTCAAAGGCAACTATTACACCTGCCATTATCCGGCAGTTTGTAATAGAAGGATCAGCCAAACGTCTCAGGCCAAAGCTGATGACAGTATCTGTAGGCTTGTTTGGACTTATACCCATATTATGGGCAAGCGGGGTGGGTAGTGATATCATGCGGCCTATTACCATTCCACTTATCGGCGGCACTATCACATCCACCATTTATGTATTACTGATAACACCAGTAGTTTTTGAAATAGTAAAAGAAAGAGAATTAAAACGCAAAGGCAAAATCATTTTAACCGATGTTAAAGAATAAACTCACAGTCGTCTTTATTGCTATCACCATAGCATTACAAGGCAAGGGACAATCCGCTAAACTGGATGCCATTATTGACAGTATTAAAAAATCGCATCCTGTCATAAAGATGTATGATAATGAAATCCGCTCAATGGATGAAGCCGCCAAAGGCGCAAGGAGCTGGATGCCGCCTGAATTCAGTACCGGATTTTGGATGGTGCCTTATAATCCGGGGCTGTGGAAGAAAGGTGATTTGGGAGCTACCGGCATGGGGCAATACATGATTGGCGGACAGCAAATGCTTCCCAACAAAAAGAAATTAAATGCGGATGCTGCGTATATGGAAAACATGTCTTCCGTAGAAAAGGAAAAAAAGAATGCGTCCCTGAATGAACTGGTCAATGATGCAAAAGAATATTACTATGAATGGCTGATACTAAAGAAAAAGTTAGTTATCCTTTCTGAAAATGAAAAAATTCTTGATTTCATGATTAAGAATGCGGAGATACGATACAAAAACGGACTTGAAAAAATAAGTGCATACTATAAAGCAAAGGCGGCGCTGGGCAATGTGAAAAACATGCAACTGATGTTTGAAAATGATATTAGGGAAAAGCGAATTGGTCTTAATACATTAATGGGACGAAATGCAGCCATTGATTTTGATATAGACAGTGCATATCAGTTCACCGATTTTTCAAGTCTGGTATTTGACAGTTCCCTGTTCTACACCAACCGTAGTGACCTGAAAGCTGTTGATCGTGAAATATCGCTTGCCTATTTGAAGCAGGAATCAGAACGTCAAAGTTTGAAGCCCCAATTTGGTATCAGGTATGAGCACATGTTTGGATTTGGCGGATTGCCAATGCAATATACCCTGATGGGAATGATGAAGCTGCCGCTTGCAAAGTGGTCATCAAAAATGAACAAGGCTAATATTGAAAGCCTTAAATGGAAAGCTAATTCATTGCAATCCCAGAAAGAAATGATGGTAAACGAATACAGTGGCATGGCATATAGTATGAGAAATGAACTGGAACTTAAAAAACGCCAATTGAAACTGTATGATGAGAATATTATCCCGGCGTTGAAAAACAATTACAAAACCATGCAGCTTGGGTATGAGCAGAACACAGAGGAGCTTTTTATGCTGTATGATGCCTGGGGAACCTTAAATATGACACAGCTTGAATACCTGGAGTTGTTAAACGGTGCATTGAAATTACAGGTTGCTATTGAACGATTAATTGAGAAAAGATGAATAGAATAATTTTCATAGCATTTATACTGGCTATGCTGATACCATCATGCAAGAATGGCCGTACTCACTCCGAGCATAACATGGAAATGGCAAAAGAGATTTATACATGCACTATGCATCCGGAAGTAGTTAGTGATAAACCAGGTAAATGTCCAAAATGCGGGATGACGCTTGTAAAGAAAGCAACAGAAATTGTTTCACCTCAAACAGTGAAATTAGAATCTCTTCTGAAGCCAACCAATGAATTTGTGATCTCAACAATTCCCTTAACCACTGTCAGCCAGCAAAGCGAACCGATTGAAATAGACGCCCTGGGAAATATCGGTTATGACACCAGGGAAGTGGGCAGCATCTCCGCAAGGGTTACTGGCCGGATAGAAAAGCTCTATGTACATTACCGATACCAGAAAGTAACAAAGGGACAAAAGATACTTGATATTTATAGCCCTGAATTGATGGCGGCACAACAGAACCTGTTATTTCTATTACAAAACGATGCTGGAAACTTGCCCTTTATACAAGCAGCTAAAGAAAAATTGCTATTGCTGGGTATGAGCAATGAGCAACTGGTACAAGTAATTAAAACCGATAAACCCTCTCTTATTATTTCAGTATTCAGTAATTATAGTGGCCACATCCACGAAACAGGTGCAGGTGGCAATATGAATGCAGGTAACAGTAACATGAAAGATATTTCATTGATAACAGAAGAACTTCCTTTAAAAGAAGGAATGTATTTGCAAAAAGGCCAATCAATATTCACTGTTTATAACCCGGTAAAAGCCTGGGCTGTACTTAATATTTATGCAGAGAACCAGGCGTTGGTAAAATTGGGAAGTCCCGTTGAAATAATCCCGGAAACTTCGCCTGATAAAGTTATCAATGGTAAGGTTGATTTTATTGAACCATTTTACCGAAAGGAAAGTAAAACGCTTACTGTAAGGGTCTATTTTAATAATGCAGTTCTGAAGATTCCCATCGGTAGCCAGGTAAAAGCCGTTATTTCCGGTAATGTAAAAGATGCCAGTTGGCTTCCTGCGGAATCTGTACTATCGCTGGGTATGGATAAAGTAGTTTTTCTTAAATCGGATGGAGGATTCAGGGCAAAAAAAATTAAGACAGGCATTACGTATAATGGGAAAGTGCAGATTATTGATGGATTAGCAATGCAGGATTCAATAGCAGTAAATGCACAATACTTAATGGATAGCGAAAGTTTCATAAAAATAAACAGATGACATGAAATACATTATTGTTTTAGCAGCTTCGCTCATACTTCTTGTTTCCTGCGGGAAAAAGAAACAAGTAACTGCTGCCTCAGATATATTTTACACCTGTTCAATGCACCCGCAGGTTATTCAGAATAAACCCGGTAATTGCCCGATTTGCGGAATGCAGTTGATACAGGTTAATAACAGTACTACTGCAAAAAGCGATGAAATAAAACTTAGTGCGGAACAAATTGAGCTGGGCAATATTCATGCTGATACAATAAGCAAAAGTTCAATTGGAGACAGGTTGGTATTAACCGCTACCCTCAATTTTGATCAGATGAAAGCCACATCAGTCAGCTCCAGAGTTATGGGAAGAGTGGAAAGATTATACTATAAGAATTTAGGTGACTTCGTAAAAAAAGGTGTCCCATTGTTTGATTTATATAGTGAAGAATTGAATAATGCCAAACAGGAATTTTTATTGGCTCTTGATAAAAGAAAGGCTTTTACTTCTGAAACCGTGATTGATTTTGACCAATTGATCCAAAGTGCCAGGAACAAGCTTCTTTTATGGGGGCTAAGTGAGCAGCAAATAAGTGAACTTGAGAAAAACAAGAAGGCTGCTCCTGTTACAACCTTTTATAGTTCAGCCAGCGGATATATTACGCAAATGGAGATACGAGAGGGAGATTTTGTAATGGAAGGAGGTACTATTGTCAAGCTGGCTGATCTGTCAACATTGTGGGCAGAAGCACAAGTTTACACTTCACAAATGGCAGGTATTAATGCAAACAGCATTGTTACTGTTCAACTGTCAGATTTTGAAAATAAAGAAATAACAGGAAAGATAGATTTCGTTAATCCTGAAATAAATCCTGATACCAGGATAAATTTGATCAGGGTATCAATACCCAATCCTGGAAATCAGTTAAAACCGGGAATGCCAGCCTATGTAATCTTAAAAAGCCCCAAGCAGCAATCCCTTACATTACCTATTGATGCCGTAATACGGGATGGTAAGGGTGCTACAGTTTGGTTGCAAACAGGAAGTAATTCCTTTAAAAGTGTAATGGTGGAGACCGGGCTTGAAGCTGATGACAGGATAGAAATTAAATCAGGACTGAAAGAGGGAGATGTGGTGGTAATAAGCGGTGCTTACCTGTTGCACAGCGAGTTTATCTTTAAGAAAGGAGCTAATCCAATGGACGGGATGAAGATGTAGGTAGTTATGATTACTCCAAGATTTTATAAATTGAATAATTGACAATGACAGTAGTGAAATCAATAGGGCAATTTTTTTGGAAAATCTTTAAAGCCATCTTTGTAAGAAAGAAGGATTGCTGTAAATGATGTATTTTGCTATATCAACAATATTATGAACAGCAACCTTTCCCAACTTATCAGACAATATAAAGAAGATAAACAATCCGTTTACAATACCTGGTTTATTAATAACGAAGAACGATTAAAAGCATTTCGTTCCATTCGCCGGGGCGTTATGCAGGTGATTGATGATATTAAGAACAAAAAATTCCCCAATGATTTTAAAGGCTCATCATTAGAATTTGTGCTCAATTGTATCACCGAGCAAAAGCAGGTATTTGAAGGCGCTTCTCACCCCTTTTATTGGAAACCAAAATTAAGGATACCGGATATTTATGAAAATGAAAGCAACAAACAGGCTTTTGGGCAATTCTTAGAAAACTGTCTTAATGCAAAATCAGAAGAACAAATTATTAAAGAAATCATCAGGCTGGATAGTTTGAAAATTAAAGGGCTTGGGCCTGCTGTTGCCAGCATCCTTTATTTTCTTCATCCTACTATCATTCCGCCTTTCAATACCGCCATCATTAACGGCTTTAATTTTTTGTTTAAAGACAAAAAGAAATTGGGTAGCTGGAGTGAATATTTAAAGTTGCGAGAGGTAATGATTGATACCAACAACCAGAACCGTTCCGAATTATCATCTGATCTTGGAGCCATTGCAGGGTTGTTGTTTGAAATAGGAACTCAAAAACTCATATTAGGCTGCGATGAATATTTATCAGAGCCTGAACGAAAAAAATTAGAAAAACTGATTGAGAAGCGGCAGGAAAGTGTTCAACAGGAAAAAGAAGAAGAAAACCTGCATACAGAAATGCAATATCATTTATTAAAAATTGGAAATTCTTTGGGCTATGATGTTATTGCTGCATCAAATGACCGGTCAAGGTCGCACTGCGGCAATAGTTTTTCATTTATGAGCTTGCAGCAGTTTCCTGAAATTGCCTTAGATAAAGAAACTTTAAATACAGTAAAACTAATTGACGTTTTGTGGTTTCAAAAAGAAACTAACAATGTCATTGCTGCTTTTGAAGTAGAAAAAAGTACCAGTATATATTCCGGCATTCTGCGATTGACGGATTTAAGTTATACCATTGCCGATGGCGACGAAGTATTTTATTTAATTGTTCCTGATAAAAGAGAGAAGGATGTTTGTATGCAATTATGCCGTCCGGCCATTAAGCAAAATAATGTAGTTATCAAATACATCCTTTTTTCAGAACTACGCAGTAATTGTGATGCCCTATGTAAGTTCGGCGAAAGTCATCATATTATGGAAAAGATTGCAAAGGCAGTATAAGTAATCTCCATTTCCTCATTTCGTAATATAAGTTCCTCATTTCATAAGCAGGCAGTTAAATATTCAGGCAGTTTTGCAAAAAAACTATATGCAAAAAATAAAATCAACTGCCGTTATCTTTTTTATCTTCTCATTATCATCCTATGCCCAGGACAGATATTTTGCAAGAACTTATACATCTAATGTTTTGCCCAAAGGCGCAATAGACTTAGAATTTTGGCATACTTCTCGTTTTGGACATAAAGACCAATTTTTTCATGCACAAGATCAGCGTATGGAATTGGAATTTGGGTTAGGAAAAAATGTACAAACTTCTGTTTATTTTAATCGGTATCAAACAAGATTTAGTGAAACGGCAAATGGAACTACGGTATCCAATGAGGTAGGTTTTAGTAACGAATGGAAATGGAAATTAAGTGACCCTACGGCCAATAAAGTTGGGTTTGCTTTATATGGTGAATGGGGATTAAAAGGGGGCGATGAATTAGAATTGGAAACAAAACTAATATTTGATAAAAATGTAGGCAAGAGTTTGTTTGCGTTCAACGGTGTTTTTGAATATGAAAAAGAGTTTGCATGGAGTGGAAATAAAGTTGATGCCAGTGGCTGGGAAGCTCCTGTTGAGTTTGATTTAGGGTATCAATATTTTGCAAAACCTAATCTTGGAATTGGTTTTGAAGTCCGCAATCACAATGAAATAGCAAAAGGTAACGGATGGGAACATTCTGTTTTCTTCGGCGGGCCGACACTTAATTTTCGTAATAAGAAATGGTTTGTCATTGCCAATTACTTGCCGCAATGGGGTAATGTTCATAAGACAACTATTGCTCCCTTTTCAAAAGTATTGGATGAACATGAAAGAACCGAAGCAAGATTTATTGTGGGTATATCTCTTTAAAGAATTATGAAAAAATACTTTATTCTCTGCTCACTGGTTATTTCCATAGCAGCATGTACCGCTACTCAGCATCTGCAACCAGCAGATGCTGATCTGGCATTAGCGCAGCAAAGGGTTCCCGGTATTACTATTACAGAATTAAAAAATGGCTACAAACTTTATATAAATAAATGCTCGGCTTGTCATAAGCTGCACAATCCAAATGAATATACTGCTGTTAAATGGAAGCCAATTTTAGCAGAAATGTTCGCAAAAGCCAAGCTAACAGAAGATGATTCAAAGTTGCTTATTTCAAATTACCTGGTGGCAAAAAGCAAGTAAGTTCAGCCAATATTATGTAAATTCTTTCCATAATTGTGTAATACTTAGTAAGCCTTTCTGTCCTAACTTTGGGTGTAGAATTTGTTGTTATTCAGTGGAATAACCTTAATTTTACTACAACACGGATGAAAGGAAACATATCCATACAGTTAAAAGCAGCTTTACTACTGGTAGTATTCGGATTGAATACAGTAGTTGGCTTTGCCTGTGCCATAGGTGTGGATATGGGATTTAATACTACTCACCACCATGATGAGGAAGCAACTGAAGTTCATGTTCATGCAAATGGGGAGAAGCATGAACATCATAATAAATCTGTAAACCATCACCACGAAGAAAATAACAATGAGCAGAAAGAAAAAGGTGGATGCTGCAATGATAAAGTAATTAAAGTTTATCAAACTGATAAAGCTGTCCCTCAATCCAATACAATTATCAGCCCTGTATTTTTTACTGCATTTGTAGCAGCTTATTATCACATTGATATTTCTTACCCTTCACAAATAAGCGGTTATACAAAATATTTTGTCCGAAGTTACCATCCTCCTATACCGGACATCCGCATAGCAATTCAGAGTTTTCAAATATGATTTGATTTAATGTTTTCGGCATAAGGCTTCCTTATGCCCGTTATTATTTCTATAACATTAATCAAATTAGAATGAAAAAGATATTATTAGCATTTGCATTAACTGCAATCACATTTGCTCAAACAGGTTTTGCACAGGATAGTACAAAAGCGCAGTCGTCTCCTTTACTCACTTCCTACTATACACTTAAAGATGCGTTGGTAAGCAGTAACTCTACTATGGCGGCTGCCAGCGCCGAATCATTTATAAAGGCATTAAATGATATTGATAAGGAAACGGTAAAAGACGAAAGCCGTGCCGCTTTGTTAAGCGATGCCAGTTCTATTTCCCAAACAAAAGACCTTAAAGTACAGAGGGAAAAGTTTGCTACTTTATCAGCCAATATGTTTGCCCTGGCAAAAACGGTAAAGCTTTCCGCCCAACCAGTTTACCAGCAATATTGCCCCATGAAAAAAGCATCATGGCTCAGTGATAATAAGGCAATCAAAAATCCTTATTATGGCAGTGCCATGCTTACCTGTGGCAGCGTAAAAGAAACATTATAAAAACTATGCCCTCCCTTCATCCTTTTAATAGAGGATGGGTAAGGTTATTCGTATTACAACAAACTAAAAAAAAGTAAAATGAAAAATACTATAATCAACATGGCCATTGCAGCCATTACACTTACTGCTTGTAATAGCAGTACCAATAAATCAACAGAAAACAAAAGCAGTGGAACAGATACTACTCAGGCAAAATCACAAACCGAAAATGTAACAGCAACAACACCTTCTGTGGCAGATACAAAAGCAACGGTTTCTATTAAAGAAATTGTAACAGCATATTTACAATTAAAAAATGCTTTTACTAAAGACAATACTACGGATGCAGCAACAGCAGGAACTTCTTTAGAAACTGCCTTTAAAAATTTTGACAAGACAGCCCTTTCAGCCGATCAGAAAAAAGCATTTGAGGATATAGAAGACGATGCAAGGGAACATGCGGAGCATATTGGCAAAAATGGCGGCAATATTGCCCACCAACGGGAGCATTTTGTTATGCTGAGTAAAGACATGGCAGACCTGATAAAAACCTTTGGTAATGGCGGGCAGACTTTGTATAAAGATTTCTGTCCGATGGCAAATGATGGCAAAGGAGCAATATGGATAAGTGAAGTGAAAGAAATTAAAAATCCATACTTAGGTAGCAAAATGCCAACCTGCGGCACCATGAAAGAAGAAATGAAATAACTATGCGCCGCATCATAAAGAAAATAATGCTGGTTCTTTTCGTAGCATTCGTAGCTATTCAGTTTATACAACCTGCCCGTAATAAAAGCGATGGCATGTTGGCAACTGATATTTATAAAATTGTAAGCATCCCTGATAGTGTGCAGGCTATTTTAAAAAATGCCTGTTATGACTGTCATAGCAATAACACGGCTTACCCCTGGTATTCAAACATTCAGCCAATGGGCTGGTTAATGGCTAAACATATAATGGAAGGAAAAGCAGTGTTGAATTTTAGTGAGTTTGGCAACTATTCAGCAAGGAAACAGTTAAGCAAGCTGACAGGAATTGCGAATAGTATTAAGGATGATATTATGCCTTTATCATCTTATAAATGGATGCACAGAAATGCCCGGCTTACAGAAGATCAGAAAGCAGCAATTATTAATTGGGTGCAGCAATCAAAAGACAGCCTTTCGGCTAAAAACTAAAACAATGAAAAAAATAATAATAACCGTATATGTATTCTGCCTGTCAGCCATATCATTTGCTCAAAGTAAAGAAGCTGGTACAGACAGGGAAGCGATAAAGCAATACATGAACAACAAAGACACAATGCCTCCACTGTTGCAAAATAAAAATACAGAATTAGTAAAAGCTGTATTAAAAAGATATAACAGTGCAATTGAAGCGTTGGATGTAACAGGCACAGAAAGATTATTTACTGCCGATTCTAAAATTTATGAATCAGGCGGCAGTGAGGGTGACTATGCTCATTATTTAGAGCGTCACCTTACACCTGAATTAAAAGAGTTTAAATCCTTTACATTCAGCGATTATAAGGTGGAAGTGCAGGTAGATGGCAATTATGCTTTTGCTACCGAAACCTACAATTATACAATTATACTTGCTAAAGATAATACAGAAGTAAAACGCAAAGGAGTTGCCACATCGGTATTAAAGAAAGTGAAAGGTCAATGGCTGATTATGATTAGTCATAACTCCTCAAGAAAATAGAAATTATGGAACACCAACACCAGCTTCAAAAATATACCTGTCCTATGCACCCACATATTATATTGGATGCGCCAGGTAAATGTCCGATCTGTGGTATGACTTTAGAATCCGTTGCAAGTACAGTTTCGGGAGATACTCATGGAAAGCACAGTAAGCACAGCGGTATGATTGATGATTTTAGAAAACGGTTTTATGCTGTGTTAGTGCTAACTATTCCCATTATGCTGTTATCAGAAATGATACAGCACTGGTTGAAAATCCATATCAGCTTTCCAGGTTCCAAATATGGGTTACTTACGTTATCATCGGTTGTTTTCTTTTATGGTGGCTGGCCTTTTTTAAATGGGTTGGTGAATGAAGCCAAAGCAAAGAATCCAGGTATGATGTTTTTAATTGGCTTCGCTATTACGGTGGCATACATCTACAGTGTAGCAATTGTTTTTGGTTTACAGGGTATGGATTTCTTTTGGGAATTAGCAACACTGATCTTAATAATGCTTTTAGGGCATTGGATAGAAATGAAATCAGTGACCAGTGCTTCAAGAGAGCTGGAATTATTGGTACAACTAATGCCAGCAGAGGCTCATAAAATTAGCGGGCAGATGATTGCCGAGGTAAAAACGGATTCACTTGATGAAGGTGATTTGATTTTAATTAAACCCGGTGAAAAAGTTGCAGCCGATGGAATTATTACGGATGGGGAAAGTTATCTGAATGAGAGTATGCTTACCGGAGAAAGCAAACCTGTACAAAAAATAAAAGGAGATAAAGTTATTGCTGGCTCTATTAATGGGAATGGAGCTATTAAAGTTACTGTATCGCATGGTGCAAAGGATTCTTATTTATCACAAGTCATAAAGCTGGTTCAGGATGCACAGAATGCCAAATCAAACACACAGCTATTAGCAGACAAATCAGCAAGATGGCTAACCATTATTGCGCTGCTTGCAGGTATCAGCACTTTTTTATATTGGTATTTAACAGGGCAATCATTAGCCTTTGCAATGGAAAGGATGGTTACAGTAATTGTTATTTGCTGCCCCCATGCTTTGGGTTTGGCCGTTCCGTTGGTAGTGGCAAAATCAACAGCCTTATCAGCAAAAAATGGCTTATTGATTAAGAACAGGACAGCATTTGAAAATGCAAGAAAAATTACCACCATTGTTTTTGATAAAACAGGCACATTGACAATTGGCAAATTTGAAGTGTCAAAAATTATATCCTTACAAAAAGAGTTTTCGGAAGATGAAATTATTCGCCTGGCAGCAGCCTTGGAACAAAAATCAGAGCATCCAATTGCAACAGGCATCCTGCAAAAAGCAAAAGATTTATCTATCACTACTCCGGCTACAGAGAACTTCAATGCCATCACAGGTAAAGGTGTTGAGGCAACTGTTGAAGGCAAAAAAATATTAGTGGTAAGTCCGGGATATTTAACAGAAACCAATTTAGCAATGCCCGAAGGCTTTACTACTAACGATACGGAAACCGTTGTGTTTGTAATCGTCAATAGTCAGTTGGCGGGGTATATTGCTTTGTCAGATGAGATCCGTCCTGAATCAGCAGAAGCAATCAGTACCTTAAAAGAAAACAATATCAAATCCATATTGCTTACAGGGGATAACAGCAAAGTTGCAAAAAGTGTAAGCGATACGTTGGGTATGGATGGTTTTATAGCTGAAGTGTTGCCACATCAAAAATTGGAGAAGATTAAAGAACTGCAAGGCAAAGGCGAATTTGTTGCCATGACAGGCGATGGCGTAAATGATGCACCAGCTTTGGCACAGGCAGATGTTGGGATAGCAGTCGGCAGCGGCAGTGATATTGCCGCAGAAACCGCAGGAATTGTTTTGGTAAACAGTAACCCAAAAGATATTGTAAGCCTGATTTTATTTGGCAAAGCTACTTACAGGAAGATGATACAGAATTTAATTTGGGCAACGGGTTATAATGTTATCGCATTGCCTTTGGCAGCAGGTGTTTTGTACATACAGGGCATTTTATTAAGCCCGGCAGCAGGTGCTGTTTTAATGACGGTTAGCACAGTTGTAGTTGCCATCAATGCAAGTTTTTTAAAAGTAAAAAAATAAAATATTTAAGAATGAAAAAAATAACATTAGCAATATTTATACTTGCCGGTTTTTCCTTTGCACAGGCACAGGATATGAAAGGCATGGACATGAGTAAGAAAGAAACAAAACAAGCCCAACAAGTTGCTTATACCTGTCCAATGCACCCCGAAATTCATGCTACCAAGCCGGGCAATTGTCCCAAGTGCGGAATGAAGTTGATAAAGGAAAAGCCGAAAGCTGTTACGCAGCCAGTAGTAAAGAAACCTGTTGAAATGCAAATGCCAAAGGACACAACAAAGCCTATGGCAATGGACATTAATAAGAAAGACACTATGCCTGTGCAATCTGTAACTTATACTTGTGTAATGCACCCTGAAATACATGCCCCAAAGCCAGGTAACTGTCCAAAATGCGGAATGAAGTTGATAAAAGAAAAACCAAAGGCAGTTGCAAATCCAATTCCTGATAAGAAAAAAGAAATGCAAATGCAGGAAGATACGGCTAAGAAAAAATCAATGGATATGGGTGATATGACAATGGATAAGCCCAAAACAGAACCTATAAAAACAATTGTAAACAATACCCCTCCAAGAACTGTGCGATATGATTTATATATCAGGGACACCATTGTAAATTTTTCGGGCAAATCAAAACGGGCAATTGCAGTAAACGGGCAGATACCAATGCCCACACTTACATTTACCGAAGGCGATACCGCAGAAATTTATGTACATAACGAATTGAATGAGGAAACATCTTTGCATTGGCATGGATTGTTTTTACCAAACCAGTATGATGGTGTACCTAATCTTACGCAGATGCCCATTAAAGCACACACAACACATTTGTATAAGTTTCCCATCATTCAGCACGGCACACACTGGTATCATAGCCATACACAATTGCAGGAGCAAATTGGCATGTACGGCTCTTTCATAATGAATAAAAGGGCAGAATGGGATATACCAACGCTGCCTATTGTGTTAAGCGAATGGACGGATATGAAACCGGAAGAAGTGCATCGCAGCCTGCACAATGCTACCGATTGGTTCGCTATAAAAAAAGGAACTACACAAAGCTATGCCGAAGCCATAAAAAGCGGACATTTAAAAACAAAACTTACTAATGAGTGGAAACGTATGATGGCGATGGATGTAAGTGATGTGTATTACGATAAGTTTTTAATCAATGGAAAAAATCAAAATGAACAACCTCAATACAAAGCCGGTGATAAAGTAAGATTGCGGATTGCAAACGGTGGGGCATCCTCTTATTTCTGGCTTACTTATTCAGGAGGCAAAATAACGGTGGTAGCAACGGATGGTAACGATGTGGAGCCTGTTGAAGTGGACAGGTTGATTATTGCCGTATCAGAAACCTATGATGTGATTGTAACAATTCCCGAAAATAAAAGTTATGAGTTTTTAGTTACGCCGGAAGATCGCACTAAATCCGCTTCACTTTGGTTAGGCAGTGGAGAAAAAGTACCGGCAACCAAACTGCCCAAGCTGAAATACTTTGCAGGCATGAAGATGATGAATGAAATGATAGACATGAGAGGCAACTTAGACCCGGCTTCTATGGGTGATATGCAAATGGCTAATCAAATTATGGATATGAATACCGTTATGTATCCCGAAGTAACTGGTGCAGAAGAACCAAAGAACAAAAAGAAAAAAACCGCTGCGCAGGGGCATGATATGCACAATATGCAAATGCCAAACAATAACAGTATGCAGGGAATGAATATGGAAGCCGAAACACCTGACATTGTAACATTGAATTACACAATGCTTAAAGCAAACGAAAAGACAACATTGCCGGAAGCCCCGATAAAGGAATTGAAATTTAATTTAACGGGTAATATGAATCGCTATGTGTGGAGTTTGGATAATAAAGTAGTTTCTGAAACGGATAAGATATTAATAAAGAAAGGTGAAAACGTAAGGATTGTTTTATACAATAATTCAATGATGCGCCACCCCATGCACCTGCACGGACATGATTTCAGATTATTAAACGGACAAGGTGAATATTCCCCAATGAAAAATATAATTGACATCATGCCAATGGAAAGAGATACTATTGAATTTGCTGCAAATGCTTATGGCGATTGGTTTTTTCATTGCCATATACTTTACCACATGATGAGCGGTATGGGCAGGATTTTTAGTTACGAAAACCAACCTGCCAATCCAGAAATACCCGATCCGAAACTGGCGCAACGTAAATTATTTGCTGACGACAGGAAGCTGCATTTTATGACAAAGATTGGGTTGGAAAGCAATGGTACTGATGGCTCAATGATGTTTGCAGGCACCCGTAATAAAATAAGCACTATGTGGCACTTGGGATTAAGCAAAATGGAAGGATATGAAAGCGAGACAATGATTGGTCGTTACCTGGGCCGTATGCAATGGATATACCCCTATATTGGTTTTGATTATCATTACAAAATTGACGGCGGCCCTAAAAATATATTTGGCAGTGATGCAAAAAACTGGTTTGGGCAAACAAGTAATAAAAACAATCGTAAAACGGTAGTGGCCGGTATTGCCTATACCTTGCCTATGATGTTTATAGCTGATGCAAGGGTGGATGGTAACGGAAAATTTCGTTTTCAGATCAGCAGGGATGATGTGCCTGTTACAAAACGATTAAGATTTGCAATGATGCTGAATACTGATAAAGAATATGCGGTAGGTTTCAGGTATATAGTCACTAAGTATATTTCTCTATCTACGCATTATGACAGTGATATGGGTTGGGGAGCAGGAATTACACTTACTTATTAAGTCAATAGGATATAACCGGTTATCCCATCTGTCTTTTTGCGACAGAGCTTTTATTTTAACTTCAAAAAAAAGTGTTGGATTTGCAACATAAATTGCTATTTTTGCAAGCAGTGAAATTTTTATTTGGATTTTTAGCCCTTTTCTTACTTTACTTGTCCTGCATTCCATGTAGTGATAAGGTGGAATGTAATACAAAGACTGAAGTAAGGGTTTCATCCGCCACCAATCACCAGGAACACAACCCTGCAATGGAAATCTGTACACCTTTCTGTACTTGTTCATGCTGTCCGGCATCTGCATTTTATTCTCCTTTTAACAAAATACAAGCCACAAAAATTGTTTTTCAACCAGAGAAATTTCCTTTTTATGATGTGGCATTCACAACTCAAGCGTATTATTCTATCTGGCAGCCTCCCAAACTAAAGGTTTAATCCTTTGATTTATCTCCTATAGCCTGGAGTACCAAGCTATAATTTCCATTATTTATTTTTTTGATTTATGGCTAAACTAAGGCCATCTCGTGGAAAAAAATATCGCCAAAAACCTGTCTATGGCAAACTAAAAAGTTCTGCTAAGCCAAAATGGATGTGGGTTACAAGGCTCATTACCATCATCCTGCTTTCCATTTTGATGTTGATGGCCATAGCAGTGATCATGATAAACTATTATCGTTCTTTATCAAATCATAAATAGAAATATGCTCAATAAAATCATTCAATTCTCCATAAAAAA
>CALLZY010000093.1 GCA_937858715.1 uncultured Chitinophagaceae bacterium | reverse complement strand
AACCATACGCCAGCGCATTGAATCCGGAGTCTGATATCAATGTATGATAGCCCTGCGCCACATTGCCAAGATACAAATAGGAATATGTTGCATCCTGGGGATGCGTAACCCAGGATGATGCAGCAACTGGTACATTGTCCAGTCTGAAAGAAGATATACCTGTCCCGCCATTTCTCATAATTACATGAATATGGTGCTGCCTGTTGGCTGTGGCTGCCAGATTTGAACTGACAAGGGTCACTTTACTGATGTTCTGCTCTACGGGGTTTAGAATAATCATATCAGGGTCAAACGGAACAGGGTTTCTGTTACAATTCTGGGTTGTAAAATACTGGCTGACAGAAATTGGCTGGTCGGCTTCAATTTTATTCGGTGTACTATTAACGAATTCATAATAAACACCATTAACAAATGAAGCTGCAGGAATCTGTACTCCATTTACAGTCACATTTGTAGCAACTGTAGGTTTCTTAATCACTCTATAATAATTTGTATCATGACCATAGCTAGGTATTGTTAGATATTTCTTACCCCATGAAGCTACCGGATACAACTGTTGGTATAAATTATCAGAAGAATTACTATTTGGAGAACAATTATTTCCAATCATTATCTTTCCTGCCCCCGAAAAAACAGCAATGCGCTTACAACCTCCTCCGCCCGATGATACAGATTCAATTTTTGAACCGGTCATATCCTTGCCATAATATAATCCGCCAGAGGCTGTGTTATAGTGTTTACCAAGAACCTGGTAAATCTGTCCTTTATTTAAAGTAATGGGATACGTATTGCCAGGCAACCAACCGTTTTTTGTAGTATCGGATGGAGTAATATTAATAGTAGTGTTATCTTCAACTGCGATAATAGTAAAATATGAATTTGAATTTTGCGAATTTGAAACTTGTTTGTAATTGGAAGAATAATACTCCCTTCCTAAAACTGTTGTAGGCAAGCAAACGGTGGCCCCGCTTCTGGCACTTTGGGTAATGTATGAGTAAACAACTACCGGCAGCACTGATGTAACCCTTACTGTTTTTCCGTTAAATAGCCCTTCATCATTAAGAAAATAAGTTTGTGGTACCACACATGTCAGTACCTGACCTGCATTAATTGTACCTGATTGTAAAACCGCACCTCCATAAATTTCGACCTGGTAGGTTGTAGTTACATCCGAGGTTATATACAGTGTCATCGTTAACTGCGAATTAGCAGTAAACATATCAACATGAAAGGAATAAGGAATCCAGAACTCTTTGCCTTTATTAGAAAAGTCCTGGGCAAAAGTTATATTGCTGGTTAAAGCAGCTATTAATACTATTAGCAGTTTTCTCATCTGACAGTTTCAGGGCCTTTGGGACGATACTTCTGTAAAACTACTGTTTCAGTGGCTTAGATACAGTTGATTTATGTCAGGTTCTGTGCACATATACAAACAAGGCCTGAAATACATTGCCAATAGCTGCTTATATTACACCTAACCTGTCAGCAAACTGACCTGGTTTCTTGAAAAAGGTTTAAGATGACCGATTAGAAAATATGACAGAAATCCGGATTTCCAGTGGAAATATATCCGAATAAACCGGTTAATCACACACAGGCATTACCAGCATCTTGGACATTTTTCGCTGTATTTGTTTCCAATCAAAAACCCTACGAGGAATTCATGGGTGCCTTTGCTTACAGTGTTCA
>CALLZY010000092.1 GCA_937858715.1 uncultured Chitinophagaceae bacterium | reverse complement strand
ATTGCTTCCACAGCACAGAAAACACCCTTCCGCATCCGCACCGTGCAGATGTTTGGTGAGTTTTCTATGAACTCAAAAATTAAAACAGCCACAGAGGACATTAAAGCCCCCATTATGGATTTCGGCATCAACTCCACCTTTGGCGGCAAATCGCTGGGCATGTATATCGAAGGAAATTATAAAAACAGGAAGTTGTCCGGTCTGCCAGGGGCAACCTTAAAAAATATCGGCAGTATCGAAGGCTATCTCGGGCTTCGTTATTTTCCGGTAAAGCCCACCATCATGGCCGGAAAGTTAGCCATCCGTCCAACATTCGGGGCTGCCTATGGTATTGATTTTACACTCAGCTCCAAAGCTGATTTTACCAACTATGGCGGATTGCTATTTGCCGGCTTTACGTTTACACCCATCACCAGCCTCAATGGTTTCTTTGTGAATGTGGTGTACCGTACCGATGAGGCTACTGCTGTTGGCTACCTGTATCAGCCTTATGCCTCCATCAGGGCAGGCCTCCTCTTTGGCCCGTCAGCCAATAAATAAAATGTTCTTTCATGAAACGAAAGCCCAGTTCGGTACATCTTCTCTGTGTATCCCTTCGGGTATGCGTATGGGTAAAGACCGGAAGTTCTTTGTAACATGATTAAAAAATAAACAAGATGAAAAAATTATTTTTTCTGATTGCCCTTGCAGGTTCCTGTACAGCCTTGCAGGCACAGCTTAAAGGAGATTTGTTTGGAACGGCGTACGATTTTACCAAACCAACCAGCAGCCAGGGTTATTATAGCACCACATCCAGCACCCCTTCTGCACCGGCCACCATCAGCAGCTACAATCCTGTATTTACCGAGTTTATGAAAAACGAAGCCTACGATGTGTACAAGAAAGCTGTCGCTGCACACAACAGCAGGAACTGGAAAAAAGCATTGTCGCTGTATAAGAAAGCAGCTAAAATGGATCCGGGCAATGCCGTGTACCGGGACAATGTTGATAAGATCAGCAAATACTTAGACGATCTGAAAGCCTACGAGACAAAGAAAAAGGAACAGGAAAAGGCATACGAAGAAAAGAAAAAACAATCGGAAAAAAATGTCAAGCTTCTTTTAGGAGAAATGAATAATGATTTATCTGCCTACCAGAGGCAAGTGGGTTCTTTACGAAAAACAATTGCGAGTTATGTACCACCGCTGGGCACACCAAAGAAAGTCATTAAAGAAGGCATCATCCTCGGGCTGATGAACACCATGGAGAAAAACGATGTGTCTAAAGTGCAAAGCCCCCTCACTGGCCACCAGTTTCAGCAGGGCGAATATTTTGCCACCACCGATAATGATTCGTGGACAGATATCTATCGTGTTATGCGGGATAATATTTCGATTGGAGAATATACACTGAAGACAGCTTATGGGAAAAAACTCGTTGAAGAACTGAACGGCACTAAATTTGAACGACTTTTTGCACACAGTAATGGGGCCACCATCACAGAAGCACTGATAAGAGAAAATGTTATTACAGTAGATGAGTTGAATATCCTGGGCGGCGACCGTTCATACGCCAATTTCCAGGAGTATAAAAAACTGGTGGAAACGGGTAAGGTTAAAAAAATAATTGTATGGTACAACCCTGCCGATATCGTCCCCTATGGAACATCATTTAGGTTACTTCTTCCAAAATCTGACAACAAAGAAAAAGAAGAAATTGCCGCTTTATATGATGCTTTCTTCAAAACATCTTTAACAAATGTACCTGGAGTGGAATTCAGGCGAATGGCAGGCCCTAAGTATCCACCCGTAACTAATGATTTCGATTTTAACCTGGATCATATTTTTAATGCCCACTTCCTTACCAGCTATTTCGATAATATGAACCGCTACTACAGAAAATAGTAAACCGGGTAAAACATACTGTCACCCTGCCTGTCCGCCGTGGCGGAAGCTTGTCGAAGGGCGGCTTCGTGTACGTCAGGTACATACCTGTGCAGTTCTTATTTACCGTATCAGCAACAGGGTGCAATATACACCCCGGCCAGAAGGCCCTTTCCTGTTTGGAAAGGTTTGTGCAGGTTTGTGTACATTGTTGCAGGTTTATGTTCGTTTGTGCAGGTTAGAGGGAGGGATGTCCCTTACTAAAAAAACTATACAGTTTTCCGGGTTTACTAAATCAGCTATACAGTGTCCATTTGTTTACTAAAATGGCTATACACTGATGCTTCCATTTTCAACTGTCGACAAATTGTCGACAGTTCAAGTCCATCCTCGGTTTTAACTCTCTTTTTCATTTTAAACCAATAATCTCTAGGATTAGGACTATCGGTTAAAACCTCAATAACGTCAATCACAGAGAAATACCAGGTTTCCTCTTCCTCGTCCCAATGCGTACGGACTTTTTTGGATTCGAAGAGTTTAATGTTGCTCATATACAAAGTAGTTAACAAAAAACCGAATATCCACATTCTTTGGCCGTGAGGGTGAGCCGGGGCTAAGCCTGTCCAAAATTTGTGGGGATGACAAATATAAGAAACCGCTGCCTGTACCAATCAAGGATGTCTGTTCCGTACCGGTACGGAAGCTTGTCGAAGGGCCGTGCCCCCAACTGTCACCCCGGGCCCTCCACTGTCATGCCGGACTTGATCCGGCATCTCCGCTGTGTCCGCTGTGCCCGCCGTGGTTAAAACATACCTTTACACCATGGCCGATGTGCATGATAAGAAAACAAGAAGCTACAACACTTGTCCCGATGAATATCGGGATGGCCAGATACGCAGCACCAACACCAAACCCGAGCTGCTGGTGCGGAAGTTCCTCCATGCACAAGGCTACCGTTACAGGCTATATGGACTTCACCCCTCTCCATCCCATGGAGAGGGGAAGGGGGTGAGGCTCCCCGGCCATCCCGACATTGTGCTGCCCAAATACAAAACCATCATATTTATACACGGCTGTTTCTGGCACGGCCATGCAAATTGCAAATACTACAAGGTGCCGCAGACAAGAACCGAATGGTGGCTTGCCAAAATAAACCGCAACAAAGCAAACGATACCAAAGCCGCAAAAGCACTAAAGAAAGAAGGCTGGAACATCATCACCATTTGGGAGTGCAGCCTCAAACCGGCAAAGGCAGACAAAACACTAACCCGCCTCCTCACAAAATTATCTGCTTAATAGCACTGTCACCCTGAGCTTGTCGAAGGGCGGCTTGATCCGGCATCTTTTCTCTCACATACACCCCCGCACTTTTCCTCAACGTGACTTAAAGGCCAATATACTTTAAGTCACACTAAATACTATTGCTATATTGATGTGAAAACGAAAATCGGATTACGGATAAAAGACTTTTCAGAAATAGCCCTCGAAAGATTGTGGTTGCATAGAACAAAAGCTCTCATAGCTTCCCCTTTTAATAAAAATCTTTGGCTTTTCTTTAAAATCAAAGACACGATATAAAAAGAAATCTCTTTCTTTTATTTTAGAGAATATCAATTCGTTTCTTGAAAAGTAAACGGGAGTCTCTTTTGTCAGTTTTGTGGTTTTTACTTCGATGTACATATCCTTTCCACTTATACTTTTAGAAAGGATATCAAAGCCCAAACCATCTCCCTTTTCTTTTGATACCCATTCTACTTTTTCAGCAAGAGATATTTTTCCAGCTGTAGTTAATCTCCATTTTTCGTATTCAAAAACAAGAAGCTCACCTTCCTCTCCAAGAATTCGATTGTTTTGTTCCTTTGCTAAATAATTAGGTCTGTTTGGTATAAAAAGAGGGGTCTTTTCAATGATTTTTGTTCTTGAAGGGCCAGCTTTTTCAATAATATTATTATAATCTCTTTTTTTGATTTTCAAATCAACTTTTTCATCAACGAATATTTTGAATCTTTTTTCAAAAAATGCCCAATTCTTATTGAGGTATAAATTAACCTCATCTTCAAGTAATTGCTGAAAGCGGAAAAGAGGCTTGTATCCTTTGATATAAGGAACCCCCATTTTTGCCAGGACACCACTGATATTTCGATGCTTAAATTCAATTGCTTTATCTCTGTTTTTCAGTAATGTAGCTAACTTTCTTCTATGCTCAGCTTTATTGTATGGAGTTGAGCTTAACTCCATACCGAACATATCAAAATAGTCGGTAACAATAAGGATAACTTCTTCTTTTGTCCAATGTTCATTCATCTTTTATTATTAATAGCACCAATCTGGAAATGAGCAATAATTATTAAAAATGTATCAAGAATTAATTGTTTAGAATGAGGAAAAGCGCCGTAACCATTCAGAATGATCCATTCCGACTCTTGACAATTCGGAAGCAAAAACATTGGCAACACTTTGAGAAAAGTCATTTTTGAGTTCTCCAATCCACTCCATTATTGTATTTCCTTTTATTAGAACCTTCCCATTTTCAAAAACACCTCTTACTGTTTGATTCTTGTTTGCTTTAAATTTGTAAAACTGGGATTTATAGATTGAATAGTTTATTTTGAAAAGCAAATATTGTTTTTTATGTTTTGTCAAGAAATGGAAACCATCATGATAATTTTCCATTTTTTTTAATGATAAAAGCAGAAAATCACGATTCTTTTCTATTCTTACAGTATCACATTTAGGCTGAATACATAGCCAATAGGAATCATCATCTTTTCTGAGAATTGTGCCAAGCGTTAATAAGGGTTCGACCTTGGGATTATAATTTGTTTTTACGGATGTTAAAAGAGCAAATTGAAAGTTGCTTTCTACCGATTCTTCTTCATTCTTTGTATACAAATCTGCTATCATTCGATGGCTTGAAGAGCTAAATATTCTTCGCTCTTGCGAAGGAGTGTCTTTTTTTAGAAATATACGTTCTATCCCCTGTTCTGTAAACTTATTCAAAAGGGTTCTGTTGATTGTCTTTGGTATTTCTATTGAGGGTAAAGAAGTACTATCAAATGGGAATTCATACTCTTTATCTTCATAATATGCCTCTATATAATCTTTAACATAATCATTAGAAAGGTAATAGCCGGGATCATAACTTTTGAGAATTGACTTGATTTCCGACCCAATCAGGTCTAGTAATTGTTCTTCGGCATCATCTGGATTTGGGAGTAGTGCTTTGTGTGAAAGAAATGCCGGATCCATTCTGGCGGGAAAAGTTTTTATCAGCCTAAAGACTTTTTTTCTAACAGCAATTAAGCTTTTAAGCACAACGCTTGAAAGCAAACCAGTAGTCATTTTCGTAAATTCACAAAGTATGAAATCTGGTAGCTGGTTCCAGTCTATTATCCTGTTCTCAATTTCGGGAATATGTTTGGCTTTTAATGTTGGTTTGCCAACAATTAGTATTTTGAAGTTATTTGAGAAGACAGAAAAATCATCTTTTTGGATGTGCTCTATTTGGGAAAGCGAATTGTAAATAGTGTCGGTAATATCCCACAAGTTTGTTTCGCCAGTGTAAACAATAATTAATTTTAAGCTTTCCTTTCCTGTTTCTTCGTCAGAAATAACATCGTTGATGATTTGTATAGTATATCGGCCCCTTGGATCCTCTGATTCTGCATCAACTTCTTCTGTACCTTCTGGGAGTGTAAGCTTTAAGTCAATTTTCCAGTCTAATACTACCACATCCGCTTTTTTACAGATATGAGCAAGAGCTAAAACATCTTTTTCATCTGAAGGAGAGTAAACAGCGCAAATTTTGTGACTCATGGCGAAACCTTTTGTGATCTCCAATGAGTTTAATTGATGATCACCTCCTTCACTTTGGGCATTATTAGCTTCGTCGTCTATGAAAATGATACTCTGAATAAAATCGTTTGCGATTTTTTTTGTTTGTTCAAAAAACTGGTTAGATACTTTCATTGGTTAGGTTGATTGGTTCTATTTTAAAAGTGACTGTACTTCCTGGCCTTGCAGAATCAACAAAAATTTTATAATTAACTCCTCTTAGTACTTCTTTTGATATATGAAGCCCCATACCACGACCGTTAGGTTTTCTGGTAAAGCCCAGGTCGAAAATTCGTTCTCTATCGTTTATTGGAATTTCAGGTCCATTGTTTGAAACGTAAAATCCTGTGTTATCCGCATGAAGTCTAATAATTTTATCCTCATTATTCGGTTTTTTATTCACCCAATGAATGGCGTTATCAATTAGATTTACAAACACAGGATAAAAAGTTGATCTATACCCCTTCAAAGTGTGCATACTAAAACCCTGTGTGTGTTTTAGTTGAATGCCATGTCGTTCCAGCCTTGCCTTAAATAAATCTAAAAGAAAAGTCTTAACATCATTTGCCGGAATATCTTCAGTTTTTCTATATAAACGTCTGTTTAAAGGAGTAAACAAGTTTAGATAACCGTCAAGGTGCTCAAAGTTTATTCTAATATTTCTGTAAACGCCTTCAAGTTGCTCGTTTACATCTGCCCATGCTTTTAAGTCTTTTATGCTGCCTCTAATCGATTTAACGGTGCTATTAAACTCATGATGTATTACTCCAACAGCAAGGCCGAGTTGGCTTAGCTCGACATCGGCATTCATTTGTTCTTTTAATTCGTAAAGCTCTTCCCGCAAAGCATCATTTATCTGGTCATTTGTGATAATATTCCCTTCTGAATCTTGTTCCCAATAGATACCGGATAGCTGCCTAATAATACTTTCGAGGATTTCTGTACTTTTTTCCTTTTCTTGAGTAATTGCTTCCTCCATTCTTTTTCTTTCAGCGACAAGGTCAAAATCCTCGGTGTCATCTATTTTCAAAGTCTTGAATTGGTCTTTTATTTCCCGTATTTTATCTTCCAGGCCAATCATTAGTTCATTTGTTAGGTCTTTTACTCTCAAAGAAATTTCTGAAACGACTTCTCTTGCCTCTTTTTCCTTTTGAAATGCAGCTTTTTTTGCTTCTTCGGAAATGTAGTTAACGGCTTGCTCTAATCTTTTTCGTTTGCTTATCTCAATTTGTAGCTTGTTTGTATACTCGGAAACAAGGGTTTCGATACTTGTTTCAGCATCTTTGAAAAGACTTTGTTGTAGCTTTTCATATTCCAAAAGGTATGTTTCATAATCCTGTCTTATCTCCTTAGAGATATTAAATCCCCTGGGTTGATTGATTTTCATTTTCTGCTGCAAAACGGAAAGTCCTTGTCTGGCATTAATTTCATAATCAAGTAAAGTTTGACTTGCTTCATCTTGATCTTTTATGTATGCGACAGAAGCAAATTTTTTTTCAAGATCTACCAAAAATTCATTTACATCATCGTCTGTTTTTTTTGTTTCAAGTGCTTGAAAAAAACTATTTAACGATGATTGGAATTTTTCTTTTCGGACTTTTGACTGCTGATCTCTTTTTTCTCTTGCTCTGTGAAGCTTTTCTTGCTCAGCTCTTCTTTTGACCCAAAATTCACTTTTAGGGCCACCTCCTTCTCTAAAAAAATCGGCAGCCAATTGAAGAAAAAAATTCTTAAGAATCTCCCTAACTTGTCTATATGCTTTATTTTCTATGAATCCCTCTCTTCCAGACTTTTCATTAAGATTTTGATTCTTCTTTTTCGTGATATTGATTACTCCAAACATACGCCGGTATGAAAAAAAATAGTATGAAGCGCTTTTGGTTCTGTTTTTTTCAATATCAATGAAATCATAATCAGAGTTTCCGTAAGGCAAGATTCTAATATTATCCCTATATATATATAGACCTCCGAATTTATCGGCCTTGGCGCTTATCCGAGAGTAATTTTCGGGGTCAACTTTTGATTGTCTTTGTGCGCCCTGTAAGTAAGCTACATTAATTGAAAACGGTCCACAATCGGTCGGTTTATTATTATTGCCATTCCAGTTGATAATATGAGTAAATTCTTTTTCATTGTAAACTTTCACGGTACCCAAGAATTGGCCAAATTGATCAAATGTGCCATGAAAATGATGATCAGCAAGCTCAAAATCCTCGGGTGAAAAAAATTCCTCTTTGTCAAGAATATTGAAAAAGGATCCATCATTACTTCTGTAATCTCTGAATGCAACATCAATGTCTGGTTTGGGGCTATCTGGGGTCATTGTATTTGTAAAGCCCACTAACATTTTTTCGATTTTGCTAGCTTCTTTAGATTCCTTATCTCCATCAATATCTTGATTTAATGTCTCATCAACATTGGCGATATAAAAATGTGTTCCAGACTTCTCTTGTGTAAGAGATAAATTAACAGAAAGCTTCTTGTCAAATTTAGCCGGAGATAAATTAAATCCGTTTATTTCGTCAATTAGACTATTAGCTTGATCTGACGAAATATCATTCTTTATTTCTAGTTGATTAACTGAAAAGATAACTTCGTCTTTCATTATTTGTATATCCTCGGATGTCGGTAAAGAAGAAAACTCTCTAACCGGAATTATTATATCATCAAGGTTCAGACCGGGTAATTGGAATATTGTCCAATTGATAAAGGCCACAACAAATTTTTCTAACTTATTATTCCTGAGAGCTCTTGATACAACCAAAATCTGGCTTCCAATGGAGGCAACCGCAAGCCGTCCGATTCCTTTTTCTCCCATGATTGGACGCTCTGGCTTGTTTGGGTGCTGTGGTGGAGGTAAAACCTTGTTGTTGGTAAACTTACTTTCTGTTCCGAGCGTTAGCCACCTAAGTTCGAAATCATTTTTTGTCATACCTAGTCCGTCATCTCTGAGGATTAGAATCCGTTCTTTTCTAAAATAGTCAACTTCTACAAAATCAGCATATGCATCATGAGCATTTTTAAAAAGTTCATTTATTGCAGTCGGAATGCCTGCAATTTGTTGTCTTCCTAATAGATCTAAAGATCTTGCTCTTGCTTTGAAAGTAGCCATTTATGCCAGTGGTTTAAAATAGATGTTCCTAATGCTTCTGCAAGTTTCGGGGGTACCGCATTCCCAATCATTGTAGCAACAGCACCAAGTGAATTAGAATCAAACTTGTAATCCAAAGGAAAGGACTGAAGAACAGCTCCTTCTCGAATTGATATACCCCTATTCTGTTCAGGATGTGTGTATCGGCCTGTGCTGGTATACAAAAATCTAGTTGTGATTGTTGGAGCGGGTTTATCCCAAGACAATCTGCCATAAACATCATGATGCCCGTCATGTTCTTTATAACATTTTAATTGAAGCTCTTTATTTTTTTCCCAGGCTTTTCTAGAGCCCCCATTTTTAGGTGTAAGCTTAACTCTCTTTAAATTTAATTCAGACAACTTGGCTACAGAATGTAGAAACGCTGTATTGTCCTTGTGTCCGTCAGCAACAACAGGAAATAGCTTATAGTTCCCAATCGCCTGTTTGACTGTTTTAATGTTGTTTTTTTTCTTTGTCTGTCTGGGTAACTCAATTTTCTCTGTCAATCTGGTAGCAACTAAAATAAACCGACGTCTCTTTTGGGGTACTCCAAAAAATTTGGCATTCAATACTTTTTGATCAAATACATATCCTTCTTTTTTTAAAGCGACTTTGAATTTATGAAGAGGGCTGCCAGGTTTTGTTTCAAGGCCAGGAACATTTTCTATAAGAACATATCCTGGTCTATAATAAAGGACGAACTCTTTGAAATCATCTAACAGAAGCCGTCCTTCCTTGGATTTTGTTTTATCAGATTTTAAATTGGAAAAATACTGGCATGGGCTACAGCCAACAAAAACTAAATTTTCATCGTTCAATAGAAGCGAAAAAAAATTCTTTAAATATGAAGGCCGGAGGTTGGAAACATCTTTGTTCAAGAACGGTACTTTATTATTGATTTCATAAGTGTTCTTAAACTTTGCATCAATATCTATTCCTCCAAGTACTTCAATCCCAGCTTTTTTTAAGCCACAAGTAACCCCTCCTGCGCCGCAAAAAAAATCAACAGCCCTTAGTGTATTAGCTCCTATTTGATTCAATTTTTTTACTAAAATAATAAATTTTTTAAATGAATTTGCAACTCTTCTTTTTCTCTAATAATTTCAGTATGAGAAACTTTGTTAAAAGCATTTGAATCATCTCCAGTTATAATAAAAATTCAATTTGCGTTTTTAGAAGGGATTACTGGCAAAATTATCGGCTCACTCCCTCTCCAACTCATCCAGCATATCCTTCAGCTTATTCAGCTTATGCAGCGGCAGTTTGCGTATCCTGTCAGTAGGGCTCGGCTCCGGGTTCTTAGGTACAAGCTTGTGCAGTTGGTGTTCAGGCGGCAGAGGGCGGCCCTCATCAGGTTTCCAGGCCAGCAGGTCGTTAGGCGTGCAGTCGCACAGCTCACACAGCTTTTCCAGCAGCGACAGGTTCAGCACTTCCACCTTGTTATACAATATTTTGTTCTGCTGGTGATAAGGCATCTTGTTATGGCTCAGAAATTGTTGCGCATCATCAATGCCACGGGTCTTTAAAAAACCCTGAATCTGGAAATAAAGCATAAGCGTTGAATTTTATAGAGGTTTAATAATTAAATTTTAAACGGTCACACCACCCGGTGCAGGTGCCGCTACTCTTCCTGCTCCTGCAAAAAAGTTACCGGTTGCCGTATATACTGCTTCACCCGCCGGTTTTTATTAACCGCCGGCAGCCAGTCAGGACTGTTCTTCACAATCTTCAGTGCTATCTTATCA
>CALLZY010000091.1 GCA_937858715.1 uncultured Chitinophagaceae bacterium | reverse complement strand
AGATTTTAACCTCCATTTTTTTTGGACTACGAAAACTAATCAAAAAGTAGGTGGGTTCGCCTCGGGGTATGGAGAATTTGAAAAGAAAGAATGGTGCTGTGCCCGCCACTATCGCCATTTTTGATGGCAAATGCCATGTTGGATTATCGCAAAAACAGATTGAATATTTTGGTAAGGCGAAAGATGTGTGGAAGGTAAGCCTTCGGGATATGCCATTTGTTATCAGCAAAAATCTGTATGGTGCTACAACAGTTGCCGCCACCATGCGTATTGCCAGTATGGCGGGCATCAGGGTTTTTGTAACGGGCGGTATTGGCGGTGTACATCGTGGTGCAGAAACAAGCATGGATATTTCAGCCGACCTGACAGAGATGGCACAAACTTCAGTAGCTGTTGTTTCGGCCGGCGTAAAATCAATACTCGATATTGGATTAACATTAGAATACTTAGAAACAAAAGGAATTCCCGTTGTTACTTATGGGCAGGATGAGTTTCCCAGTTTTTACAGCCGTAAAAGCGGATTTCCTTCTCCGCTTCGGTTAAACACACCAGCAGAAGTTGCTTTAATGCTTGATACAAAATGGAAGCTGGGCCTGAATGGTGCCGTGTTGATTGCAAACCCTGTTCCGGAAGAGCAGGAAATACAACCCGGTGAAATGGAACTGTATATTCATTATGCGCTGGCAGCTGCTAAAGAAAAACATGTTACTGGAAAAGAAGTTACTCCGTTTCTTCTCAAATATATTGCCGAGCACACCAAAGGAGAAAGTCTTGAAGCAAACATTGCCCTGATAAAGCATAACGCTAAAGTAGGCACCGCCATTGCGGTGGCATATACTAACCTGTAAGCCGGTGCGTTACTGTTCTGTTAACTTCCGCCATGAAACATCTTTTGCTTTTCGTTGCCATTGTTGTTGTCTTATCATGTCATAATAAAGAACAGGAGAAGTCTGTAAAGAAAATCTCTGCTCCGGCAAAGCAGACAGTAGTCATTAAGGTTGTCCCGCTTGGCAAAACAACGCCACAGTTTATTTCAGAAACTTTTGCAGCAATGAAGCTGGTGCTGCCCGATGTTATTTTGCTTTCAAAAGAAAAAATGCCATCAATCGCCTGGTATGCCCCACGCAAACGATACAGGGCTGATACATTAATACACTGGCTGAGCAGCCGGGCGAAAGAAAACGAAACCTTTGTTGGCATTACCATGAACGACATCAGCACCACCAAGGGCGATGTTTTTGATTATGGTGTGATGGGTTTGGGTTTTTGTCCGGGCAACGCCTGTGTGGCATCAAGCTTCCGGCTGAAAAAGAAAACAGATTTTATTAAAGTTGTTGTACATGAACTTGGGCACACTACTGGCCTGCCGCATTGTCCTGATAAAACCTGCTATATGCGTGATGCCGAAGGCGGCGACCATTCAGATAAGGAAAAAGGGTTTTGCGAAAGCTGTAAGAAACACCTGATAAGAATCGGCTGGAAGCTGTAAGCTAGGAAAGGTGCATAATAAAATCTGTAAGGTTGACGGAAGATTCCAGCTGCAGTTTCTTTCTGAGCCTGTACCGGGCAATTTCAACACCTTTAAGTGATATATTAAGCAGTTGTGCAATTTCCTTGGATGATAAGTTCATTTTTATATAAGCCGATATTTTCAGGTCGGAAGGGGTAAGGCCGGGATATTTCTCTTTCAGGTTATGCAAAAACTTATTATGCACCTGGTCGAAGTGAATAGCAAATTGCTCCCAATCGCTGTCCCGCTTTTCTTCCTCGGCAATCAATTTTACCAATTTGTTGAAATGCAACCGTTCTTCTCTGGCCTTCAGGCTTTGTGTGGCATCAGCTAACTCCTCTTTTATTTTACCAAGCAGGCGGCCCCTTTTATACAGGTGCATGGTGGTGGTGGCAAGTTCCTTGTTTTTGAAATTAACCTCAGTTTCAAGTCTTTCATTTTTTAGCTGGATGATTTCTCTTTCGTTGTGCTCCATCTCCAGTTCATGCAGGTGCCGTAGTTGCGCTTCTTCCTTTTCAAATTTTACTCTCTGCTTTTCAAGTCTTTTTTTATGTATTCTGTTTGCGCCCCATCCTGCCAGGATGAACAGAAGAAGATATATGGCATAGGCCAGTTTCGTCTGGTGCCATTTTGGCTTTATGCTGAAAGAATAGCTGACAGGCACAGATTCGTTGCCCAGGTTATCTTTTGCTTTTACCTCAAATGTGTAGGAGCCGTGAGAAAGATTGGTATAATCCTTTTCAGTTTTTTCGGCCCAGGCTGACCAGTCGTTATCAAATCCTTTAAGTCTGTAACTGTATTGCACCGCCCCATTTCTGCCAAACTGGTTGGCTGCATATTCAAAATGAAATGAATTATATCCCGGCACCAGTTTGTGAACAGTGTGGCTGCTCTGTGCATTGAGTATTTTGCCGTCATGAACAAAATAGCCATTAAACAAAACAGAATCCTTTTTACTTATAGCAACCACTTTGTTTAACCAAACGGCAATCTTGGTTTTTTTGCCTGTGTATTGGTTATAGTTGATATGCACCAGTCCTTTATACCCGCCAACAAAAATGTTTTGATCGTTAAATGGATAGATGTGTTCAAAGCCGGCAACAAGCATACCGTCGAGTTCTGGAAAAAACTTCATCTTTCCGCTTTCGGCCACTCCCATTCTTTTTTCGGTTGCAAACCAAATTCTGCCTGCACTATCGCTTGTCATGTATTTAACCTGGGTTGTTCCAAAAACAGTCCGATACTTTTCATTTATGACAAACCCGCCGTTTTTCCAGTCATATTTGTAAATACCTTTTTCGGTAGCAAAAACAATTTCGTTATTCACTTTGAAAACGAAGTTGTTTATATTTCCGGGCAGCCCATTATTAACTGTTAGCAACTCGGTTTTAATAATTTCTGAAAAGCCGGGCGACATCTGAATTTTATAAACACCCCGGTACGGATGAGACGCCCACACTACATTTTTATCAAATTCTATTTCAACAAAGCGAAGCGATTCTTTCAAGCTATTACC
>CALLZY010000090.1 GCA_937858715.1 uncultured Chitinophagaceae bacterium | reverse complement strand
AGGACAAACAGCCGGTTAAGCATTTGTCCATTCTGGGTAGTCCCGACAGGAATCGTTACATTGTTAATATCCAAATATTTATACTTAAACCGTAAATCAAATCGAAAATTTTTCACAGAATATAAATTATCCAATTTCTGGTCTTTTAAAGAACCATGTAATGGCTGCAAAAAAAAGGCCTGATTAAGTAAACCTCATTAAACAAAGTTGCCAGACATACCAATGCTCAGATGTGAAACCGTTATGTCATAAATCTGTAATAGTTTCAAAATGGCAGTACCTAATCAGAATAAGTTAAGTTAAGCAATCACCTTCTCTTTCAATATTGGCCTCTCCAATTATCAATCTTTATTTCAGAATTCTCTCGTAATAACTATCCATTACGTGTACTTCGTACTAATTCATTAAAAACGTTATCCGCATATTCCTGCCTTATCTTCTCCTGCTCCAATCTCAAATTATTTGCCTTTAAATAGTTGAACATCTTTAATTCATCTTCCGTTAACGTATATAAATTATCTGCATTAATTTTTTCACCTTTTACCAATCCTTCGCCTTTGAACAGTTCAAAGGTTTTTGAATCCATCATTACAGAAATGGTTTGTGGAAAATAGCAAAGCATTTGGTGTAACATTAAAAATCCATGTGCATCCAAATCCCCCCAATAAAAAATGTTTTTGCTTTTTAACCAACTTGTATTTTTTAAATAGCTAACCATAAAACCACCGCCACTCCATATAGCAATAGAAGATGGTAATTGTGGCAAGGCAAGAAAATTCATTTTATTTTCTGTTAGCAAAACATTTCTACAATTAAAGGAGAGACTTTCAAAATCACCAAGTGGTAGTCTCAGGTCGGACAAGTTCCCAATCTTTAAACTGTTGTCTAATATTCTGACTCTGATGGTTGGTTCGTCATATCGAAGACGAAATCTTTTGCTCAATTGCTTTTCTGAAGCATCCCTGATGTGCTCCGGAATCAAATAGTCAAGCAGAGATTTTATGATGGATTCGTTTTGTTCAATGAATTTCGTATGCAAATCAATAGGCAATTGCCTGATGTATAAGCATGGTTCGGGATTCTCTAAAAAGTACTTACACACTTTAAGAATATCATTCCATTTCTTATCATTTTCATTAACCCATAGTGGATTGTCGTAAACCCACTCACTCAACTGTGGTATTTGTTGAAGTATAAGAGCACTGTTTTTCTGAAACGCATTCCAGTCTTTCTTTTTTTCAATAAACTCAACGTAATCCTGCGCAGATTCAAATGAAATGGATTGTGGTAACGTATGGTTTCCTGTTTTTCTAAAATTGACATCTTCCTTATTAACGGTATAGCCGTAACCAAGCTTTGCTTTTGAGTTTTTATATAATTCACTTACCTGCTCCTGTAGCTCACCAAATTTTTCCCTCACCGCCGATGATGTGATTTTTCCGATGCGGTCAATTGTCCGGGGGAAGAATTGCTCATTTTTAAGATGACTTTGCAAAAAAGGCTTCCACCATTTCTCCGCTTGTCGTTTTATTTCACTGGGGCTAATCATGGGTGGTAATTTCTGGTTTATGGTCAAGCAGATGTAAAATGTTCCGTTTTGCTTTTTCTTCTTTGTATTGTTGAACAGATAAATTGCTGATTTGCGAATTGTTGCCGTCTTTGTTGCTTATAAAATGAAATGCGTTTACATGATTTTCTATGATATGAATTTTTTGCAGAGGCGTAACTATCAGCAATTGCAGGTTAAGTTTTCGGAAAAGTTCCAGCCCATACCGGGTACTTTCATCGCTGCCACGGCCAAAGGCTTCGTCAATTACAACAAAACGGAAACTCCTGCTTTTGTCTTCGCCAAATTGTAGCCCGAATTGATAAGCCAGAGCAGAGGCAAGAATAGTATAAGCTAATTTCTCTTTTTGCCCACCGCTTTTACCTCCTGAACCTTCGTAGAATTCTTTCTCTGAATCATCCGATGAATATCGTTCACTGGCATTAAATTCAAACCAGTTCCTTACATCTGTTACTGTATTCGTCCATTCCCTGTCAATATTTTCCATACTGGCAAAACGGTCTAATATTTTCTTCACCTGCTCATATTTTGCTTCATTGTATAAACCGCTTTCGTCACCAAGAGTGTTTACGTAGCATTGCCGCAAATCTTCTTTGAACTGCCGTATATCTTTATTGGGAGAAACATCAACCAGGATAGTGATATAGGTGCCTTTAGCTGAATCATATACAATATCATGCAGGTGTTGGTTGATATAAGTTACCTTTTGCTTAATATCCTTTTCATGCCTTTCAAGCTGATTGTCAAAAACCGAAATACTGTTTATCACATGCCGGTTTAGTTCTTCTTTAAACCTGTCTTCATGGCGTTTTAAATCCTCATTTGCTAACTGCTCAAACTTTTTAATGTACTCCGCCCTTGCATCTACATCTTCAGAAAATTCGCTGTATTCGGCTTTGGAATGGTCTTTTATATCTCTCATTTTCCTGGTTATTTTATTGCCAAGAAGAGAAAGATTAGTTCTCATTCTTTTTAATTCGCCCGTTTCACCTTCAAACTGTTTCCTGAACTGCTCCTGAAATGAATCTGCATTACTTAATTTGAAAGCTCTGTCTGCAATTTTTTCCTCAATTACTGGATAAAATCTTTCCTTTCTTATTTCATCAATTGAACTTTTTAGCGCAATAGCTGCACTTAACTGGCCGCTGTAAGTCTCGATTGTTTTTTGTAGTCCTCCGATATGCTGATTTTGCTGTGTTTCCTTTTCTTTCTGCGTTTTCAATCCTGCTTCAACTTCCTCTAAGCTCTTTTTTAACTTGTTTAAATGGTCGTTTTGGTCTAATAATTCCCGTTGTTCAGTTTCAAGGTCAAAAATCTTTCTAACTTCCGCCTGCCAGTTAATAATGCTGTAATCTTTCAGTTCAATTATTTTGAGCACAACCGTTTTAATATTGGTGTTGCTTTTTTGTTCTTCCTCAATGTGGTCTTTTTCACTCTTAATTGATTGGATGCTTGATTCCAGTTCAACTATATTTGCTTCAAGAGCCTTAATTTTATCAATGTTTGACCAGCCCAGAATAAAGTTTCTCCTGTCAGTTATATTCCAGCGGTCGTCTTTTGTATGCCTTATTTTCCCTCTTTTTATTAAGCCTTGTTTAGTAATGGCATTAGGAATTTGCAATAACTCTTCCTGTTCCACACAGGCAAATTCTGCAAAATTGCGATGCAAGAAATTCTCCATCCATATTTCAAAAACCGTATCAGGTTTTGTTTCAATTTTATGCAACACACTATCTTCCGTTAATTGCTTGCTGTAACTATCGCTTCGATGAATATCAGCTTCCAGGTAATTCAGTTTTCGGCCCTTGCCATCTGTACTTCTTAAAGTTTTTGCATTAACATACCGGCTTACACTGCGGTAGTGTGTCGAAGGCACAAGTAGGTTCATTCCAAAGTCGTGCAGTAATCTTTCAATTGCTCCTTCCCATTCAGCTTCATCATCATGTACTTTTAGCAACTCACCAGCAAAAGGCAATTCGTCTTCTTCAATTTGTAAATCATAACAAATCTGGTTTCGTATTTCAACAAGCCATGATGGTATTTGACTTTTTCTTGCCTTTAATGAATTTAATTCTGCCTGCTCATCTCGTAATTCATTTTCTTTTTCCCGAAGTTCAATAACAGCTTTATCTCTATCTTCCCTTAGTTTCAATTCCTTTTCTTCGCATGTAGCAAATACAGTTTGTGCTTGTTGTAGATTTCTGACAAAATCGGTTTCTGTTTCAACACTGAATAATCCACTTCTTTTCGCCAGCATATCATAATTATCCCATTCCTGTTTCTTTGTTGTCTTTAAATCAGAACGAAATGTGATTTCCTTTTCGATTTGCTCCAGTCTTTTTCCTCCATTATTATCAATGTCCTGCCTTAAACCAAACCTCTTATCATCTAAAAGCTTTGTTTCTTCCAGTATCCCTTTTAAAGCAAGATTTGACTGTTCTAATAGGTTAGTTGTTTCTGCAATGGCCTTTTCAATGAGGCTGATTTTCTTTTCTGCAAACCAGGCGGGCACTGCAGCAAGCATTTCTTCTATTTTTTCAATTTCCGTGCTCAATTCACCATATTCAACCGCATATTCAACAAGGGGTTTCAGGTGGTTGTATTGTTCTCTAGCATGTACTACAGCAGCATGAGCCTTATTTAGTTCATCAAACCGTTTCAGCAGTATTGTAATCTGGTCTTTTACATCTGTTTTTTCCAGCATTTGTTCCCTTACGAAATCTGTTAAGCTGCTAACGGACTTCATAGATACAGTTTGGTAGAACAAATCAATCGCTTTATCGCTTGTCATTCCAAACCTGTGACGGAAGTTTTCGCTGTACCTGCTGAAATTATCATCGAATAAACTCACACCCTGTAAATTTCGAAGCCGTTTTTTCAGTTCTGCAATTTCACTAAAGCCACTAAAGTGTTGTTTTATGTTCAGGGGCAAACTGCTTCCAATCAGCAATTTTTCAACTTTGCCATCTTTAACCCAAAAAAGCTGGGCCAGGCAAACATTTTCCTGGTAACCTTCATTGAAGAAATTGGCTACTATAACTGTATGGGTGTTATCATCAGGCCGCAGGTAAATCTTTTTTGCAGTTTTGGTGATTTCTTCTTTTTCTTTCTTATACTCACCCCGGACATAAGTTAATAAATTTCTTTCTTTGCCCTCGGCGCCTGCCGCTTTGTTAAATGTTATTTTATTTGATGGAACTAATAAGGTAGTAAGGGCATCGACTAATGTGGATTTCCCTGACCCAATATCACCTGTTAAAAGTGAATTAAATCCGTTCGGTTCAATTTTCCAGATTTTGTGATTAAACGTACCCCAATTGAGTACTTCAAGATATTGAAGTCTGAAGCCAGCATTCACCACATCAAAATCAAAATTTAGTTCATTCATTGGTCGCAATTAATGGTTATTCAACTGACTTTTTTTCTGCAGCATAGCTCTGCAACCGCTTCAGTGCCGCATCAATTTCATCTGCATTTACAAAGCCTTTTATTATCCTGTGTATTTCGAAATTATCAGTATTGTCTTCCACTTTTCTTAGAAAGCCAATATCAATAACCTTGTTGATGGTAGTCATAATCTTATCCTGCTGTTTTGCTTCATCCGGTGCAGAAGGCATGAAAAGTTTTACCCTGTTTACAATTTCCTGCTGTGGAATTATAGCCCTCACAGTTCCTCCCTGGGCATCAATCTCCAACAAGTATTTACGGAGCACCAGGCAAAGCAGTGATGTGTAAAAGTCTAACTGGCGTTTTTCAGCCAGTTTTGGGATGTCAACTTCTACTTCAAATTCAGTTTGCCTTAAAAAGGCATAACCTTCGCTTTTATCGATAAATAAGTCGAGGCCAATATTTGAGAAATATCTTTTAACATCAGCTTCGTAATCAACAAGATTAGCCCATGCATTTTTCTGATGGTCATAAACCACACCTTTTAACAATGAAATAAGTGAAAGAGAATATTCTTTAATCATAGCCTTACCGGTTAAAAACCACTACAGGTAGTTGTATTGTAAATTTTTTATCTGTTTCAACATTTTCAATAACCAATTCCTGATTTCGTTCAGCATCTATCAGGTGTTTATTTTCTCTTGAAGCAATCTGCAGGTAGCCCAAAACCTCTGCAACGCCTTTCGTGGGTTTGTAATGCCTTAATACTTCTTCTAATGATACCTCAGGTTTATTTCGTAGTAACAACCTGATGTTCTCTTTCAGCAATTCAATGTCAATAAAAAACTGTTGATAGAGTGCATCTGTTTCAGCGTTTGATTCCCCATCTTTTATATCTATATCCTGAAAAATTACTTTGACGGGAGGTTTAAAAAGCGGCCGTTCCATTACAAAAGATGGTTTAAACAAGCCATCAATTTCAAGTAAAGGAAAAGATATATCAAGGCTGTCTTTTACTTCCAGCAGGTGCGCCTCTATCCATTCTAAACTGTTCATTATTCTTTT
>CALLZY010000089.1 GCA_937858715.1 uncultured Chitinophagaceae bacterium | reverse complement strand
GGCTGAAGAAAGGTTTACCCATGTGCCAAGGGATGTCAGGGGAAGATGGAACGGGTCATGTTATAAGTTTGTACCTGAGCTTGTAAACTATAAAGTTGATTGGACTACCTGTGAATGGGAGCCAAACGGGGTAACTGTTGCTAAAATGATAGAACAAGATTATGAGTTTAATTCAGGCAGGCCGTTTAGAGATTTCGATGAATTTGTAAGCCAAAAGCAGATACTTCATTTTGTTAACCGCCAAAAATTTGAGCAATGGTTGACATCATAATCCCATACACAGCCGACCGGCTTAACGGGCTGGAGCTTCATTTTGCACTCAGGTCAATACGCAAGTACCTAACCGGATATGGCAAAATTTATGTCATTGGCGACAAGCCAAAAGAGGAAGGAGTAATTCACATACCGGCGGCAGACGTTCCAGGTAGAAAGGAAAAAAGCATCTGTGATAAGATGCTTACTGCCTGCAATCTTCCAGAAATATCCGAAAGCATACTAATCTGGCATGATGACCATATACTTTTGAAGCCTTTGGAAGTTTCAGGAATTAAGCCGTGGCACAACGGGCCGCTGACAAAAGAACTGAAACGAACTCACTCCGGTTATAAGCAGACGGTAATTAATACCCTCAACCACTTCCAGTGGCAAGGCGAACCGCTTAACTTTGACATTCATACTCCTTTTATTATCAATAAAGAAAAGTTTAAGCAGATAAACACCGCCGAAGTGTGGAAACGGGAAATGTGCGTAAAATCGTTGTACTTCAACACACTGAAGGCAACCGGTGAATACATGGAAGACCTGAAGATTAACCAGTCTGGCATAAATGAACAAAGGGTAATGGAAGCAATCAAAGGTCGTTACTTCCTATCCACCGGCCCGGCAGCAATGGAACCGCCTTTAATTGGCATACTTGAAAAGTTATTTTTACAGGTGTGATTTGGTTTTTGCATAGACAGTAACGGCTCCCGTTTCTACGGGGGCTTTTTTATTGATTATCAGCAATCTTTTGCACTTTGTACAAATTTATTTTGAAATAACAACTGTATGTTATTATTTAGTACCCCGTAATGATTACAACGGTAAATATCAGCACAATTCGGCCTAACCCGGACAATCCACGTCTGATTAAGGATGACAAATTTCAGAAGCTGGTAAAATCAATCAAAGAATTTCCCGAAATGCTGCAACTTCGGCCTATTGTCGTAAATGATGACATGGTGATACTGGGCGGCAATATGCGGCTGAAAGCCTGTAAAGAGGCCGGGATGAAAGAGGTGCCGATAATCAAAGCAAGCGACCTGACACCGGAGCAGCAAAAAGAATTTATCATTAAGGATAATGTCGGCTTTGGTGAGTGGGACTGGGATATGATTGCTAATGAGTGGGACACGGAACAGGTGCAGGAGTGGGGCGTTGATTTGCCCGGGTTTGATTTTAATGACGGGACAGATGATTTTTCTTTGAACGATGGAGATAAACCTCCGTTTCAGCAAATGACCTTTACCCTTGCAGATGCACAGGCTGAATTGATTAAAAATGCAATGAAAGATGTGGAAGTAAAGGACGGAACGCAATTTGGAAATGAAAATAGCAACGGTAACGCATTGCATCAAATTGTTTTGGAATGGGCAGAGCTAAAGAAATAATAGTAAAAGTAATACCGTCAAAGATTGCAAATGACTTTGTGAAATTGCACCACTATTCAAAAAAAGTGGTGGCAAATAGTCAGTTGCATTTTGGGGCATTTCTCGATGGAAGGCTTCATGGTGTCATGAGTTACGGATGTTCTTTGGATAAAAGAAAAATGCTCGGATTGGTAGAAGGAACGGGGTGGAATGAATTTCTTGAATTAAACAGAATGGCTTTTGATGATTATCTACCTAATAATAGCGAAAGCAGGTGCATAGGAATATCAATAAAGCTTATTAAAAAGAATGCTCCTCACATTAAATGGATAGTTTCTTTTGCTGACGGAACACAATGTGGAGACGGTGCAATTTACAGGGCAAGTGGGTTTTTCCTTACTTCGGTTAAAGAGAACAAAAGTATTTTAGAAATTGGTAGTGAAGTGTTTACAAATATTGGAATAAGAACTGGAAAAGCACAAAGAAATAAATTTTGTAAAGCGACCTTTTGTCAAGGTCGCTTTATCAATGATACAGGAAAGGCAAGCGATAAAAAGTTTATTGATGCCGGGGCAAATTATATACCAGGGTTTCAATTCCGGTATATTTATCTAATTGATAAAACCGCAAAGATAAATGTGCCCATTTTACCGTTTTCAAAGATTGATGAAATGGGTGCCGGAATGTATAAAGGCAAAAAAATAACAATAGCCGAAAGGCAAAAATGCGATGTAAGCAGAACAGCTAATGCGGCAGGTTTCCAACTTGCAGAAGGCGGGCAGCACGACCACATCGCTCAAAATACTGAAAATAAACAACTTATTGAGGGTTAATGTTTACAGGATTAGACATAGAAAAAAGGGCAATGATTGAGGCACTGGAAAAGAGCCTCGGTATTGTCACAACCGCCTGTAAAACAGTAGGTATCAGCAGGCAGACACATTACAACTGGTTAAACGACCCGGCTTATAAAGAGGCCGTTGATGGGATTCAGGAAATGGCGCTTGACTTTGCAGAAAGCAAACTGCACAAATCTATTGAATCAGGCAGCGATACGGCAACCATTTTTTACCTGAAGTGTAAAGGGAAGAAACGGGGCTATATTGAAAAGTCAGAACTTGAGTTATCCGGTGGCGTTGACATAGGCAAGAAACCAAGCTGGTTTGATGACACAACATATTAGCAGGCGAAAGCCTTATATGATAAACTGCACTTCGTATTATGACAACAAGCGAAGTAAGAAGCGGATAGTGATCAACCAGGGTGGTACAAGGTCGGGAAAGACATATTCTATTATACAAGTTCTTTGTGAGTGGTGCTTTAAAAACAAAAATGCAGGTTGGATAATATCGGTTGTCCGCAAAACACTGCCTGCATTGAAAGGCTCAGCTTACAGGGACTTTTTAGAGATAGTTGATAAGAATAATTGGTATAGTGAAGCGTATCACAATAAGTCTGAAATGACTTACAAGCTCTTTGGCAATCTGTTTGAGTTTATCAGTGTTGACCAGCCGCAAAAGATAAGGGGACGGAAACGGAATATCTGTTTTATCAATGAAGCAAATGAATTAACCTGGGAGGACTTTTTCCAGCTTAATGTGAGGACAACGGAAAAGATAATCATTGACTACAACCCTTCAGACGAATTTCACTGGATTTACGATGAACTTCAACCGAGGGAGGATGCTGATTTCTTCGTTACTACTTACCTTGATAACCCTTTTTTAGAAAAGGAACTGATTAATGAGATTGAAAGGCTAAGGGATGCCGATGATAATCACTGGTTGGTATATGGAACCGGGCAAAGGGGTGTTAGCCGTGACGTTATTTACACCCACTGGCAGCACTGTGCTGAACTACCAGGTAAAGGGGAGACGTGGTTAGGTCAGGACTTCGGGTTTAACGTACCGTCTGCTTTGATAATGTGTGAGATGTACGAAGGGGCGATATACTGCAAGGAGTTGCTTTACGAAACAAAGCTAACAACGGCAGACCTGATAGAACGGTATAAGTTATTAGGTATCAGCAAGGCTATTGAGATTTATTGCGACAGTGCAGAGCCGAAAACGATTGAGGAACTAAGGCGAGCCGGGTATAATGCAAGGGAAAGTGATAAGGACGTAACCGAGGGGATAAGAAAGGTAAAGTCGCTTCCTTTGTTTATTACGAATGACAGCTCAAACATGATAAAGGAGATTAAGTCGTACAAATGGCGCACAGATTCAAGCGGCAGGCCGGTGAAGGACAAGGATAAGGATGAGCCGGTAAAGTTTGCAGACCACGCAATGGATGCCATGAGGTACGCAATATTTACGAAGCTGGCAAAACCTAAATTTATAACTAATTGGTAAATGAACATATTTGAACGCATATTTTTAAGCAAAGGGACGAGAGCCATGATACAAAAAGGCTACTCAGTCCCTCGGTTTTCTTTGGGGCCAAACGGGTTATTCATTGGCCCGCCGGATAACCAGACCAGCTACATCGAGAACGGGTATCAGCTTAACGACATTGTTTATTCGGCTATTCAGTTAATACTTGACAAAATAACGGTTGCGCCGTGGGGACTGTACAAAGTTGAAGATGAGGAAGAATTGAAGCGTTACCTGGCAATAATGTCAACCAAGAACATAAGCCCAAAGGATTACCGGATTGCCAGAGATAGCAGGCGCAAGGCATTAGTACCTGTTGAAAATTACGGGTTACAAGAAGGCAGGCTCAAAGAGTTGCTAACCTATCCAAACGAAGCCGAAACATGGACGGCTTTTGTTGTTTCCGGGATGCTTTACAAGCTACTCACCGGGAACAAGTACGTTTGGGGTGATCCGCTAAAAAGCGGGGCAAATATGGGTTTGCCTTCCTTCCTGTATAACCTGCCTGCCGACTATGTTACATTGAAGGTTGATAACACCTTCCCGGCGAAGGTTACAAGCTATGAGATTACCGGCATCGGGCAGACATTCGATAAAGCTGCTATACTTCATGAGAAATATGCTAACCCACGTTGGGACGCTAACGGTGGCCACCTTTACGGTATGTCACCGCTTAAAGCGGCTTTACAAGGTGTAATCGGCCGTAACAATTCGGCGGCAAAGGCAACGGCAGCGCAATACCAAAACCGAGGCCTTGACCAAGTGCTTTATTTGGATGACCCGGCAGAGCGCACTTCGCAGGATGGTGTGGCTATGATGGAAAACCTGAAGCTGAAACTTAAAAACGAATATACCGGAGTTGATAATTACGGCAAGATAGCTACCAGCCCATATAAGGTTGGTGCTTTGTCGTTAGGCCTATCGGCAAAAGATATGCAGATAATTGAGGCAGAGAAATGGGATTTGGTTAGAATATACAACATTTTCGGCGTTCCTCCGGCACTTGGCAGCACAGAAGTTATGACGATGGACAACATCAAAGTAGCCGAACGGTCATTGACTACCCGTTGCGCCTTGCCTGAAATGACCACATTCAGGGATATGCTGAACTGGAAGCTGAAAACAGACTGGGGCTTTAAAGGCAAGAATATCTACGTAGATTTTGACATGACTGTTTATTCAGAGCTGGCAAGTGATCTTAATGAGGTGGCTAATTGGATAAGCCGTGTATCACAAAACTTCACACCGAATGAAATCAGGGAGGCATTTGGATTTGAAGGGCTTGAAGTACCTGAATTTAATGAACCATGGATAACCCCACAAATGGGACAGCCGTTCGGTGAATGGCAGATGAACCCGGTGGATAATGCTTTGAACAATGACGGAAATAATGGCTAAGGTAATGAAGGTGTACCCGCTAACAGAGAAAGAGCGGACGTGCAGGCAGGAACGGGAACGGAGGCAGCAACTTAGGAAACTATTAAAAGAAAGACTTGAACAGAACGCTATACATAACAGAGTGTGAACGTATTAACCGAAAATTTGAGGTGAAGTACTTTCCTAAGATAAGGGCATCAATTCAATCACAGGTTGATGGGTTGATTGCCGTGGTAAAGTACCGGACAATGGCTGATGCGTTAAACTATGTCAATAAGATGATAGCGTTTCCTGGTGCTGACATTGTGCAGCAGTTATATAGTGAGGTTGGTTTAAGATATGCCCGTAAGCAGTGGCGGCAATTCAATGAGCAAGTCAGAAGTATTCCAAAGGCAACTGTAAAGGCTTCTCCTGTTTTCGGCGGCATGATTGTAATGAATGAGGTTGAGATAAAAGGCTTTGGGTTTAATGATGTGTGGGCCAAGTGGATAAAGGATTATTTGTTTCGCCACCTGATTGAAGTGATAAGTTTCAGTGTTACAGGGCATACAAGGTCAGTTCTTTTAAATGTGCTGCAAAAGTCTATTGATGAAGGTTGGGGAGTGGATAAGACTGTGGAGGCCTTGGAAGGATTACCATTGTCATCAACTCAGGCGGCAAGGATAGTAAGGACAGAGGTCGGAAGGGCCGCTAATGCCGGGGTTTTGGCCTCTGCCGAAACTTTTGGCTATGAGCAGTCAAAAGAGTGGATTGCTGCCAATGATAACCGTGTAAGGGGTACGAATCCAGAAGACCATGCTTCTCACAGATTACTTAACGGGACGGTAATTGATTTTGAGGATTATTTTATTGACACTCGTAACGGTGATAAGATGAAAGCACCCGGTGACCCTGGAGAGAAAGGCCGGGTTGTTCACCCTGAAAGCACAATTAATTGTCGCTGTATGGCGGCGGTGGTGGCAAAGGTTGACGAAAGAGGGAGGTTGATTCCGAAAACTAATAAACAAGCGATATGAAAGATATTTTTTCCAATAAAGATTTTTCCAGCGTCCCTGTGTTTAAGGACATGGACGGCAAGAAGGGCATAGTGACAGGTTACTTTTCAGAGTTCAACTCAGTGGATAGTGACGGCGATGTAATTGAGCCCGGTGCCTTTCAAAAGAGCATATCACAGAACGGCCCGCAATCTGCAAAGCCACGAATTAAACACCTGCTTAACCATGATGTAACTCAACCGTTGGGTGTGCTTACCATGCTGAAAGAGGATGCAAAAGGATTGTATTATGAGAGCAAATTAGGCAGTCATGCTTTGGCGATTGACTTTTTCAAAATGGCCGAAAGCGGGCTGATAACAGAACATTCAATCGGGTTCCGCACACTTAAATATGAGCAGGTTACACCGTGGAGTGATTGGCGGGAGGGTGATGTTGCCCGCAGGCTTACCGAATTGAAACTATGGGAAGGGTCAAGCCTTACTGCCTGGGGTGCGAATGGTAACACTCCATTGACCGGAATTAAGGGAATGAGCAAAGAAGCTATGATTGGATTTTACAAACAAAAATCAGAACACATTGAGCAGTTCTGCCGAAACACAGATGCAACGGATGAAACGGTAGAAATGCTTTTGATGCAGAATAAACAACTAACTCAGTTAATCATTGATTTAAGTCAAACCACTGAAACGACTCCCGAAGTCACTCAGCCGGTGTTAAAAGATGCGTTTGCTGAGGCCGTTGAAATGTTTAAATTTCATAACACATTAAAAAACTAAAGATGGAAGCGAAAGACATAAAAGCAATGCTTGACGATGTTCAAAAGACAATCGAGCAAACATTGACTGCAAAACAAAAAACTGAAATAGCCGACCAGTTAAAGACGTTTAATGATGCTGTTGCCGAAATTAAAGGCAAAGGCGCAGAGATTGACGAGCTGAAAACAAAGCTGGCTGCTGCTGAAAAAGCATTGGCTGACAACCAGCCGGTAATTGATGCCTTTGTAAAAGCAGGGCAGGAAAGAAAAACAGATGTTAAAGAAAAATCCTTTGTTTCTGCAATCGGTGAAGCGTTTGAAGCTAAGTTTGATGACATCAAACATCTTCAAAAGCATAAAGGGACTATCACCATTGATCTGAAGGGTGTAAACCTGAATACAAAGGATGTTGCAAACATGACATTGGGCGCACACCTTACAGGTGACCAGGTTGGAAGCTATCTTGGTGCTGGATTTTTGACCGGTGATACGGTGAACCTGCGTGACTTCATCCCGACTACAAGAACAGCTACCGGTCTTGGTATTACCTACCGTGAAAGCGGTGGCGAAGGTGCGTTTGCCCGCCAGACAGAGGGAAGCGATAAGGCACAGGTTGACTATGATTTTACGGAGGTAAAGGTGGTTCAGCGTTACATCGCTGGTACGGCCACAATCAGCCGTCAGATGCTGCAAGACCTTCCGTTCCTGCAATCAGGTCTTAGCCGTATGCTGCTTCGTGATTTCTATAAAAAAGAAAATACGTTGCTGTACGCTAAACTGGCTGCTGACCTTACAACAGCATTCACAGCAACCGGTAATAATATCCCTGAAAAGATATTGTCAACCGTAATTAAGCAAAAGAAAAACGGTTACGCTGCATCTGTGGTGTTCATCACTTACGAGGATTGGAATACATGTTTGACTGAACGCAGGCCGTCAACAGGTACTGATTATGCTTTGCCTATGGGCTTTAGCTTCAACTCAGTTACTGGTATGCTGACTTGCATCGGTACTCCGGTTATACCTGCATCATGGGTGAATGCCTCTGACATAACTGTAATTGACAACAATTACATTGAAAGGCTTGAAGTTGATGGCCTTGCTATCAGCATGAGCAATGAAGAGGGCAACAACTTCACAAAGAACCTTGTTACCTTTAAAGCAGAATGCCGTGAAGATTTGAATGCGTTGCTGACAGCAGCACATTTGAATTACGGTACAGCTTCGTAAGCAGTTTGGGTGGTGTAATACAACGGGAGTGGGTTTTCACTCACTCCCCATTTTAAACAAGATGGAAAAAAGAGAACAGAAACCGAGAAGAAAAAGAGTTGTGAGGATTAAGCCAAAGTCAGAACTGGTTTACAGCAGGAGGGAAAAATTTAACGCAAAACCAATCGGGAAACATGAATATAAACTACCATAAAGTAAGGGATGTCACTGTTACAAGCGGGGCTATCACCGAGCCTGTGACTGTGCAGGAAGTGAAAGACTATATCAGGTTAGCCGGATTTGTGGATGTGGATGAAAGCCCGTCCACAGACCTGTCAGACTTCAATTTTGATGATAGCCTGATTGCTGATATTATTACCGCAGTCCGGGAAGGCTTTGAACAGGAATTAGGGATTAGTCTTATACCTAAAACATTGAGTGCAGTAATTACTAACCAGTGTGGAATGATTGAAATACCAATGGGGCCGGTGGCAGAAATTACCAGTTTGAAAGATAATGCAGGCAATGACTTGACTTATACGCTGGTAGGGGACTTGGGCGATTTCCCTAACCTCAAATACCCATGCCATGAAGATATGGTTATGGTGTATGAGGCGGGCTACGGAAACACAGATTGCCCGGAAGTGCCAAAGGCTATAAAATTGGATATGCTAAAGGCTTGTTACTGGCATTATGAGAACAGGGGGGAGGTTGCAAACGTTGGTAATTTTATCAGTTCTACATCAAAAAGATTTATGAGAAAAACATGGCTGTAACTTATCAAATACGATTACAAAAATGGGTTACGTCAAAAGATGCCAATGGGGATCATGTTGAGGCGGTCACTAAGAATATATCAACCTTTGCTGAAGTAACTGACGGTGGCGGCAGCAGGTCTTTTGATTTTGGTGATACGAATATGACCAAAAACAAAGATTTTAAAATCCGATTCAATATAAATTTTGACCCAACTGGAAATTGGCGGGTAATTTATGACGGGAAACAATATACTATCAATAGTATTGAAAAGGACAAGGAAAAAAGATTTTACTGGGTATTTAAAGGAACGGCAGAATGAAAGTAACGGTACAAGTACAAGGGTTGACTGAAGTATTGCAGAAGCTGCACACTTTGCCACTTGAAGTAAGAGGTGAGGTTAAAGGCATCTTGCGCCGTGGTGCTGATATTTGGGTGCGGAATGCTATTGCTGAAGTACCGGTCGATATGGGTGCTTTAAAACGTGGAATTAATCACAAGGACATTTCCACGTGGAACACAATCGGCTATGCCGTTAGTTCAAATTCAGAGTATAGTTCTTATATGGAATTTGGCACTAAGCGAAGATTTAAAGCGATACCTGGCATTGATAGCAGTGTATTTAAGTCAGCTGTGAAGGAGAAAGGTAGCGGGAAAGGTTTTTATGACAATATTTTGAATTGGGTAAAAAGGAAAGGCATAGGTGGACTGCAAACTAAGTCTGGACGTATGAGTAAAAGCCGTGATAGCCAAATGGCACAAGAGCAAGCGGCCTTTGCAATTTACCTGTCAATTAAAAGGCATGGTGTAAAGCCGCATCCTTTTTTCTTTCATCAGATACCTATTGTAAAGCAAACGATTGAACAAGGATTGCAGGATTTAAAAAGAGACAAAGTAATATGACACAGGAATTGTTAAACGCATATTATGAAGCACTGGACAGCAATGTAACCGGGTTTACCGTTTACAAGCTGACAGTTCCTGAAACTGAAAAAGGGAACTTTGTCCTGTTATCAATCGAAGGCGGTGCTGATGTTGACAATAAAAGCAAACGGGTTGAGGACATTGTTATCCGTGTTGACATAGTGACAAATTACCGCAACGATGCGGCTCAGGCAACACTGGAGGCGGCAGATGCAATAATTAAAGGCATCATTTGCCCGGTGGCATCTGGTAACGGATTAACTGGTACAGGCATAGAGATAAGGAACGTAAGGAGGGAAAACTATGTGTACACAGTTGAAGGCGGCACAACTGATTTGATTTACCGGAAAGTAAGCCGCTATTCGCAAAGGGTGATTGAAGTAAGTAATGAATCATAACTTTTTTAACAATAAAAACGAAACAAAATGGCAGTAACAGAAATGCAAGGCTCAAGGGTTGGGATTTATATCCGTCAATACGGTACAACCGGAGCTTTCAAAAGAATTGTCTGCGAGGAAACTTGCAGCATTGATTTGACAAATGATGTGCAAACCACTAAAACCAAATGCGGGGTGTTCAAAGGCGTTGATGTTACCGATTGGAAGATTAGCGGTAATGGCGTTGCCAACTTTAACCCTGGCCCTGCTGAGGCAAGTGTACAGGATTTGCAGACATGGCAAATTGGACAAACTAAGGTTGAAGTGTTTGTACAAAACGAATCATTTACCGAAGGCGTGACTACATACGATGTTGGCGAAGTGTTTAAGTTGGGCGGCGGCGCTTACCTTACTGCACAGCAGGTTACATTCCCGACAAATGATGTGGTAAAATTCACCTATAACCTTGAAGGCATCGGTACGCCTGATGTTGCCGAAAGTTAATTTATGGGAAATAAAAAGATAACCGTTGTAATCAACGGAAAGGATGTTGTGTGCAATTATGGTGTGCTTTGGTTTTATGAACATTATAAAACAGATTCCGGCCATGACCTTGTAAAGGATGGCGAGTTTAAAGAAGTTGACCTGCAAAGCACTCAGATGTTTTCCGTTGTGCAATCCCTTCTTTGGGCTGGCATTTTAACAGAGGCATCACTGAATAAAGTGGAACCGTCTGTTACCCGTGATGATGTTTGTCATTATGTTATGAGTGGTGACGTTGAATCTATTAGTAAGTTAATGTTTGACATTGTAGCGGCTATTTCAGGCGTTGAAGCCACTGAGCAGAAAGAGGAAGTATTGCCTGATGATGAAAAAAAAAATTGAGCAGTTGGGAAGAAGTGAAGTCTGAGGCGTTTGGTGAAATTGGGTTACTGCCTGATGACTTTTACCGGATGGCAACCTCGGACTTCAATCTTTTGAAAAAGGGGTATTACAGGAAATTGGAGTATCAGCAGGCGATGTTAAGAAAGGCCGTGATGATTGTCATTGCTCCGTGGGTTAAGCAGATGCCAGACGCTTACAAGATATGGCCGCTTGAAAGTGACGGCACAATGCTAAAAGAAATGAAAGACGAGGCGATGGATTCGGCATTGGCAAATTTGAATAGGTTGAAGAAAGGCGAATTTATTTACATGAAAGTTGACGGACGGATAAAAGAAATACCAATAAACGATGACGGGCATACAGATAAAAATAACGGCTGAAACGGCGGCAGTAACACAAGGGTTTTCAGCAGTTGAGGTAAGGGCTACGCAATTAAAGGCTAATATCGAAAAGTTGCAGTCTGTAATTGCAAACACTACTTCTCAGCGAAAATTAGAATCTGCATTGACCGCATTGGGTCAGCAACAGTCTGCGCTAAATAATGTGCTTTCAAAATCTCCCGAAGCATTAAAAAAATTAGGGGCTTCTTCAAATCAGTCAACTAATGCCCTGATGAACCTTTCCAGGGTAGCTCAGGATGCACCTTATGGGTTTATCGGTATAGCAAACAACATTAACCCATTACTTGAATCGTTCCAAAGGCTGAAAGCATCAACCGGGACAACGGGAAGCGCATTAAAGGAATTAGGGAAAGGATTGATGGGGCCTGCCGGGTTAGGTTTGGCCGTTGGTGTCATTTCTTCTCTGATGGTTACTTTTGGTGACAGGCTGTTTGGTGCTGGTAAAAAAGCAAAAGAGACGGCTGAAGAAATTGACAGAGTAAGGAAAGTATTAGCAGAAACCGCAAGAACAGCAGATGATGTAAAAATTACAGCTTTTGGAGATACAGAGGCAGAATCGCAAAAGGTACAAGTCCTTGCAGGAATAATTAAAGATCAAACAAGAAGTTATAATGAAAGAAATCAGGCATTAAAAGAGCTTAAAAGTATAAATAAAAATTACTTTGAAGACATATCGCTTGAAAGTACAGGGTTAGCCACATTAACTAACAGGGTAAATGAATATACTGATGCCATAATTGCTGCACAGGTAACAAAAATACTTGCTGATGATATAGGTAAAGTTTCGGTTGAAATCAGTAAAGCATTAAATCAGTACAACAAATTAGGTAAAGAGTTTGATGCTGCTAATGCAAAAGCCGAAAAACTAAAAAAGCAAACTGATGTTGATATAAGGGGTAGGGAGAATATAACCTACGGGGCCTTATATAAGGATGCCGCAGACAAGGCTAAAGATTTTAATAAACAGCTATCAGCACAGGGTGTTTTATTGGGTGACTTAAATACTCGCAAACTTGAATTAAGAAATCTACTAACAACAGCTATTTCAGAATCATTAAAGTTTAGGCCGCTAAAGGTTGATGGATTAA
>CALLZY010000088.1 GCA_937858715.1 uncultured Chitinophagaceae bacterium | reverse complement strand
GTGCCCACACTCCAGGTAACACCGATGGCCACTACCATTAACGATAGCAGTGTGGCACTTACTGAACGGAAAAAAAGCAATAAGATAACCGCTGATAGTATAATAGAAGCCAGAAGGAAAAACTTCATTTCGCCTGCAATCATTTCCGCAATTTCAGTGCGTATCAGCGGAAGGCCGCTTCTGTGTACCTCAAGGTTATTTTCTTTAGAAAAATCATCAGCAAGCTTGTTAATAGAAGCTACAATGCCCACTCTTGCCGGTGAAGCCATCAGGTCTTTATTAATACGCAGCCCCATCAGCCATGCATTAGTGTTGGGGTTGTAAAGAAGGTTTTTATAAAAAGGAAGACTTAAAAATGTGGCCGAGCAACTGTCAATTTCTGCCTGGCTTAAAGTCCTTGCAGGAAAAATAGCTTGTGCTTTTAGTTTTTCAGTTTCAGGATTTTTAACAAGGTTAATGGCTGCGGGAACAGAAATGATATCGTCAACTCCTTTAACTTTTTTCAGTTGTTGCTGAAGGTTGAAATAGGCATTGAAAGTTTTTGCTTCGAAAAATTTCTCTGTTTTGATTCCCAGCACCAGCAGGTTGCCGTCTTCGCCAAACTTTTTCTTGAATTCCTGGTAGGCCCTGTATTTAGGATTGTTAACGGGAATTGCCTTTGTAAAATCATAACTCAACTGAACCTTGCTGGCAAAATAACCCATTACTGCTGTTGCGGCAAGAAGAACAGCCAGCAAAAGCAAACGATATTTCAAAATAAACTGCCCGATACGATACCACATGAGGACTACACATTTTTAAGGCGCAAAGAAACGCTAAAAAGTCCAAAGCCAACCTGTCACAAGTCAGGGTTTTTGGGGTTTAAAGTGTTTCTTTGAATAAATTTGAATAGTGAGGTTTTGCGGAACGATATTCTCTCTCTTCCTGGCTTTTCTTCTTCAGGCACAACAATTACTGCCGCCAATAGGAGAATGGCGGGAACATCTGCCTTATAAAAGTGCTGTTGATGTGGCCGCCGGTGATGGAATAATCTTTTGTGCCACGCCTTACAGTCTTTTTACGGTTGATGTGGCCGAAAACAGTATTCAGCGGTACAGCCGTATAACCGGGCTTAGCGAAACCGGTATCAGCGCCATTCATTATGATGCAGCCAATAAAAAGCTGGTGATTGCTTATTCTAACAGCAATATAGATATACTGTCGGGTAACAATATTAAAAACCTGCCGGATATAAAAAGGGATAATATTATTGGCAACAAAACAGTTTACAACATCTTTTCGGCAGGGAAAGATTATTACCTCTCAACCGGGCTTGGAGTTATTGTGCTGAATGGGGCAAAGAATGAAGTGACGGATACATGGTTTATTGGCAACGGTGGAAACCAGGTAAGGGTAAACGGTTTTACATCGGACGGAAGTTATTATTATGCTGCAACGGATGAAGGATTAAAAAGAGTTCCGGTTGGAACAAGTAATCCTGCAGATTATACACAGTGGCAAACAGTAAGCGGGACCAATGGTTTAGGGGCGGGCATTTGCAAAAATGTTCTTACTGTTCAAAACAAAGTGGTGGCCGAAAAAGCAGATTCTTTGTTCATACAAAATGGAACTACCTGGCAGTTATTTTATACTGATGGGTGGCCTGTTGTGAGCAGCTCTGTTTCTGAAAATAAAATTTTAGTATGCGAAAGGCAATTAAACGGAAACAGCCGTGTGGTAATCCTGAATGCTGACGGAACTGTTCAAAGAATAATTTCCAATACAGGGGCGGTTTCGTTTCCCCGGAAGGCAGTTCTGTATAATAATGTGCCTTGGGTGGCCGACCAGTTTGCCTGCCTGTCAAGGATTGATGCTTCTTCTTATGAACAATATAAACTAAACTCTCCCGAAGGAATATCAAGTGGCGAAATGCTGGTGCATAACGGAACTTTTTACGGTGCCGCTGGTTCTGTAAACGATGCCTGGAACTACCAATATAATGGTGATGGTGTTTTTGTTTTCAAAGATGGAAACTGGAATAATATTAACCGTTACCGGTATGCAGCTATTGATTCACTGCTCGACTACATAACTGTTGTTGTTGACAAGCGGGACGAAACAGTATGGGCAGGTTCTTACGGTGGCGGATTGCTGCATATTAAACAAGGCGCTACGTTTGAAATCTTTAAACAGAATTATTTAAGTGCAACAGTTGGCGATCCGGCAAGTTACCGGGTTGCAGGACTTGCATTTGATGGAGAAAATAATTTGTGGATTTCAAACTATGGAGCCGAGCAGCCATTAAGGGTAAGAAAGAATGACGGCAGCTGGAAAATATTTTCTGTTCCCTTTGGCTTAACAGGAAATGCACTTTCGCAGATAATTATTGATGATAATAATTACAAGTGGATTGTTTCGCCCAAAGGGAATGGCCTGATTTGTTTTGACCACAACAGTTCAATTGATAATACCGGCGATGACCATTGGCGGCGATATACATCCGGTGCAGGGAACGGCAACCTGCCAAACAATAATGTGCTTTGTGTGGCTAAAGATAAAAGTGGTTTTATCTGGGTGGGCACGGCTGATGGTGTTGGAGTAATACAATGTCCAGAGTCTGTTTTTTCGGCACAGGCATGTGATGCTGTGTGGCCGGTTGTGTCCAATGGAAATTTTGCAGGCTATCTTTTTAAAGGTCAGCAGGTAAGAAGTATTGCAGTAGATGGAGCCGACAGAAAATGGATTGCCACAAAAAATGGTGTTTTCCTGGTGAGTGCTGACGGCGAAAAAGTGATTTACCAGTTTACTGAAGATAACAGCCCATTGCTGAGCAATGATGTGCGCCAGGTTACCATTGATGGAAAAACAGGCGAAGTATATTTTGCCACATTAAAAGGGATTTGTTCATTCCGCAGCACAGCAACCGAAGGTGCAGAAACGAATGAAGAAGTGCTGGTATTTCCAAACCCGGTACCATCTGGTTATGCCGGAACGATTGCAATACGGGGTTTAGTAAACAATGCCAATGTAAAAATTACAGAACTGGATGGCAGGCTCGTTTATCAGACAAGGGCATTGGGCGGACAGGCCGTGTGGGATGGCCGCAACTATAAAGGACAAAAAATTGCCAGTGGTGTTTATCTTGTGCTGGTAAGCGATGACAACAAAAAGGAAAGAACGGCGGCTAAAATATTTTTTATAAACAGGTAATGCCCGATAAAGTACATAAAACAAAAGGCATTGTTTTGCGGACAGTGAAGTATGGCGAAACCAGTGTGATTGTTTCCATATTTACCGAATTGTTTGGAGTACAGTCGTATTTGGTGAATGGTGTTCGCACCTCAACTAAAAAAGGAACCGGAAAGGCTAACCTGTTTCAGCCCGGGGCAATACTTGATTTGGTGATTTATCATAATGAACTGAAACAACTGCAGCGTATAAAAGAGTTTAAATGGGCAGTTATCTACCAGCATATATTTTCAGATGTGCCTAAAAACGCCGTGGCTTTATTTATGGTGGAATTGCTAAGTAAATGCCTGAAACAACCGGAAACAAACGCAGAACTGTTTCATTTTACCGAAGATTGTTTTTTACATCTTGACAGTTGCAGTCCTGCTGTAATGGCAAATCTTTCTTTGTTTTTTGCCCTGCATCTGCCGTACCATTTTGGCTTTCGAATAGCCGATAATTACAGTAGCAGCACTTCTTATCTTGATTTACAGGAGGGCCGTTTTGTAAAAGAACAGCCGCACCATCCGCAGTTTTTAGAAGAAAAGCAGGCGGCGGTAACATCGCAGTTGCTGAAGGTAATGCAGCCCGGAGAACTTGCCGACATCAAACTCCACCACGACTTCAGGCGGCAGTTGCTGCATGTATATGAAACATACTATGCTCTGCACATACAGGACTTTGGAACGATGAAAAGTTTGCAGGTGCTAAGGGAAGTGTTATAACAATAGTTGATAGATTTAGTTTAGAAAACGTTTGTTAAATTTACAAAATCTATTATCCATTTACTGACTATTATACAATATTAAAGGAATGCGAAAAGATTTGACCCATAATTCTTATCCGAAACCAGTACATGATTTAGTGCATCTCTATAACAACGGACAGTTGAACCTTAACCCAGGCTTTCAGCGTAATTCAGTTTGGACAATTAAAGACAGGGCTAAACTTATTGAAAGTATTATCAGAAATTATCCAGTTCCAGCAATTTTTTTATATCGAAGGGAGGAAAATGGTAAAATAGTCTATGATGTTATTGACGGCAAGCAACGACTTGAGTCTATTTTCTTGTTTATGGGTGTATTGAGGGGTAATCGATTCGCTGTTAAAACACAGCTCGATGAGAATTCAGAAAATGCAGAGTTTGATTGGAGGTTTTTGAAAAAGAAAAGTCGGCAATCGCTTATTGAGGGGTACAAGCTTTATACGATTGAGGTGGATGGAGATTTGTCTGATATTATAGACTTGTTTGTACGAATAAATTCAACAGGGAAAGCCCTAACATCTGCAGAAAAACAACATGCCAAGTATTATGATAGTCCTTTTCTTAAAAAGGCTGCAAATATTGCCGGGAGATATAGAGAATATTTTTCAAAAACCGGAATATTAAGTACTGGACAAATATCTAGAATGAAGCATGTTGAACTGCTTTGCGAGATAATGCTTTCCATTGGCAGTGATGATGTGATAAATAAGAAAGCGGCCCTAGACAAGATTATGGGAAGGGGATTGACTTTATCTCAAATCAACAAACAGAAATCAAAAGTTATCCGTGTAATCAACCGAATAAGGTCAATGTTCCCAAAGCTACAAGAAACTCGATTCAAACAACTTTCAGACTTTTATGTTCTTGCAATATTGATTGCAAAATATGAAGGCGAAGGGCTTATTCTTACTAACAAAAAAAGAAACAAACTTGCTTGGGACTTATTAAAGGAGTTTTCAAATGGTGTTGATAGAGCGAGACTGAAACAGAGAAAAGTACAAGGTGTTGATGAAACGGACAGTATTTATAGGGAATATCTTTTGACCGTTACTGCCGCAACAGACGAAATTTCTCAAAGACGAAAACGAATGACGATTATTGACAATCTTATTAGAAACGTTTTTACAATTAAGGACAAGCAGCGTGGCTTTACAAAGGAACAACGACGAATTATTTGGAATTCAACAGATGAAAGAGTTTGTCAAGAGTGTGGATTTGTTTTAACCTGGGATGATTTTACTATTGACCATATTGACCCACACAGCAAAGGGGGGCGTAGTGAAATCGAAAATGCTTCACTTATGTGCAGAAAGCATAATTCAGCAAAAGGGAATAGAACAAAAAGAAGAAGAATTGCCCAATAGTAAAATTATAGAAGTAGGCCAATCTAACACCTTGAAAAGGTTAATTAAATAAGCGTCAAGAAGGGGGATACTTTATTATTGTTTCGATCCGCTGGGGCTAATTCAACCAGCACTACTTAATTTATTTACCAAAGATCCGCCCGTAGGGCCTTGAGTCAAGGGATTAAAAGACTCCGTTAACGGGTTAGTTAATTATAAAAGCTATTTATTTCTATAATATCCGTAATGATTCTGTTAATTCATTATTCAACAATACCACTCCCGGCTTCTTTCCTTTTTCAAAACTACCCAGTCCTTCGTTCCACTGTAGTGCTTTGGCCCCGTTAAGTGTAGCCCATTTCATAATCGTTTCCTTTTGGATATGGGGAAAATGCTTATGGATAGCTTCCATTTCTTTGACAATACTCAGTTGCCAGTTGCTGCTGTAGCTGTCGGTGCCGAGAACGATATGGCAGTTATGTTTCATAAACAAATCTACTGGCGGCACTTTGTTTTCAATATACAGGTTGGCATTAATGCAGAGGCAGTACACTAATTTTAATCTGTTGGCAGAGGCATATTCATTAGCCCACACAATGTCTTCCTCCGGCATAAAAGTGTTGTGGATGAGGAAAATAGTTTGCCCGTTGTTAAAATAAGGCAATACCGAACGGATGCTGCTTTTACCTGTTACCGGGAATGGTGATTTTTCAATTCCAAAGACGTTGAACAAACGCAGGTATTCTCCTCCGCCGGTTTTGTACAGTTCATCTTCAGCCGGGTGTTCCTGGTTATGAATGGAGATAATTTGGTTGCCGGTTAATTGGTTGATGAGTTGAAAAGTTTTTTGGGAAATGGTATAAGGGGCATGGGGAACGAGAGATGACCGTTGATGGTTGCCCGGTCGGCTATCGGTCATTGCAGAAAGAACTTCCAGGTAATGTTTTATTCGTTCCTCTGCCTTCTCATCAGTAAAGCTTAATACTTCTACAAAATTCTGCCAGCGGATTTGACTCCGGCTTTTTACTTCGGCCGTGTCTGCGGTATTGCCTATGTCGCCAACAGCCACAATGCCGTTGTTATACATTTCTTGCTCAGCTTTGATTATTTCCTGTTGAACAATTTCCGGAGAGAAATCCCTTTTTGTCACAACAGAACATAAAAACTCTATCAATCCGGTATGCGGCGGAATTACATTTTTCAGGTGACTGAGTTCCAGGTGACAATGGCAGTTAACAAGCCCCGGACTAAGAATGCCTTCAAAAACCTGTATATCATAACCAGCTTCATCAGCTGGGATGATTGCTTCAATTGTTCCGTCTTCTTTCGTTATCAATACTTTTTCAGTATGAAACTGGTATCCGTCAAATATCTTGTCCGCTTTGAATTTCTTGTATGCCATAGTGTAAAATTCCCAAAAACAAATTCCAAATTCCAAATTCGGCCCATATTTCTTTGCTACCTTTGCAAACTTTGGAGCCGATACTATATCGGCTTTGTGATTTAATAATTTGGAATTTCTATTAGTATGTTAGACAGGCTTGAAGCCATAAAAGCAAGATTTGACCAGTTGGGCATTGCACTTACCAATCCCGAAATAGTTGGTAACAATAAGAAATTTGCCGAAACCAGCAAGGAATACCGCAGCCTGGAAAAAATAGTTGTGGCCTATAACGACTACAGGAAAATTCTCGACGATATAGATTTCTACAAAGAGGCACTGGATGGCGGCGATGAAGAAATGAGGGAACTGGCCAAGATGGAAGCACCGGCTCTTGAAGAGAGAAAAGAGCAGGCCGAGGCACACATCCGTCAGTTATTGATACCCAAAGATCCGCAGGATGATAAGAATGCCATTCTGGAAATCCGTGCCGGAACCGGTGGCGATGAAGCCAGCCTTTTTGCAGGCGACCTGCTGCGGATGTACCTGAAATACTGTGAAAAGAAAGGATGGAAAACAGCTGTTCTTAGTGAGAATGAAGGAACTGTTGGTGGCTATAAAGAAGTGCAACTCGAAGTGGCCGGAGATGATGTGTATGGCACATTAAAGTTTGAAAGCGGTGTGCACAGGGTGCAGAGGGTTCCCGCAACTGAGGGCAGTGGCCGTGTACACACATCAGCGGCAACCGTAGCCGTAATGCCAGAGGCAGAAGAAGTGGATTTTGAACTGAACCCGGCCGATGTGAAAATGGAAACAGCCCGAAGTGGTGGAGCCGGTGGTCAGAATGTAAACAAGGTGGAAACTAAGGTGATGCTAACCCATATTCCCACAGGTACTGTGGTTGTTTGCCAGACAGAGCGGTCGCAATTGGGCAACAGAGAAAAAGCGATGCAAATGCTGCGTACCAAACTGTATGAAGAGCAGGTAAGAAAACAGGAAGATGAAATTGCCCGTCACAGGAAAAGTTTGGTGAGCACTGGCGACCGAAGCGCAAAAATCCGCACTTATAACTTTCCGCAGGGCCGGGTAACCGACCACCGGATTGGCCTTACTTTATACAATTTAGATGCAGTGCTGAACGGCGAAATCTCCGAGCTGGTAGATGCGCTGCAGTTCGCAGAGAATGCTGAAAAACTCACAAAACAGAATTAATATCCTCTTGCTGCAGATGTGTTCCAAAAGGGCTATATTGCATATCTAAATCAAATAATATGTTAGATCAGATATTCAACATTGTAAAACAATTTGGCCAGGACACAGTTGTAGATAATCCGGATGTTCCCAACGAACATAATAATGAGGTGCTTGCTGATGCTACAAAAACTATCACCAGCGGCTTTCAAAATGTATTGGCCGGTGGAGGTTTTCAAAATATCCTTGACTTATTTAAGGGTGGTGGCAGCAATGCCGGTTCTGGTGGAGGTATCAGCGGATTATTAAAAAATCCAATGGTTACCATGATGGTTGGTTATTTCATCAGCAAACTGGTAGGTAAGTATAAAATGGCACCTGCTTCGGCAAGTAATGTGGCAAACAGCCTCATTCCCAATGCCCTGAACGGAATTATCAATCAGACCAATGACCCCAATAATGCCGGTTTCACACTTGATGGCCTGATAGGCTCATTAACAGGTGGTCAACAGGAAGCTTCAGGCAGTGGCGGTTTTTCATTGCAAAACCTGCTGGAACAATTTACGGGAGGAGGCAATGCTGATGCCGGTGGCAACTCTGGCGGAGGATTTGATTTGCAGGACATTATCGGGGGGCTTACCCAAAAGGCCCAGGGAAGTTTTGAAAATCAAAGTGGTGGCGGAGGCTTAATGGATCTGATTAAGGGGTTTATTAAGTAACTTTTTATCATTGATTGTGAAGACATTAAAAATGCCGCTTCTTTATTGAGGCGGCATTTTTGTATTTGGCATGAATTTCGGTATAGTAAGAACAGAAAAAGAAGAGTTCTTTGTCAGGAAACTGTAAAAACAATTGATTCCCTATTTATGATGTCATAGTGCTTTCCTTGTGTAAAGACCTGTACAGAAGCATCGTATGTGTACAATGATGGGTTGAAAGAATACAGAAGTGTAATAGGAGAAAATACTTAAAAATGGCTTTTACATATTTCTTAACAAGAAGATTGATACTATTGGCAGTAACTTTGCGTTATACAATTGAAAGCGATTAGTTGAACTCACTATAAAAACAGTAAATTTTCTCATAAGCAGTTAGTTTTGGTTGCGACCCCTGTTTCCACAGGGGTTTATTTTTTTCTATACTGCATCAAACTATATAACAAACCTGAAATACTTCCCAACGCATCTGCAACAATATCCAGCGTTTCAAAACCACGGTTAGAAACAAAGTGTTTCTGCACAAACTCCATTCCGATACCATAAAAAATGGCTGCTACTGCGATAAAATAAAAAGCCTTAATCCTGCTTACTGTTCTGCACCATAAAAAAACAAGTATGGCAAACAACCCGATATGCACCCATTTATCAAACCATATTTTATCGAGCCAGTTTTGTTTCGGGAATTTGCTTCCGGGAATAACCAGCAATACAGTGATAAGGCACAGCCAGAATAATGCAGCGCTGTATTGAAAACTTTTGCTTTTCAAAAAAAGAGATATAATAGAGGAAAAGAAATTAGCCCACCTCAGCTTCATAAGCCGCAGCATCCATTAATGCTTCCACATCTGCAGGATCGTTAACTGTCATCTTCACCATCCAGCCTTCTCCGTATGGATCATTGTTTACCAGCTCAGGTTTTCCGGCGAGAATTGGGTTAAGTTCGTTAATGGTTCCGGCAACGGGTAGAAAAAGGTCTGAAACGGTTTTAACTGCTTCCACGGTTCCGAAAACTTCTCCGGCTTCGAGTGATTTTCCAATAGTATCAACTTCCACATATACAATATCGCCCAACTCTCTTTGAGCATAATCGGTGATACCTATAGTTGCAATATTGCCTTCAAGGCTTATCCACTCATGGTCTTTCGTGTAGCGGAGATTAGCGGGGAAATTCATAAACAGAAATTTTATGCTGCAAACCTAAGGGAAAATGATGATAATGAACAGGTAGTATTATCATTGCTTTCACCGGTGAATCAATGCCTTGCAACAGTTTACCGGTAAATCAGTGCCGTTCATAGCAGTATTTGCACCATTGGTCGCTTATCGCTTTTCAACAGCCTTTTTGTAAAGGTATCTTTGTCCTTCAAAACCAATAAAACCATTAAGAATGAACAAGTTAGTTGTGCTATTTGCCGGTTTGTTTCTTTCGGTAGCCGCATCAAAGGCCCAAAGAGTAACCGGTATTGTAAAAGATCAGCAGGGTAAGGGGATAGAAAAATCAACTGTTTCTTTATTAAACGCAAAAGATTCTTCCATTATTAAACTGGCTGCTTCAGCAGCAGATGGCCGGTTTGTTATTTCTACCACAAAATATGGAAGCATGCTTATTAGTGTATCGCATGTTGGATACAAAACTTCCTTTACTCAGACATTTGAAGTTTCGGGCACCGGAGATGTAAATCTTGGCGAAATTAATATTGCCAAAGCCGATGGCGACCTGAAAGGAGTAACAGTAACCAGCAAAAAACCAATGGTGGAAGTGCGGGCTGATAAAACCATCCTGAATGTGGAAGGAACCATCAACGCAACAGGTAACGATGCTTTGGAGTTGCTGCGCCGCAGCCCGAGTGTAATGGTTGATAAGGACGAAAACATCAGCCTTGCAGGCAAAAACGGTGTACAGATTTATGTTGATGGAAAGCCAACACCTTTGTCAGGAACCGACCTCTCTAATTATTTGAAGAGCATGCAGTCCTCGCAGATAGAAGCAATCGAAATTATTACAAACCCTTCAGCCAAATACGAGGCTGCCGGAAACGCCGGCATAATCAATATTAAGCTGAAGAAGAACAAAGCATTTGGAACAAATGGTTCTGTAAATGCCGGTTATGTGCAGGGTTTTTATCCAAAATTCAACGGTGGTCTTAATCTAAACTACAGGAACAAAAAAATAAACCTGTTTGGCAGTTATAACTACAACAATGGAAAGTACAGGAATGAAATGAACGGAATCAGAGAGCAGTTTGATACCTCTTTTGTACAAAACAATACTATTGTTTTCCGTAATAATACACATGGCTTTAAAGCCGGAGCTGATTATTTTATTGATAATAAGAATACCGTTGGTGTAGTGGTTAATGGCAACTTAGCCAGCAATGACCTGAATACTGATGGCCCTATGTATTTTACTTATAAGCCTACAGGCACAACCAACAGGGTACTGAAAGCCACTAACCATAACGATATGCAGCGTAACAATATGAACACAAACCTGAACTATCGTTATGCTGTTACAGGCGGAAGCGAACTGAACATTGATGCGGATTACGGCTTCTTCCGGATTAAATCGGATCAATACCAACCCAATTATTATTACCTGGGTGACGGCACAACTGAAACAAGCCGGGTGATATATAAAATGACCGCCCCAACAGATATTAACCTGTACTCTCTAAAGGCAGATTATGAAAAAAATTACAAAGGCGGCAGACTGGGCTTTGGTGGTAAAGTGGGGTTTGTAAATACCGATAATGACTTTAAACGCTATGATGTATTTACAACAGGTAATGTGCTTGATACATTAAAAAGCAACCGGTTTGATTATAAAGAAAACATAAATGCACTTTACGTTAACTACAACAAGCAACTTAAAAACGGCATTATGTTCCAGGCCGGGCTCAGGGCTGAGAATACTCATTCCAAAGGCAATTCTACTGGTTTTCAGGAGAAAAATGGCAGCCTGATACCTTACGACTCTACTTTTACAAGAAGTTATACGGATGTATTTCCCAGTGCGGCTGTTACATTCAACAAGAACCCGATGAAGATGTGGACTTTATCATATAGCCGTCGTATTGACAGACCGGCTTACCAGGATTTAAATCCATTTGAGTTTAAGCTGAATGAATACACTTTCATGAAGGGGAATACGATGCTGAAGCCGCAATACACTAACAGCATTGATATTACACATATTTACAAATACAAGCTAACAACCAAGCTTACTTTTAGCCATGTAAAAGACATATTTGCCCAGTTGCCAGATACGACAGATAAGACAAAGGCTTTCTCAACTAAGAAAAATCTTGCTTCACAGAATGTTGTGGCTTTAAACATCAGTTATCCGTTTCAGTATAAGTGGTATGGATTTTTTGTAAATGTCAATTCAAACTATTCCCGTTATAAGGCTGATTTTGGCGGTGGTGACAGGGTTATAAACCAGGATGCTTTTTCATATATCATTTACCTGCAGAATACATTTAACCTGGGTAAAGGATGGACTGGTGAGTTAACCGGCCTGTATGTATCGCCTATGCTTTGGCAAGGGTTGTTTAAATCAGTGCCTATGGGATTTGTTGATGCAGGTTTGCAAAAAACAATTTTCAAAGGAAAAGGAAATATGAAGTTTGCCATAAGCGATATTTTCAGAACTATGCAATGGGGTGGCGATGGAAGCTTTGCAGGCGCATACAATGAAGGACATGGTCATGGAGAAATGCAGCAGTTTAAGTTCAATATCAGTTATCGCTTTGGCAATAGTCAGGTAAAAGCAGCCCGTCAACGTAAATCAGCCATTGATGATGAAAAGAAAAGAGCAGAAGGCGGCGGCAATCAGCAGGGAGGGATAGGACAACAATAAAACATTTTGAATAAAACAAAGAAAAGGAGATGCGTGTAAGCATCTCCTTTTTTTACTAGTGGCTATTTCTTTTTTCGTTTTACCAGTTTGGCTTTTATTATTCGTACATCTTGTAAAGGCCTGTCACGGTCAGCGGCTTTGCTGGTTTCAACGGCCGCAATGTTATCAACAACTTCAAGACCTTTAACTACTTCGCCAAAAACGGTATAGTTCTGGTCAAGATGTGGTGTGCCACCAAGGGTTTTATATACTTCTTTCTGGTCGGCGGGAATCTTTCGTTTCAGCCTGTTATTTTCTAAGTTTTCTAAATCGGCCTCAGTAAATTTTTTGCCCTGAACAATATAAAACTGGCTGCCACTGCTGGCTTTTTGGGGGTTGTTATCACGGGCAGCCGCAATTACTCCCTTTTTATGAAACAGGCTTTGCCTGAACTCCGCAGGGATAGTATAAGCAGGCCCGCCATTTCCCAACGGTTGACCAGCGGGGGCATTTTTGCTGTCCGGGTCACCGCCTTGTATCATAAAATCTTTTATCACCCGGTGAAAAAGTACGCTGTCAAAATAGCCAATCTTTACAAGTTTCAGAAAATTATCCCGGTGCAACGGAGTTGAGTCAGACAGGCGCACTACAATATCACCCATAGTGGTTTGCAGCAGCACATCTTTTTTAAAATCTTTCTTTTTAAGAGTGGAATCTTTTTGGCTGTAACCTGATAATGATAACAGGGCAACAACCAGTAATAATGAAATTTTCTTCATCAGATAAATTTATTCTTTTCAAAATAACGAATAATGTATTTCTTCAGAAATTCTTCCTGTTCGTCGGTCGTCATTTCAGGCATCCGCTGCAATTGTTTAAAATGCGGCCAGCCGGTATCCTCAACCCACATCAGTTCATAGTACCGTCCCGGGACAAGAATAGTACAAACGGCCACATGCATCAGATCTGTTTTTTCTTCTTTTGTAAACTCCTTTTTGGGAATACCGGCCTCCTGCACACCAATGAGGAAAAGAATAGCGTTAAGGTCTGGCTTTTTGCCAAAACGTTCCGCCAGTTTTTCTTCCAGCACTTGCCATTTTAATTTTAAATCTACTTCTGCACCCATGCTGGCAAAGATAATGACAGGGAATTTGGCCTTTCCAACTTTGTCAGCGGTTATCTTTGCAGCAAAAGGAAAAAAGATGCTACAAATTCAGGTATTGCGGAATGATACGCAGAAAGTGAAAGACAGGTTGGCGGTAAAATATTTTACCCAGATTAACCTGGTGGATGAAATAATTGCACTGGATGATGAAAGAAAGAAAATACAACAGGAGTCAGATACATTATTGTCAAAAGTTAATGCAGCATCAAAAGAAATTGGTGCCCTGATGGCTAAGGGCCAGAAGGAAGAAGCTGAAGCTAAAAAGCAGGAAGTGGCCTCTTTCAAAGAAGCACAGCAGCCTCTTGCCGATAAACTGGCTGAAACAGAAAAACAATTAAACGATAAACTGGTGTTGTTACCCAATCTGCCCTCAGAAAAAGTGCCTGAAGGAAAAGCCGCTGCAGATAATGTGGTAATCAGGGAAGGGGGTGCAAAAGTTACTTTACCAGAAGGTGCTGTCCCGCATTGGGATCTGATTAAGAAATATGATATTGTTGATTTTGAAACCGGTGTTAAGATAACCGGAAGCGGATTCCCTGTGTTTAAAGGGAAGGGGGCCAAATTAGAAAGGGCGTTAATTTCCTACTTCCTTGATTTTAATACGGCTGCGGGTTATACTGAATACCTGCCACCGCTGATGGTTAATGAAGCGACTGCTTACGGAACTGGACAATTGCCCGATAAGGAAGGACAGATGTATTATATACAGGCCGATAATTTTTATATGATACCTACGGCTGAAGTTCCGGTCACCAATATTTACCGCGGAGAAATTGTGAAGGAATCAGACCTGCCCATCATGATGACGGCCTATTCTCCTTGTTTCAGAAGGGAAGCGGGAAGTTTTGGCGCAGATGTTCGTGGATTGAACCGGGTTCATCAATTTGACAAAGTGGAAATAGTTCAACTGGTGCATCCTGATAAAAGCTATGATGTATTGGAAGAAATGGTGAACCATGTGGAGAAATTACTCAGTTCACTTGAACTGCAATACCGCATCATCAGGCTTTGTGGCGGAGACATGAGTTTTGCATCGGCACTTACCTATGACTTTGAAGTGTTCAGCGCAGCGCAGCAAAAATGGCTGGAAGTGAGTTCTGTTTCTAACTTTGAAGCCTTTCAGACGAACAGGATGAAGATCCGGTTTAAAAATGAAAATGGTAAAACACAGTTACTACATTCACTCAACGGAAGCTCATTGGCCTTGCCAAGAATTGTGGCTTGTTTGCTGGAGAATAACCAAACACCTGATGGAGTAAAATTACCGGAGGTTCTGCATAGTTATTTTGGCAAAGAGATAATTCAATAAGCCATCATCAGAAGGAAATAAAAATGCCCCGGTTAAAAGGGGCATTTTCTTTATATGGTCTTTATTTCTGTAAAACTGTTATGGCTGGGCAAAACTGTTTCTGCCTCCACCAACAGCAAAAGTTGCTTGCATTCTGGCTTTTTGTCCGGCACTGAACATATACATGCAGGCATCATCTGTATAGTCCATGTAATTCATGGTCATTTCAACAGGTGTTCCTGTACAAGTGCTTCTGTGTCCTGATGCAGGACAACCATAGTTAGCAGTATTATGCAGTGGAGTGTCACCAACCTGATCGTTACCGCAAGTGGCATCACCCCAAATGTGACGCAGGTTCAGCCAATGACCCACTTCGTGAGTTGCAGTTCTGCCTAAGTTAAAAGGAGCAGCGGCTGTCCCTGTATTTCCTGTCGCATTGTCGTCAAGAACTACTCCGTCGGTTGCCGAAGAGCCACCGGGAAACTGGGCATAACCAAGAATGCCACCACCCATGTTACAAACCCAAATATTCAATTTGGTAGTAGGGCTGGTTGGAGCAATTCCTTTTGCACTTTTTTTCATGGCATCGTTTGTGCTCCAGCTCACAGTATTTGTGCTCCTGCGGTTTACAGCATCTAAAACAAATTTTATACCTGTATTGCCAGCAGCAACACCCTGAAAGAATGAAGGTACTTTGTTATAGTCTGAATTTGTGGCCGCATAATCTTTGTTCAGCACATCAATTTGCGATTGTAATTGAGCCAAAGAGACATTTTGGGCTGCAGTTCTGTAAAGGACATTAAAGACTACCGGTATTTCTATTGTCCCATCGGCTAAAAGACGGAACTGTGAAGGGTTCTCAATAATTTGTTTGGTCAGATCTTCAATTGCCTGTAATCTTTTTCCACGGGCAGGGTCGGCTGCTATTTGTTCTTGTAATACTTCATAAGAAGAACATTGGCGTTGTGTAGCAGAAGCAGACACCTCTTCTTCTTGAGTAACGGCTTTGGGTTCATTCTTTGCAGACTTTGTACAACCGATAGCAAACAGCATTGCACCGGCGGCAAGGGTAATAAATGTTTTTCTCATGATTGTTTTTGTTGGTTTTTGGTAATGAAAGTAATTGTGCCTAAAATATTCAGATTTTTAATTCAAAAGCTTTTTTTGGCCGATAATTATTGCAACAGCGTTTCTAAGCCGCATAAAGCGGCAGATACCCTCAGATACTGGCAATGTAATTTCCTGGAAACTTTACGATTGAGAAATAATAATTCATAAGAGGGGTAAAACTGATCGGAGGTATGAATAAATGAACTTCGCTGCTTTCCTTTTTATGTTTTCTTTTTTCTTAACATAAACATTTGTGAAAAGACCAATAATCATTCTTTGTTTATAATGCTGAATACATATTTGCAGACAAAATCTATTTTATGAGAAAGAATTACTTATTGCTTATTAGCATTGCAGGTTTATTAGTATCTGATATCTCTGTGGCACAATTTCAACCGGGTGAAAAAATAGCCGGTGCCGGATTGAACTTTTCTTCTTCTGTTCAGAATACATTTTCAGGACTTACTCCCGTTGATTACAAGACAACAGGTTTTAACCTTGCTTTTGATTTTGGTATTGCAAAAAAAGAAAATCGGCTTAATGGTTTTTTTGTTGATGCCGGATACAATGTTTCTAAAACATCTTATCCAACACAAGCATCTTCTGATTACAAATCTGATGGATATAATGCAGGTGCCGGATATTTCTCAAGGCGTTATAAGTCTATTGGAAAGAGCTTCTTTTTGTTTGCTGAAGGACGTATGGGCTTGAATTTTTCTGACAGGCAGTACACTAATAATTACTATTCAAAAGAAAAATCTTATGGTCTCAGTGCCGGGCTTTTTCCGGGGGTTGCATACAGAACTGGAAAAAGATTGCTGCTCGAACTGAAATTTGCCGATTTTGTAAGTATAGGCTATACACAAACAGAGGCAGTATTATCTTATAACGATACAAAGGAAAAAAGAAAGAATTTTTCTTTCGGATCAAGCCTTGGCCTTGGATACTTAAACAATTTTGGTATTGGGGCCAAATGGATAATTCCTGTAAAAGGGAAGTCTAAATAATTTCCATTAAACCTTATCCATTTTTTGCAAGCCGCTTATTTTTTTATTCATAACATAAAACCAGGCCGGTGGTATCAGTGCTAGTATCATCATGCCCGGATAACCAGTGGGCATTTGTGGCGAATTATCGTGGTGCCGCAGTATCTGGTATTTACGGCTGGCAAGATAATGATGGTCCGAATGGCGGCTTAGTTCAAAGAGGAGTATTCGCCCAATAATATGATCACTGTTCCAACTGTGAGCCGGCACTGCCCTTTCGTATTTGCCATCTGCCATTTTATTACGCTGCAAACCGTAATGCTCAATGTAATTAACGGTTTCAAGCAGCATAATGCCAATCGCTGCAGCAATCAGGAAATACACAGTAACCAGCCAGCCAAACAGCAACAGTATCAGCACAACAAAACATATCTGAATGATATGAAAGAGTATCATTTCATTGTAAAGCGAAAAAACCGGCTTCTCCTTTTTCCTGGTTTCTTCGTTGGCAATATGCCAGGCGCTGAAATAGCTGAAAATGATAGTACGAAAATAAAACAGGTAAATCATCTCGCCGTATCTGGCACTGCTGGGATCATCGGGGGTGGCCACTCTTTTATGATGCCCTTTGTTATGTTCAGTAAAAAAGTGCATGTAAAGAGATGTAAGCAGCAGCGATTTTGCCAGTGTTTGTTCAACTTTGTTTACCCTGTGGCCCAGCTCGTGACCTACATTAATTCCAAACACACCGCACAATAAACCCATTACTGCAATCCTTCCGGCGGTCTCATAAACAGTAAAACTATTATCATTCCATGTACTAAGGAACAGGTAAAGGCAGGTGTATTGCAGAGGAACAACAAGATATAGTAGCCAGTCGTACACTTTGCTTTTCTTTGCCATTTCTTCTTCGGCTTCGCTTAGGTTGGATGGGTTGGGTTTAATCAGTAATTCCAGCAATGGGATAAGCCACCATGCAAGTGCAAGAGGAATACCGATTGCCCAGCCATGTGTAGTAAAGGCATTTATTGCTCCCGCAAAGAAAATAAAAGGTATAAAAAATTTTAATACTCTTGTTTGCATTTTAACAGATTAATTCAAATGTAAAAAAATATTATGGCATAGTTATTCGTTTTATGGTAGCATTTAAACCATTCATTTTAGTTTCAGTCAAAATCAAAATAAATTTCATGTCGCTGAGTAACCAGGTAAAAAACCAGCATTTGTTATGGCGTGCCGGTTTCGGTCCGGCTGTGGAGCAACTGGACGACCTTTCTAAGTACACCCCCGTTGAGTTTTATAAGGCATTGGTTAAAGCCTCATCCAAAAAACCGGATTATATAGATGTGGCCGATGATTACCTGAAAGGTCTCTGGCAGGGCCTGGAAGATGCAGGCCGTCTGCAAAAAAAAGAGATGGATGCTGATGAAAAAAAGAAAGTGCAGCAGAAAAACAGGGAAAGCATCCGTAACCTGAACCTGTACTGGATGTATGAAATGGTAAACAGTTCGCAACAGCTACGGGAGAAAATGGCCTTTTTCTGGCACAACCATTTTGCATGTCGCAACCTGAATGTTTTTTATCAGCAGGGTTTGCTGGATGTGCTGCGCAGAAATGCACTGGGCAATTTTGGTACTATGTTGAAGGAGGTTTCGAAAACAGCGGCTATGCTCAATTTTCTGAACAACCAGCAAAACCGCAAGGATCATCCCAATGAAAACTTTGCCCGTGAAGTAATGGAGTTGTTTACGCTTGGCAGGGGAAACTACACTGAGCATGACATAAAAGAAGCTGCAAGGGCTTTCACTGGCTGGACGGCAAATCTGCGTGGTGATTTTGTGTTCAGAAAATTTCAGCATGACTTTGGCAGTAAAACCGTTTTAGGACACACTGGTGATTTTGACGGTGATGATGTACTGAACATCTTGCTGGAGGAAAAACAAACAGCAACATACATTACCCGTAAGCTGTATAAGTTCCTGGTAAACGAAAAAGTGGATGAAGCAAAAGTGAAATGGCTGGCTGAACGTTTTCACAAGAACAATTATGAAATAAGCAAGTTACTTGAGGATATTTTCACCAGCGAATGGTTTTATGAAGAAAAGAATATTGGCTCGCAGATAAAATCACCGGTTGAGCTGCTTGTTGGTATTCAGCGGATGCTGCCAATGAAATTTGAGAAAGACGAAGCATTATTGCTTACACAGAGAGCTTTGGGACAAGTGCTTTTTTATCCGCCCAACGTAGCCGGCTGGCCCGGTGGCAAAACATGGATTGACAGCAGCACATTAATGCTGAGGATGCGAATTCCTCAGCTCATTAGCGACAGGGATGATTTTAACATCAGGCCTAAAGATGATGACGACCAGATGATGGGACGTATGAAAACGGATGACCCTAAAGCAAAACTTGCCGGTGAGTTAAAAAAGGCCGGTAAACCCATCATGGTGGATATTGACTGGAAACAATATGTCCGGTATTTTGAATCCACGCCAAGGGTAGAATTGCTGAAGAAAATAAACAGAAATTTACTGCAGGTAAAAAACAATGTGGCTGAAGATCTGATAAAACAATACAGCGACCAGACCGGCCGTGAAAACTTTATCAAAACTGCCACATTGCAGGTAATGAGCACACCGGAATATCAATTGTGTTGAGTCCAGCTATAAGCCGTGAGTTATGAGCTACGAGTTTAAGCACTCTGCTCGCCGCTTGCAGCGTATAGTTCAAAACATTCTATATGTACTTTAAAAGAAAAGAATTCATCCAGGCCGGAACATTAGCAACAGCTTCACTGATGCTGCCTAAGTTCTTAAAGGCTTTTGAAGGCAGGGCACTGGTGCCACAAGGCAACAAAGTGGTTGTAATACTGCAGCTAAGCGGTGGCAACGACGGTTTGAATACTGTAATTCCCGTTCGCAATGATTTGTATTATAAAGCAAGACCTAAGCTGGGCATTACAAAAGACAAGTCGCTTTCCATTACCGATGAGGCAGGATTGCATCCGGCACTGACATCATTCAGGGATTTTTATAACGATGGCAGCCTGGCAATATTGAACAATGTAGGTTACCCCAATCCCGACAGGTCCCATTTTCGCAGTATGGATATTTGGCATACGGCCAGCCAGAGCAGCGAGTACTGGACAACGGGCTGGCTGGGCCGCTACTTGGATGCACAGTGCAACGGATGCGACAAGCCCACACAGACCATTGAAACTGATGATATGCTTAGCCTTGCATTAAAAGGTGAAAACATAAAAGGCATTGCAGTAAAAGACCCAAGACGTTTATACGGAACGGCCAATGAAAAATTCTTCAGGGATGTAATAAAAAACCACAAAGATGAAAAAGGCGAACAGCCTGTTGACTATCTATATAAAACGATGGCAGAAACCTTGTCTTCGGCTGATTATATCTTCCAGCAAAGCAGGTTGCATCCCACGACTGCGGAATATCCGAAAACTGATTTAGGGAATAACCTGAAAACAATCGCTTCGCTGATTTTTTCAGAGATTAATACAAAGGTTTATTATGTTTCTTTAGGAAGTTTTGATACGCATATCGGACAGGAGAATACACAGCAGCGGCTGTTTACCGAAATGAACGATGCAGTGGGTGCTTTTGTAAAAGACCTGAAAGCCAATAACCGGTTCAATGATGTGCTCCTGTTTACGTTTTCTGAATTTGGCCGCCGGGTAGAACAAAATGCAAGTGGCGGAACTGACCATGGCACTGCCAACAATATGTTTTTGGTTAGCGGAGCATTAAAAAAGAAAGGCATAATCAACCCGATGCCCAACCTTGCCGACCTTGATGAGGGAGACCTGAAGTTCAATGTTGATTTTAAAGATGTCTATGCAACAGTACTTAACAGGTGGCTGAATGCGGATGATAAAACCATTCTCGCAAAGCAATACAAATACATGGATTTTGTTTAAAAATCAATATCAGCAAAAAAGTAAGGGCGGCATTAATTGCCGCCCTTTTGTATGAATCAAAGCGAAACCTAATCTTCTTCTTTTGCCTTGAACGACTCCCAGATGAAATAAACCAGCAGTAATGCAAAAGCAATAAGTGCTAACAGTTCCATCAGCATTTCACCTTTAGCAATTTTCTCCCAATGAACGAGGTACAGAGAAGATTCACTTCCGGTGATGAAGAGGATAACTGCGCCTATAACTCCAAAGAGTGCGGCGCCGGCAATAAAGCCTGATGAAATCAAAATACCTCTGTTGGTTCTGGCAATCGCCAGTTTTTCATTTTTGGTACTCTTGTTAAACCAATGATTAAGTAATCCGCCAACCACCAGCGGAGTATTTAATTGTAAAGGAATAAACACACCCAGGGCAAATGCAAGCGGCGAGACTTTCAGCCAGTTCATCAAAATCGAGATGAAAGCTCCAACCGTCAGCAATATCCAGCTAACGCCACTGCCAGACATCAACGGTTCAATAATAGCTGCCATAGCATTGGCCTGAGGTGCCACCATCGGGTTCTTATGTTCTTCAGTCGCAACAAACCCAAACACATCATTCAAAATATAAATTACTATACCAACAGTAGCTGCCGATAATATTGTACCGAGGAATTTATACGACTGCTGCTTTTCGGGTGTTGTTCCCAGCCAATAACCAACTTTCAGGTCGGTAATAAAACCGCCGGCCATTGATAAAGCGGTACAAACAATGCCACCTATAATCAGCGAACTTACCATGCCCTGCCAGCCTTTAAGGCCAACAGAAACCAAGATGGCAGAAGAAAGAATCAGTGTCATCAGCGTCATACCGGAAACAGGATTAGAACCAACAATTGCAATAGCATTGGCAGCAACAGTTGTAAACAAAAATGAAATTACCAGTATGGTAATCAAAGCAACTAATGCCTGTACAATTGTTATGTGTACACCCAACAGAAGAAACACGAAAATGGCAACAAGTGTAAGCAGGATGAACAGCATTACAAAGGACATCTTCATATCCTTTTGCGTACGTTCAACTTTAGCCTCTTCGTGTGCTTTGCCTCCTACGCCGGCAGCCAGTTTAAAGGCACCGGCAATTACACCCGACGATTTGATAATGCCAATGATACCTGCCATTGCTATAGCGCCAATGCCGATTGGGCGTACATATGTCCTGAAGATTTGTTCAGGTTGCATTTCGGCAAAAGGATTAGTGCCTCCGCTTGCAGCAGCGAGATGTCCTATTTCATTTATCAATGGTATAAATACAAACCATGAAAGCAGCGATCCCACGGTAATGATGAGTGAATAGCGAAGCCCTACTAAAAATCCAAAACTGAATATCAGCGGACTGACACTCAGCTTAAATACAATTTTTGATTTCTCAGCCAGTGTTGCTCCGGCAGTAACGATTCTTGATGTAAATTCTTCACCCCACAATTTTAAATAAGAGAAGGCAAACTCAAACAAGCCGCCAATCATACCTGCTACAACCAGCAGTTTTGCCTGGGACCCGCCTTTCTCGCCAGTCATTAATATCTCGGTGGTTGCTGTGGCTTCCGGGAATGGCAGTTTGCCATGCATGTCCTTCACAAAGTATTTGCGGAAGGGAATCAGGAACAAAATACCGAGGAAACCACCCAGTAATGATGAGAAAAATATCTGCCAGAAACTAACTTGTATCTCAGGGTATTTATGCTGCAGAATGTATAAACCGGGAATGGTAAACACTGCACCGGCAACAATCACCCCCGAGCTGGCACCAATAGATTGAATGATGACATTTTGCCCGAGTGCATTTTTCTTTCTTGTAGCCATTGATGCTCCCACAGCGATAATAGAAATAGGAATGGCGGCCTCAAACACCTGCCCGATTTTCAACCCGGAGTAAGCAGCCGCAGCAGAAAATATCACTGCCATCAGCAACCCCATCACCACCGACCAGGTGGTAACCTCTGGAAACACCTGGTTGGCAGGCATCACTGGTTTGTACTCTTCTCCCGGTTTCAGTTCCTTATACGCATTATCCGGAAGGCCTTTTACTTCTTTTACATGGTCTGACATAAAGAGAATTTAAAGTTTATTGTTTGTCGGTTTACGTCGTTATTTTTTGGGTATGTTCTTCAATGTTTCCAGCAAATATTTCCAGAACTCACCAACCGATTCAATATTCACTCTTTCATCTGGTGAGTGCGGAGAACGGATAGTTGGTCCGAATGAAATCATATCCCACTTGGGATAAACCCTGCCAAGCAGGCCACATTCCAATCCGGCATGCACGGCCATCAGTTTGGGTTCTTTGCCATACATGTTCTTAAATACTCCCACCATTTCCTTCAATATTTCTGAATGTACATTTGGCTTCCATCCCGGATAATCATGACTATGCTCTATCTCTGCGCCTATCAGTGTAAATGTGCTGGACACAGCATTACGGATATCGTCCTTTTGTGTTTCTACAGAACTTCTTTGCAATAACTCAAATACGATATAGCCGCCTTCAGATTTAACGATAGCAAGGTTGTTCGATGTTTCTACAAGGCCGGGCATATCCGCACTCATACCGAATACACCATTAGGACAAGCATAAACTGCATCCAGGAATTTCTGCTGGCTGTCCGCATCCATTATTGTTGCAGGTAAGGTTGCTGCTTCGGCAGAAATAATCACACCTTCATCTGTTGATGCTAATTCATTTTTTACCTCGGCATAAAAATCAGCTACAAATTTTTCAAAAGCAGCTTTGTTGGCCGCCGGAACAGTCACCAATGCAAAGGCTTCTCTTGGAATGGCATTTCGCAAAGAACCGCCGCTTATTTGCGACACCCGCAATCCAAATTGTTTTGCAGCATTCCACAACACACGGTTCATCACTTTATTGGCATTGCCACGGCCAAGGTGAATATCAAGACCAGAGTGTCCGCCTTTCAATCCTTTAACCGTTACGTTGTATGCCGCCATTGAAGCATCAGTAGTTTCTTCGCTGTACTTCAGTTTTGCAGTTGTATTAACACCACCGGCACATCCTATAAATATTTCACCATGGTCTTCCGAGTCAAGATTAATGAGAATGTCGCCCTGCAGCACACCACCTTCCAGTGCGGTTGCGCCGCCCATGCTGGTTTCTTCATCAAAAGTTATCAGACACTCAATTGGGCCATGTACAATATCTTTTGCAGCCATTACCGCCAGCGATGCCGACATGCCAATACCATTATCAGCGCCAAGCGTAGTGCCGGTGGCTTTTACCCAACCATCTTCAATGCGGGGAAGAATGGAGTCTTTTTCAAAATCATGTACAGTATCACTGTTTTTTTGCGGCACCATATCAAGGTGGCTTTGCAGCACAACACCTTTACGGTCTTCCATTCCGGGTGTGGCAGGTTTGCGCAGGATTACGTTGCCGGCTTTATCCTGGAAAGCCTCAACGTCATGTTCTTTGGCGAAGTTGAGTGTCCAGGCCATAATTTTTTCTTCATGCTTCGACGGACGGGGAACGCCACAAATACTTTCAAAAATCTCCCAGACAGGCTGGGGATACAAGTGGCTTATTACTTTGTTTGCCATAGTGAGTGTTTATTAAAATTTAAGAGTTGTTATTATCGGGTCAGGGCCGGTACTACTATTTGACTGAAGTTGCGACGCTCCTTTCATCGTCCCGTTCGCAGCTCAGCAAAACTTTTGCGTCTCTGCACAACACAATCTATTTCTTCAATTCCTTAAACTTAATCATCTTGTTCAGGTACAGTTGCGACATAAACTTTATTGTTCTTTCCTCTGCCTGAACGAAGTCTTCACCAAAGTGGTTTGTAAGGCTCTCACAAATCTGTGCCACATTTTTATTGCCGTCAATCTGCAGCCAGGTGGCAGAGCCCAGTTCGTCAAGGTTAAGGTTGATGAACTGGTTTTTAACACGGCCTGCCAGTATCTTTTTCCAAAACCTGCTGCTAAACCTGGGCACCAGTACAGTTACCAATTTGTTTTCTTCAATAATATGCTCATGCACCCGTGCGGGTGTAAGCTCCAGGTAATTGATATTTGATTTCTTTCTCAATTTTTCATTTTTGTTACACAGAGAACCACTGAGTATTCACAGAGTTGCACAGAGATTTTCTGTATTCCTCTGAGAAGCTCTGTGCAAGAATTTCCGAATTAGTGCCTACCATCTTACATATCTCTTTATCCCATTTTTCAGTAATGTTACATTGAAGTTTATCAGCAACCCGGTTTTCTTTTCAGCAAACTTCATATACGTTAATATCTGAGCCTCATGAACGGGGTTGAAACCATCAGCAACTTTTAATTCTACAACAATCGCATTTTCAACCAGCAAATCAATCCTGTAGCCACAATCTAATTTTACTTCCTTATATACTACCGGAACCGCCTTTTGTCTCTCAATCTGCAACCCTGCACTGGTAAGCTCATAATACAGGCACTCTTCATATGCCGATTCGAGCATACCCGGTCCTAACTGCTTATGTACTTCAATGGCGCATCCAATAATTTTTTCTGTTATACTATTTATTTCCATTAGTTGAACTTTCAGGATGAGGATAACCGTTTCAATGAACTTAATCATTCTCTGAGGTTCTCTGTGAATCCTCTGAGAACCTCTGTGTAACTACATTAAAAGTTCGCAGTTGGTGGTGCCGGTTCATCCGGACTGCCGGCATTCTTAACAGGTATTTGTATCATTCCTATCGCTACCAGTATTATTATCGCTATACCAATAACTATGTGAGGATTGGAATAGATGTTTTGCGTGATATTAATATTTGCAATCTTAAACGGAGCAAAAGCAAGTCCTGTAAGTGCCTCTCCGGCAATCAGACCAGCCGCCAGCAATACGCCTACATTTTCCACTCTTGCTATCTGTGCAGCGTTAAAGTTTTTCTTTTTAACCACCATATCAACTATGCCTTTCACCAAACCACCGATGAAGATGGCAAACGTAGTTTCAAGCGGAAGGTACATGCCCACACTTATCAGCATCGGGCTTTTAACCTGCATCAGGATTAAGGCAAAGCCCATCAGCATACCAAATATAATCAGTGGCCATGTCATACCACCACCTACTATTCCTTTTGACAGCATCGCCATCAAACCGGCCTGTGGTGCTGCAAGGTTTTTACTGCCAAAACCACCCACATATCCGCCACCTTGTTCAACGGCCATCTTGCCTTGTGCAATATCGGCCTCGTTTAAAAAGTTAAGTACAAAGAACATCACACTGCCCGCCAGTATAACACCAATAATATCTCCCACCTGCATTTTCCATGGCGTACCGCCTAAGATATGTCCTGCTTTTAAATCCTGCAGCATTTCACCGGCAACAGCAGCGGATACACAAACGATGGCGGCAACACCTAATACAGCCGCTACTCCGCCGCTCTTGGCATCTACTCCCATCAATACTAAAATGAGAGCTGTTACCACCAATGCAGTAAGTGTTAAACCGCTGATAGGGTTATTGCTGGAACCCATAATTCCAACAAGGTATCCGGAAATGGCAGCGAAAAAGAATGCCAGTATTATCATCACTGTTGAGGCAACAAATGCTGCAAGGAATGATGTTTCAAACAGGAAGAAAGTAATGCAGAAAGTGGCAATAGCAACTCCTAAAATACCAAGCATGATGTAAGAGAAATTAATGTCCTTCTCTGTCCTTACTGACGTACCGCCACCCGTTGCTGCCTTTTTTACATCACTGATAGAACGGGAAATACCGGTGCTGAGGCTTTTCCTCATTTTAAATAAGGTGAAACCGGCACCCATCAGCATTCCGCCGATAGCGATCGGCCGAACCACCAATCTCCATATCTGTGCAATCTGAAATTCAGGATTGCTTACTTTAGCCAGTGCTTCTGACTCTGATATTTTACCATTTGCCGTTGCAAATTCATGTGCCCACAGGTTCAAAAAAGCCGCATCAATATAAGGGGCGATAAAATAGTATAAAACTGGTGTGAGTAATCCCCATGCCAGCAAACCTCCACTGAAATTAAGAGCACCCAATTTGGGACCGATGATATAACCAACACCCATATAGGCGGGGCTAACAGCCGGGGCACTCAGCAAAGCACCACCCTTAACTTTAATGGCTGTACTCGGAATGAGTTGTTCTTTAAGGGAAATAAACTTGTCGTAGCTGATTTTGAAAAAGTTCATTTGTCCCAATGCCTGTATCAACGCACCGAGACCCATAGCGCCAAAAAGATATTTGGAGCCACCGCCGCTGTTGCGGCCCGACTTGTGGATTTCCGCTGCAGCCACTGATTCAGGGAAAGGCAATTCCACATCTTCCACCATTACTTTGCGCAGCAACGCCACGAACATAATACCGAGGATACCACCGGCAATAAGAATGATGGTGGAAGTAATAAAATGTCCGGTTGTGAAGAATGGATCCCACAAACCGGCAATAAAAAATGCCGGCAGCGTAAAGATGGCACCGGCAGCAACAGACTCTCCAATTGACCCAACGGTACGGGCAAAGTTTTCTTCAAGGATTGTTCCTTTCAGCACTTTTAATAAGGCCATGCCAATAACGGCGGCGGGGTAAGTGGCGGCAATCGTCATACCGGCCCTTAGTCCCAAATAGGCATTGGCGGCACCAAGTATTACTGACATTACCAGACCAATTACCAGTGCCTTTATTGTAAACTCAGCCATGTTGGATTCAGGCGAAACAAAAGGCACAAACTTTTTTTGTTCGGAGGAGTTGCTCATACAGCAGTTTTTATGTGAGGAGGCAGAAAATTAATTGAGGCAAGTTAGTGAAATAAATTCAAGGAAAACAAGCCGGTACGGCGATTTTGGCACTATAAAAAGACCTTCTCTTTCCGGTTAAATTTAATACATTAGCAACTTAATGTCTCTGATACAACCACTCTAAAATTTTAATATGGCTGAAAAGCAAGCAACTTCCCTGCGGGAATCGAAAACGGCGAGATGGACGGTGCTCATCCTCGTTTCGTTTACCATGATGTGCATGTATTATCTCACCGATGCGATGGCCCCGCTACAGGATGGATTACAGAGAAAGCTCAATTGGTCAGCTTCTGAGTATGGCCTTTTTACCAGTGGCTACGGATGGTTTAATGTATTCTTACTTATGTTGTTATTTGGCGGGATGTTCCTTGATAAGATGGGCATCCGACTTACAGGTATTATATCAATCATTGTAATGCTTGCAGGAGCATTTATAAAATACCTTGCCATAAACGGATACTTTGGAGATGGCATGGGCTTGCATATTGGTTCATTAACTTTTTTCGGCAATACTAAAACTTCTGCTGCAATGGCGGGTGTTGGCTTCGCTGTTTTTGGCGTGGGTTGCGAAACGTTTGGTATTACAGCAAATAAGGCGGTTGTCCGCTGGTTTAAAGGAAAGGAAATGGCATTGGCCATTGGCCTGAACACCTCAACAGGAAGGATTGGTACTGCACTGGCCATGTTCACCCCAATTCCATTAGTTAAGATGACAGGAAATATCAGTTTTCCTGTATTGCTTTCCCTCTTCTTGCTTTGTGTGGGCCTGCTTGTGTTTATTCTTTTTACTGTAATGGACAAAAAATTAGATAAAGAAGACATTGATGCAGGTATACAGCAAAATGATGAGTTTAGGTTTTCTGATATTCTGGATATCTCAAAAAATAAAGCCTTCTGGCTGATAACAATTCTATGTGTATTGTTTTATTCAGCAGTGTTTCCTTTCATAAAATACGCTGTGAGCCTTATGCAGCAAAAGTTTCAAATTTCAGATGACTTTGCAGGTTATATACCAGCACTATTACCACTTGCAGCTTTGTTCCTCACCCCTTTCTTCGGCAGTCTATATGATAAAAAAGGCAAGGGTGCCACAATTATGATTATCGGTTCAGTAATCCTGCTGGTTGTGCATCTGCTTTTCTCTATACCATCGCTTAACAGCCTGCCCGTTGCAATAGGGTTGGTCGCATTACTGGGAATTGGCTTTTCGCTTGTGCCGTCAGCCATGTGGCCATCCGTAGCCAAAATAATACCAGAGAAAAAATTAGGAACTGCTTATGCCTTAACTTTTTTTGTGCAAAACTGGGGATTGATGGGTGTGCCATTACTTATTGGATGGGTGCTTGATAAGTATTGTATAACTGGCACAGTTACTAAAATGGTAGAAGGGAAAGAAGAAACGTATATACAGTACAATTACACCATCCCAATGCTGATATTTGCCTGCTTTGGTTTTCTGGCAATATTTTTTGCTTTTATGCTAAAGATGGAAGACCGTAAAAAAGGTTACGGGCTGGAGAAGCCGAATATTAAACATTAATACCATGCTCAGGCCGGAACGGTCTGACTTATACGAAGAATAACCCGAAGTGATGGCCGGACCTTCATTTCGGGTTATTTTTTATACATTAGCGACTTAATAAAAACAGGTATGTCATCACAATCGAAGAAAGAGCTTTTTGGACAGCCTCTTGGCTTGTACCTCATTTCATTTACATCGGTTTGGGAGAGGTTTAGTTACTATGGAATGAGGGCTTTTCTCATTTTATATATGGCTAACGATATTATGAAGGGAGGACCTAAAGCACACCTTGGCGGACTCGGAATTGATGAGAATACTGCCGGTACTATTTATGGTTTATTTACAGGTGCATGCTATGTGCTGCCATTAATTGGAGGATACATTGCCGACCATTATTGGGGAAAACGCAGATCGGTTCTGGTGGGTGGCATCCTGATTATGATTGGCCACTTTACCCTGGCAGGAAATATGCAGGACAATTATCTCATTTTCATCTTAGGGCTTACGATTCTGGCAATGGGGAATGGGTTCTTCAAACCTTCTGCGCCCACAATGATTGGCGACCTGTATGAAGCTGGTGACAAACGCCGTGACAGTGCTTTCACTATTTATTATTCGCTTTTCAACGGCGGAGCTTTTTTGGCACCAATCATTTGCGGATATTTTGGAGAAACTTATTTATATCGCTGGGGCTTTTTTGTGGCCGGCATCGGTATGTTGTTGGGTCTAATCATTTACTTGCTTTATGCAAATAAATATCTTGGTGATATTGGTTTGAAACCAGCAAGGGCCAAAGTGGAAGGTCAGCAAGTTGAAAAAACTCCGTTGACCAAAGTAGAAAGGGACAGAATTGCTGTAATCGTAGTGATGGTATTTTTTGTAACATTTTTTTGGGCAGGTTTTGAACAAGCTGGCAGCACACTCACTTTATATACTGATAAATATATTAACCTGGATGTAATGGGCTGGACAATGCCTACATCATGGATGCAGGCTGTTAATCCGTTGCTGATTGTATTTCTTGGTCCTGTATTTGCCTATTTATGGATGAAGCTCGAAAAAAATGGAAAAAATCCATCCACCCCGGTAAAAATGGGATTAGGAATGATTGCTCTTGCTGTTGGATTTTTATTCATGGTTGGGGCTGTGCTGGAAAGGGGTGGCGAAAACACGGATGTAAATGTAAAGGCCAGTATTTTGTGGCTGCTTGCAACTTATTTGCTGCACACAATTGGAGAATTGATGCTTTCGCCAATTGGTCTTTCCATGGTATCAAAACTGGCACCTTTGAGAATGGCCTCTTTGTTTATGGGGGTATGGTTTCTGAGCAGTTTTGTAGCTAACTTGTTAAGCGGTATTTCAGTGCAGTTTGTAAATAAATTTGGCGCACTTACCATTTTTGCCGGCATTGCAGTTTTTGTCGGCTTATTAGGAGTAATCGTTCTTTTTCTTTCCCGTTGGCTGATAGGAAAGATGCACGGGATAAAATAATTACAGATAACCCCCGGATTTCACCGAATTTCGGAATTGTTTTCTTAAGTATTCTCATAATTAAATACAAAATCAACTTTTATGTTCAAAAATCATCCTAAAGGATTACTGGCAGCTTCTCTGGCCAATATGGGCGAACGCTTCGGCTTTTATACCATGATGGGTATCCTGACCTTGTTTCTGATGTCTAAGTTTGGACTCAGTGGTACAAAAGCAGGCATTATTTACTCTGTGTTTTATTTTTCTATTTATATACTTGCCTTGGTAGGCGGTATTATTGCTGATAAAACAAGGAATTACAAAGGCACTATCCTTGCAGGAATATTACTGATGGCTTTGGGCTATGTAGTGCTTGCTTATCCATCGGGTACGCCTGTTCCGGCCAATAAGTTCACCTTCTTTTTGATTATTACCTGCCTTGGTCTCTTCTTAATTGCCTTCGGCAATGGCCTTTTTAAAGGCAACCTTCAGGCTTTGGTTGGCCAGATGTACGACACACCAGAGCATTCTAAAATGAGGGACAGCGGCTTTCAGTTGTTTTATATGTTTATTAATGTAGGTGCCATCTTTGCTCCCATTTTTGCGGTAGCGATACGTAACTGGTGGGTTCAGTCTCACGGCTTCCAATATAATGCAGACCTGCCGGCATTGGCGCATGCCCATCTTGATAATACTATTACGACAGAAGGGGCACAGCGATTACAAAGTATTGCTTCAGAAGTTGGTTATACTGGCGCAGACCTGACTGCTTTTTCAAAAGAATACCTTAACCTGTTCACTACCGGTTTCCACTATGCATTTGCTATTGCAATCGGGGCTATGCTTGTATCATTGGTGATTTATATTAAAAATAAACGGATTTTCCCTGACCCTAAAGCAAAAACTGAAAAGGCGCATGGCCTGGGTGAAAACGAAATGCCTGCCAGCGAAGTAAAACAACGGATATATGCTGTGTTGGCAGTTTTGGCAGTGGTGATATTCTTCTGGTTCTCTTTCCATCAAAATGGACTCACCCTTACATACTTTGCAAAAGATTATACAGATCTGAGTAAAATTGATGTTGACCTTGGCTTTACAAGGTTGAAAGGCGCAGAACTGTTCCAGTCAATCAATCCGTTTTTTGTTGTATTTCTTACACCCATTATCATGGCATTTTTTGGTTGGCTGAGGGCAAAAGGAAAGGAACCCTCAACCCCTAAAAAAATTGCGTTAGGTATGGGAATAGCCGCTCTTGCTTATGTGGTGATGGCGCTGGGCTCGCAAGGTCTTCCATTAGACAGCGCAAGAGAAGCTATGGGTGGATTGAAAGATGCAGAAAGGGTAACACCATGGCTGCTGATTGGCACTTATTTCATTCTTACTGTTGCTGAACTGTTCATCAGTCCGCTGGGTATTTCATTTGTATCAAAAGTAGCTCCTCCAAAGTTGCAGGGCATTATGCAGGGAATGTGGCTGGCTGCTACTGCAATTGGTAACCAGTTATTATTTATCGGGGCAATTTTCTATCATGCCATACCTATATGGGCTACTTGGGCAATATTTGTTGGAGCCTGCCTTATTTCAATGTTCACAATGATTTTCATGGTGAAGTGGTTGGAAAGGGTTGCAAAATAAATTCAGTCTATTTGATGTGTTTCAACCGGGGTTCGTGAAATTTCACGAACCCCGGTTGTTTTCGGCAGATTGTGGATTTGTGATTGTATGTTTGCACCCGAAAAACAATCCAATACATTTATGCGAATACTGTTGCTGGGTTCAGGCGGCCGTGAGCATGCCATAGCCTGGAAAATTGCCCAAAGTCCGCTCTGCGAAAAACTCTTTATTGCGCCGGGCAACGCCGGCACCTCCACTTGCGGAACAAACCTCCCCATTGGTGTAACCGATTTTGAAGCCATTAAAGATGCCTGTCTCTCTCATCAAATTAATCTGGTTATTGTAGGCCCTGAAGAACCGCTTGTAAAAGGCATTACAGATTATCTCATCACTCATCCGGCTTTAAAAAACCTGGATGTTATCGGGCCCGGAAAGGCAGGTGCACAATTAGAAGGCAGCAAGGCATTTGCAAAAGCATTTATGATGCGTCATAATATCCCCACAGCTGCGTACGGGGAGTTTACTCTGAACAATTATAAAGAAGGGGTGGAATACCTGCAAAACCATACTTTGCCGATAGTATTAAAGGCAGATGGTTTGGCCGCTGGCAAGGGTGTTGTTATTTGCGAGAATCACCTGGAAGCAATTGCCGAATTCGACCTGATGATACAAAGGGCAAAATTTGGCGAAGCCAGTAAAAAGGTGGTGGTGGAGCAATTCCTGAAAGGAATTGAAATGTCTGTGTTTGTGTTGATAGATGGCAAAAATTATGTTATCCTGCCCGAGGCAAAAGATTATAAAAGGGTGGGAGAAGGAGATACCGGCCCCAATACCGGCGGTATGGGCGCAATCAGCCCGGTGCCATTTGCCACTCCATCGCTGATGAAAAAAATTGAAGAAAGGATAATTAAGCCTACCGTAGAAGGATTAAGCAAAGAGGGATTGGAATACAGGGGGTTCATATTTCTTGGGCTGATGGTTGAGGATGATGAACCTTATATGATTGAATACAACTGTCGCATGGGCGACCCGGAAACAGAAGTGGTGGTACCAAGAATAAAAAATGATCTGGTTGAAGTTTTTACTGCAGCCACCACCCAGCAATTGGATAAAATAAACATTGAGACAGATTCACGAACTACAGCAACAGTTGTGGCAGTAAGTGGCGGCTACCCCGGCGATTATAAAAAGGATATTGAAATAAAGGGTTTGGGAGATATTAATCCGGACGACAGCATTCTCTTTCATATGGGCACAACTGAAAAAGAAGGTAAAGTGGTTACAAACGGTGGCCGGGTATTTTGCATCACTTCTTATGGCACTTCCGTTTTTGATGCAGCTACGATTTCAAAAGAAGAAATGCAGAAGGTTTCATTTGAAAAGAAATACTACCGGAGCGATATTGGCTATGAGTTCGAATGACTCATGTCTTTATTCCTGAAGTTTTAAACAGGTAAACGGCTACTATTACTGCAATGATAGCCGTAGTTCCAAAAGTAAATGAAGGGCTGATAAAAGTCCACATGGCACCGGCCAGCACACTGGCCAGCAGCGTACTGATACTTTCGCAACTGGTGTAAAAACCTATGGCAGTGGCTGTGTTTTCATGGTGGGCAAGATTGGTAATCCATGCCTTTATCACACCTTCGGTGGCTGCTGCATAAATTCCATACAGTACAAACAACAAAAAGATTACGGAAGCAGAAGGATGCCAGGCAAAACCGGCATAGACCACTGCAAATAAAATAAAACCGGAAGTGATAACTGCTTTATGGCTTAGCCTGTCGGCTAACACTCCCATCGGATAAGAAGCAGCAGCATACACAAGATTGTAAACAATGTATGCAGCAATAGTTACAGTATCAGCGTTAAATACTGTTCCAAACATTTTCAAACCACTTTCACCAATACTTTCTTTTGTAATCAGCAGCAAAAAAATATCAGAACTGTTGAACAGGGCAAACAGTAACAATGCCGGTACAACCTTTCTGAATTCAGGAGTAGCTATCTTCCAGTACTTAAAAAAAGAAAAGAAGCTGCCCTTTCCTAATGTGGAAACCGGCTGTTTTTTTTCCTTCAGCAAAAAAATGAGCAGTATTGAAATAACGCCTGGAATGAAGGCGAGATAAAAGAGTGCCTTATAACTGCCCGGATAAAAGTATAAAAACAGTAAAGCTATTATGGGGCCTATTGCTGCACCAACTGTATCCATACTGCGGTGAAATCCAAACACCCTTGCCTTAGTTTCTTTGGTGGCCTGCTGCGACAGTAAAGCATCTCTTGATGCTGTGCGGATTCCTTTGCCCAGCCTGTCTAATGTGCGAACGAAAAAAATCCATACAGGATATGTAAATGCGGCAATCAGTGGTTTTGATAATGCACTCAGGAAATATCCCAGCTTAACGAATGGCAGCCGCAACCCTTTTTCATCGCTTAGTTTTCCAAAGTATCCTTTACTGATGCCGGCAGTAAAGTTCACCACACCTTCCAGCACACCAATCCACAGAACGGTGAAGCCAATCTCTTTCAGATAAACCGGAATTACCGGGTACAGCATTTCGCTGGCCACATCGGCAAACAGGCTCACCATAGAGAGAACAAAGACAGTCCGGGTGATGATTCGCATTGGGTGAAGTTAATCGAAAATGAGGTTGACCATTATACTGAAATTTTAAGTAGCAAAAGAGTGCTGCCCGTTTTTTAACGTAAATTTTCATATGGAAAAAACTTCAAAAAAACCGCTTCCAGCAAGGGTTTCCCTTTGATAATTCAAATAATTTCCTCCACCTTTGCCCTCAACCTGCCTGCCGGTAGGCAGGTAAATCCAACATAATTTAATGGGACTTTTTAACTGGTTTACACAAGAAATAGCCATCGACCTGGGTACGGCAAATACCCTCATCATACACAACGAAGAAGTAGTGGTGAACGAACCGAGTATTGTTGCTCTTAACCGCAACAACCCCAAAGAGGTGCTGGCGGTAGGCAAAAAGGCGCTGATGATGCATGAAAAAACACATGAAAGCATCCGCACCGTAAGGCCGCTAAAGGATGGCGTAATTGCCGACTTTAACGCTGCCGAGCTGATGATACGGGAACTGATTAAATTGGTTTACCCCAAGAAACCCCTTTTTCCCCCAAGCTGGAGGATGATGATTTGCATTCCATCTTCCATTACCGAAGTGGAAAAAAGGGCTGTTCGTGACAGTGCCGAGCAGGCCGGTGCCAAAGAGGTGTACCTCATTCATGAACCCATGGCCGCCGCCCTTGGTATTGGCATTGACGTGGAGGAACCGGTTGGTAACATGATTATTGACATTGGTGGTGGTACAACAGGTATTACTGTAATTGCCCTTGCGGGAATCGTATGTGACCAAAGCATCCGTATTGCCGGAGATGAGTTTACAGCTGATATTATGGAAGCCCTGCGCCGCTACCACAGCCTGCTGATTGGCGAAAGAACTGCTGAACAGATTAAAATTCAGGTGGGTGCGGCTATGAAAGAAATTGATAACCCGCCGGATGATTTTCCGGTAAATGGCCGTGACCTTGTGACGGGTATTCCCAAGCAGATAATGGTAAGCTACCAGGAAATTGCCGAAGCACTGGATAAAAGTATTTTCAAAATAGAAGAAGCCATCCTTAAAGCACTGGAGCAAACACCTCCTGAGCTGGCTGCCGATATTTACCGCCGTGGTTTGTACATTACGGGTGGTGGTGCCCTGTTGCGTGGCCTGGATAAGAGGCTGGGTAATAAGATTAAACTTCCCGTACATATAGCAGACGATCCGCTGAAAAGTGTGGTACGGGGAACCGGCATTGCGCTGAAAAACTATGATAAGTATCCTTTCGTAATGAGATAAAAGGGGTGAGGTGTAAGGTAAAAGGAAGTTTGCATTAACAACAACCCAAACCTTATACCTTAAACCTTAAACCCTGCTATGCGTAACATCTTCCTTTTCATCCGGCGTTACAGAACATTTTTCACCTTTCTCTTTCTGCAGGGAGTGGCACTGTGGTTTTTGTTCAGCTATAACCGGTATCACCGGGCAAAGTTTCTTGGAGTGGCTAATGAAGTTACAGGCCGCATCAACAGCCAGTATAATAAAGTGGAAGACTATTTTACACTGAAAGAGGAAAACCGGCGGGTACACAGGTTAAATGATTCCCTGCTTAACTTGTTGCCCCGGAATTTTAGTGTAAGGGACACGGCAGTTCAGTTGGTAAGAGACTCAGTGCCAATTGATACGATGGGCACCTATCGCCGCTACTTTTCAAGACCGGCAGTGGTGGTTTATAACACTGTAAACTCTCAGAAGAACTACATACAGTTGAACCGGGGTGCAAACCAGGGAATAAAGGACAATATGGCCGTGGTAAACTCCGACGGCAGTGTGGTGGGAGTGGTTGTTGGCGTAAGCCCCAACTTCAGCCAGGTGATGAGTTTGCTGCATGTGCAGAATTCTGTAAGTGCTTCCCTTAAAAAAAGTGGTGAAACAGGAACGGCAGAATGGGATGGGAAAGACCCCCGCTTTCTTACCCTGAAAAGAATACCCAAAACGGTTGAAGTGAAAAAAGGAGATACGGTACTTACCAGTTCAGTTTCTTATAACTTTCCTCCCGGATATATGGTGGGCACTGTTGCCGATGTAAAAATTGACAATACATCAGGTATGTACCTGTTGAGAATCAAAACTGCTGCTAATTTCAACAACCTGCAGCAGGTGCATATTATTGAGAATATTGAGAGAGAAGAGCAGATAAAATTGTATGAAGAAACAAGGAAAAAAATAGAAGAAACCAAAAAGAACCAAAAGTGAGTGATGCTGTAAGAAACATATTCCGGTTTGTTATTTTCATCCTGCTCCAGGTATATGTGCTGGATAAAATTCCGCATTTGCACCGCTATATCACTCCTTATATATATTACCTGTTTATCCTTTGGCTGCCCTTCTCTGTTTCAAGGCAATGGTTGTTGATAATTGGGTTTATGACCGGCCTTACTCTTGATTATTTCTCCATGACACCTGGCCTCCATGCCGCGGCATGTACCCTTATTGCTTTCGTAAGGCCATTTCTTATTACAATACTTACACCCAAAGATGCTTCTGAGTTTACTTACCGGGAACC